>JBIJCI010000025.1:0-23022 GCA_044344715.1 Ilumatobacteraceae bacterium | reverse complement strand
CGCCAAGTCGCCCTGCGGTACCGAGACGCCCGTCGACGGCGTCTGTTACGCGCCGAAGCTGAATCACGCCGAGTTCAAGTGGTCGAAGGCCCTGCTCTCGCTCGCCATCGTGTTCGCAGGAATCGCGGTCAGCTGGCTGTTGAGCGCGGCGCTCTATGGTCGCCGCGACCCGCGCCTGGTCGGCCTCACCCAGCGCAACGCGTTGGCGCGTGCCGGCTACCGGTTGCTGGCCAACAAGTACTACCTCGACGACCTCTACGAGCGGGGAGTGGTGGCCGGTGTGTCCGGCCCGTTGGCACGCGCTGCGTACTGGTTCAACCAGAACGTCCTCGATGGAATCCTGCACGGTGTTGCACGTGTGGTCCGGGTGATCGCCGCGTTCGTGTACCGCAACATCGACCAACGCATCGTCGACGGAACGGTCAATGCGTCCGCAGAGGCAACGAAGCAGGCCGGTGCCACGGTGCAACCGATCCAATCAGGAAGGGTGGGCCACTACGGCGCGTTGTTGTTCGCAACCGCCGCCGTCGCGGCCCTCGTCTTCGTCATTCTCTACACGTGAAGAAACAACGGGAGACAACACCATGCAGATGATCCGCGACGACAACTGGGTGCTCACCGTCGGCACGTTCCTGCCGATGCTGGGCGTACTCGTCCTGCTCGTCACCCCGAAGGCGAACGAGGCGGCCATCAAACTCGTGGCGTTGCTCACCTCGGCGGCCACCGTCATCGTCGGGGTGTTCACGCTCGTCCAGTTCGATTTCAACCGGGCCGGTTCCATGCAGTTCGTCGCCGAGACGGATTGGATCCCGGTGATCAAGAGCAGCTACTTCATCGGAGTCGACGGCATCAGCCTCCCGCTCTACCTCCTCAGCATGGTGGTCACGCTCCTGGTCGTGATCTACAGCCTCGACCACATCCCGTCGCCCGGCAATCCGAAGGCGTTCTTCGTGTTGATGCTGGTCCTGCAGACGGGCATGGCGGGCACGTTCATCGCCCAGGACCTCATCCTCTTCTTCGTGTTCTTCGAGCTGGTGCTCCTACCGATGTACTTCATGATCGGTGTCTGGGGAGGCGAACAACGCCAGTACGCATCGCTCAAGTTCTTCCTCTACACGATGTTCGGTTCGGCGCTGATGCTCGTCGCGTTCCTCGCGATGTTCTTCAAGACCGGTGCCGAGAGTTTTGCGATTCCGTACCTGGTCGAGAACGGGGCGGGTCTCGCCAAGAACGTGCAGGTGTGGATCTTCGCCGGAATGTTCATCGGCTTCGCCGTGAAGGTGCCGATGTTCCCGTTCCACACCTGGCTCCCCGACGCCCACACCCAGGCGCCCACACAGGGCTCGGTGATCCTCGCGGCGATCCTGCTGAAGCTCGGCACCTACGGATTCGTGCGGATCGCGATTCCGATGTTGCCGGATGCCGCCATCGAGTGGGCGCCGTGGATCGGCGGTCTCGCCGTCATCGGCATCATCTACGGTGCGCTGGGGTGCCTGGCGCAAACCGACATGAAGCGACTGATCGCCTTCTCGTCCGTGGCGCACATGGGATTCGTCATGCTCGGAATCTCGACCCTCACCTCGTTCGGGGTGAATGCGGCGGTGTTCGGCATGGTCGCCCACGGTCTCATCACCGGAATGTTGTTCTTCGTCGCCGGCAGCGTGAAGGAGCGCTACCACACGCTCGAAATCGGCAAGCTCGGTGGCTTGCTCACGCAGGCACCGCGCCTCGGTTGGATCCTCGGACTCTGCTCGATGGCGTCGCTCGGTCTGCCGGGCCTTGCGGGTTTCTGGGGCGAGTTCCCGGCGATCCTCTCGGCGTACGACCCGGCCGACGGACTCAACGTGACCGTGTTCCGCACCTACATGGTGATCGCAGCGCTCGGAACCGTGTTCGCTGCCGCCTACCTGTTGTGGCTCTACCAGCGCACGGCGTTCGGCACCCCGAAGGGTCACGACCACCACGACATCCACGATGTGAACACCTACGAGTGGATTGCGTGGCTCCCCCTGCTCGTTGCGATCGTCGTCTTCGGTGTGGCCCCGAACCTGCTCTTCAGCGTCATCGACCCGGCAGTGCAGGGTGCACTGCGATCGTTCGGAGGCTGACGAGTGCGATTCCTCACCGACCCAGCGGCCTGGACCGCCCCGGTCATCGACTACCACGCGCTCGCTCCCGAGATCGTGCTGGCGGTCGGCTTGTCGACGGTGTTGTTGGTCGACCTCTTCACCAGCGAGCGGAACAAGTGGCTGCTGTCGGTGCTCACCGGTTTCTCCCTGCTCGGGGCGGCCATCCCCGTGCTCACGCTGGCACTGCACGACGACCCGAGCCGGTCGATGTTCGACGGCCGCTACGTGGTGGACGAGTTCAGCCTCGTGATGAAGGGATTGTTCCTCGTGGCCGGTTACGTGATCGTGCTGCTCTCCTCCTCGCACGTCGAGGAGGGTGACTACTGGCGCGGCGAATACTGGTTCCTGCTCCTCACCAGTCTCCTCGGCATGGTGATGATGGCCTCGTCGCGCGACCTCGTCTCGGTGTTCGTGGCACTCGAGTTCCTCTCGATTCCCGCGTACATGCTCGCTGCGTGGCGCAAGCGCGACGCGAAGAGCAACGAGGCGGGCGTCAAGTACTTCCTGCTCGGCGTTTTCGCGTCGGCCGTGATGTTGTACGGCATGTCGCTGCTGTACGGAGTGGCGAACTCCACACTTCTCGTCGACATCGCCCGATCCGTCTCGCTCGAGGGCGACCTCGCCGCCATCCAGGCACTCGCGGTGGTCTTCGTCATCGTCGGATTCGCCTTCAAGGTGTCGGCGGTGCCGTTCCACACCTGGGCACCCGACACCTACGAGGGTGCACCCACCCCGGTGACGGCGTTCCTCTCCGTGGCCAGCAAGGCGGCTGGGTTCGTCGCCCTCGTGGTGTTGATCCTCACCGCGTTCCCCGCCGCGAGCGACGTATGGCAGCCGTTCATCTGGGTGCTCTCGGCGCTCACGATGACGATCGGCAACGTCTTCGCGCTGCGCCAGACCAACCTCGTGCGCATGATCGCCTACTCCTCGGTCAGTCAGGGCGGTTTCATACTGATGCCGCTCGCGGTTGCCGGCGGAGCAGCAGGTGAGGCGGCGCTCCGCGCGGTGATCGTTTATCTCGTCGTCTATGCCGCCACGAACCTCGGCATGTTCGGTGTCATCCTTGCAGTGAGTCGCAAGACCCGCAGCGGTGAGATCTCCTCGTTGGGCGGTCTCTTCTCCTATGCACCGGCACTCGGCGTGCTGCTCACGATCTTCCTCGCTTCCCTCGCGGGTATCCCGCCCCTCGGCGGATGGATCGGCAAGTTCGCGGCGTTCCAGGCCGTGCTCACCGACGCCACGCCATGGGCGTATGCGCTCGCGATCATCGGAGCCGTCAACTCGGTGATCGCCTTCGGTTACTACGGCAACGTCATGCGCGAGGTGTGGATGCGTCCGGTTCCGCACGGCGATACGACACCCATCGTCACGCCGTCGTCGCTGCAAATCGCCCTCGGCATCACCGGCGTCGCGACGCTCGTGCTCGGCATCCTGCCGGGGATCGCACTGCACTTCGGTGACGTGGCCGAACTCGTCGGTGCCTTCGGCCGCTGACGACGTCCGTCGGGCGATCGACGCCGACGGCGGGGCGATTCGCTTCGACGAGTTCGTCAACCTCGCGTTGTACGGCGACCGCGGTTTCTATACGCGGTCGGATCACCCGGGTCACGCAGGTCGTCGGGGCGATTTCATTACATCGCCGGAGGTCGGCCCCCTCTTCGGCACGGTGATGGCGCGGGCGCTCGACTCGTGGTGGCACGAGCTCGGCCGCCCGGACCCGTTCGTCGTGGTCGATGCCGGGGCCGGTCCGGGGACGCTCGCCCGGTCGGTGCTTGCTGCACGGGCCGAGAGCGCACCCGTGATGCGGTACGTGGCGGTCGAGACGTCGGCCTCCCAGCGTGCGATGCACCCGTCGGGGATCGAGTCCCGTGCCGACATGCCCGGGGAGGGGTTCACCGGCGTCATCATCGCCAACGAACTCCTCGACAACCTTCCCTTCAGGCTCTTCGTGTACGACGAGGGATGGTGCGAGGCGTACGTGGAGGCAACGTCCGACCGGTTCGTGGAACGGCTGCGGCGCGTCTCTCCGTTGCCCGGATGCCTTCCACCGCAGGCCCCGCACGGGTCGCGGGTCGCCGTGCAGGACGCAGCGGCGGACTGGGTGGCGCGGGCACTCGGCACACTCGATGCCGGGCGGCTCGTCGCACTCGACTACTGCACGACGACCGCCGCGATGGCGGCACGGCCGTGGCGTGAGTGGCTACGTACGTACGCCGAACATGGTCGGGGCGTGCATTACCTCTCGGCGGTCGGCGACCAGGACGTGACCGTCGAGGTGGCGATCGACCAATTGCCCGTTGCTGGGTCGGTATCGACCCAAGCCGAGTTCCTGCATCGTCATGGCATCGACGTGCTCGTCGAAGAGGGGCGTACCGAATGGAGTCGCGCGGCGTCCGCCCCCGACCTTGCGGCGATGCGGATGCGCAGCCGGGTACGCGAGGCGGAGGCGCTGCTCGACCCCGTTGGTCTCGGGGGATTCAGCGTGTTGGAGTGGCGTCGCTGAGCATCACGTCCCGCGTATCGGGCTTGCTCGTCATCCACGCCGAGAAGATGACGATGCACATGCCGAACACCGAGACCGGTGCGATGCGTTCATCGCGAAACATCGCACCGAGGGCCAATCCGACGACCGGCGTGAAGTAGGTGGGAATCATCGCCCGCGTGATGCCGGTGCGTTCGAGCAGCGTCCCGAATACCACGAAGGCGATCCCGGTTCCGACAACACCCAGTACGACCACCGCGGCAATCGACGGGACCGTGAAATTCGACGCGCCCGCACCGCGCAGCGCAAGCGGGAGCGTCCACAATGCCGCGGCGAGCTGCACGCGCATCAGCAGACGTGCCGGAGCGTAGACGGCCTGCAGCGGCCGTGCGACGTTTGCGCCGATGGCGTAGCACGACACCGCGACGATCAGGTAGGCGATGCCAACCACGTCCGCAATCGACTCGCCACCCGCGGAGTCGGCGCGAATCGCCGGGAGCGCAATCACCACGATGCCGAGGAACCCGACGACGATTGCCACGATCCGTCGCCTGCTCGGCATTCGCCGGACCCACACGGCGGTTACGCAGGCCATCACCACCGGGAGCCCGCCGTTCATCATCCCTGCGACGCTGCTGGCAACCGTCTGCTCGGCGATGGGAAACAGCCAGAACGGCAACGCCATCCATACGAGTCCGAGGACCGCAATCCGCGGCCAATCCCGTCGCGGAACGGGTTGCCGGGCACCGGGGAACATCGCGAGGGTGGCGGCGCCTGCTAGCGCCCGTCCGAAGGGCACGACGATCGGGTCGAGATGTTCGATGGCGATGGCGATGAGCAGGAACGACGAGCCCCAAGTCAGCGACAGCAACGCCGACAACGACCACTCGGCAGGTCCGAACCGGTGTGTGACTGACTGACCCCTCATGGCGACTCACTAATCTCGCATATGGCGGAGTGAACACGGGAGCAGACGATGACCGAGCGCAATGATCAGACGATCCAGGACCTCGGGCGTGAGACGCGGCTGTTCGCCCCGTCTGAGCAGTTCGTTTCGGAGGCGAACGTCCGAGACTCCTCGCTTCGGGACGAGGCGACGTCGGACCGCGAGGCGTACTGGGCGCGCCATGCACGTGATCTCCTCTCCTGGTCCAAGCCCTGGCATACGGTCTGCGATTGGCAGTCGCCGTTCGCGAAATGGTTCGTGGGTGGAGAACTAAACGTCTCCTACAACTGTCTCGATCGGCACGTCGAACAGGGGAACGGCGACCGGGTCGCCATCCACTGGGAGGGAGAACCCGGCGATACGCGCACGGTTACCTACCGGGAGCTCCTCGACGAAACGCAGCGACTGGCGAACGCTCTGTTGTCGCTCGGGGTTCGCAAGGGTGACCGCGTCAACATCTACCTGCCGATGATCCCCGAGGCCGCGGTTGCGATGCTCGCGTGCGCGAGGATCGGTGCGGCACACAGCGTCGTATTCGGCGGCTTTTCCGCCCAGGCCCTCGCCGACCGGATCAACGACGCCTCGGCGAAGTTGCTCATCACCGCCGACGGCGGATGGCGGCGCGGTGAGGTGTTCCCGTTGAAGCCGCAGGCCGATACCGCACTCGAGAGTGCAGCGACGGTGGAACACGTGATCGTCGTTCGTCGCGGGGGCAACGAGGTGTCGATGAAGCCGGGCCGAGACCACTGGTACCACGAGCTGGTGGCGACCGCCTCTCCCGACTGCCCGGCCGAACCGATGGACGCAGAGCAACTGCTCTTCCTCCTCTACACCTCCGGAACCACCGGGAAGCCGAAGGGAATCATGCACACCTCGGGTGGTTACCTCACGCACGTTGCGACCACGTTCAAGTACGTCTTCGACGCCAAACCCGAACGCGACGTGTACTGGTGCACCGCGGACGTCGGGTGGGTGACCGGGCACAGCTACGTCGTGTACGGTCCGCTCGCCAACGGAGCCACGCAGGTGATGTACGAGGGCGTACCGAACCATCCGGCCAACGACCGGATCTGGTCGCTGGTCGAGAAGTACGGCGTCACGATCTTCTACACCGCGCCGACTGCGATCCGCACGTACATGAAATGGGGTGTCGACGAGCCGGCGAAGCACGATCTATCGAGCCTGCGACTGCTCGGCAGCGTCGGCGAGCCGATCAACCCCGAGGCGTGGATGTGGTACCACGAGCACATCGGTCGGGGTCGCTGCCCGATCGTCGACACGTGGTGGCAAACCGAGACGGGCGGCATCATGATCAGTCCGCTGCCCGGCGTGACGGTCACCAAGCCCGGTTCGGCGACACATCCACTTCCCGGCATCTCTGCCGAGGTGGTCGACGAATCGGGCAGGAAGATCGACAGGGGCGGGGGATACCTCACGCTCACCCAACCGTGGCCGGGGATGTTGCGCGGCCTCTGGGGTGATCCGGAGCGGTACCGACAGACGTATTGGAGTCGCTTCGAGGGACGGTACTTCGCCGGAGACGGGGCCAAGCTCGACGACGACGGCTACCTGTGGCTCCTTGGTCGGGTCGACGACGTCATGAACGTCTCCGGTCACCGCATCTCGACCACCGAGGTCGAGTCGGCACTCGTGTCGCATCCTGCGGTCGCCGAGGCAGCGGTGGTCGGCGCCAACGATGCCACCACCGGTCAGGCAATCATCGCCTACGTCACCCTTCGTGGTGGAACGTCCACCGACGAGCGCACGTTGCGCGACCACGTGGCCGGGGAAATCGGTGCGATCGCCAAACCGAAGGCGATCTATTTCACCCCCGATCTTCCCAAGACTCGCAGCGGAAAGATCATGCGGCGGCTGTTGCGCGACGTGGCGGAGGGACGGAACCTCGGCGATACCACGACGTTGGCCGATGCATCGGTGGTATCCGAGCTGCAGCGGCGCGCCCGCGAGGCACCGAGCGAGGACTGACTGCGGTCCGCCTAGTCGCGGAAGTTGACGAACTGCAACGGGAGTTCGAGGTTCGCCGCCTTGAGGAGGGTGATCACCGCCTGGAGGTCGTCACGCTTCTTGCCCGAGACCCGCACCGTGTCCCCCTGCGTCTGGGTGGAGATTCCCTTCGGGCCCTTCTCCTTCACCAATTTGTTGATCTCCTTGGCCTTCTCGCCGGAGATTCCGACCTTGACGGTGACCACCTGCCGAACCGATTCGCCGGTCGCCGGCTCGATCTTTCCCCAGTCGAGGCCGCGCAACGAGACGCCCCGCTTCACCATGCGCTCCTCGAGGACCGTGCGTAGCGCGCGCAGACGGTCCTCGCTCGACGTCCGGAGCGTCAGGACGAGGTCGCTCTGCTCGATCGAGGAGTTCGTGTCCTTGAAGTCGTAACGCTGGCCGATCTCCCGTTGTGCCTGGTCGACGGCGTTCTTCAATTCCTGTCGGTCAACCTCGGAGACCACGTCGAAACTCGGCATGCCCGACACGATATCCAGACCGTTAGAGTGAGTGACCTCGGGGTCGGTACCCAAGCGGCCAAAGGGAGCAGACTGTAAATCTGCCGGCATCTGCCTACGTAGGTTCGAATCCTTCCCGGCCCACCGAGCGGTCGTTCGTAGACTTTCTGCGGATGATCCTTACGTGGGAGCAGTTGCCCGGTCTTGCCGGGCAGGTCGTCATGGTCGACGGCAGTTTCGATCCGCTGCACGAGGGGCATATCGCCTACTTCGCGGCCGCGGAACGTCTCGGCAAGCCGGTGTTGTGCAATATCACCAACGACCAGTGGACCTCGGGCAAGCATCCGGTCCTCCTCCCGCAGGCCAGCCGCAGCATCGTCATCGATGCAATCAGGCACGTCTCGTACGTGCATTGCGCGACCGGTTCGACGAGGCAGGTGCTCGAACAGTTGCGACCGTACGCCTACGTGAAGGGCGCCGACTGGCTGGAGCGTGGCGGTGTGCCCGAGGAGGAACGGGAGCTCTGCAAGACGCTCGGCATCAGAATCGAGTACGTCGACACGGTCCTCAACAGTTCCTCGAGGTTGATCGAGCGCGTGAGGAACGCGTGAAGCACACTGCCGTGGTGTCGTTCCACACCAACCCGTACACGTGCGGGGTGGCCCGGTTCAACCAGTCGCTCGCCAGGGCGATGGGCGTGCCGGTCGTGCCGCTCGACGACTACCTGGCACGCGGAAGCGCCGAGCCGGTGTTGTTGTCGATCAAGTTGGAGGAGATCAGTGCTGCAACCCTGACCGAGCTCCGCACACGGCTGCCCGAGGGTGTTCTGCGCTACGACCTCTTCGTCCACGGCGTCGACGGGTCGGAACTCGAGTCGGTGCTCATTGCACGTGCGAACCGCGTGTTTGGTGGCAGCGCGGAGATCACGGCGAAGATCCGGGACATCCGCGCAGATGCGACGAGCGTGTTCGCGCCCGGTGCCCCGGTTCTCCCGCGCCAGGCGCCGGTTGACTGCACGCTGCTGACCTTCGGGATGGCACACAAGATCCGTAGCGACGGCTACCGGAGGCTGGCAGCCGTGATGGAGGGCGATCCCCGAAGCTTCCGCCTCGAGATTTCTACCGCGCTCCACGAGGGGGGATCGTTCGACGAGAGCTTCTTCACCGTCGGCGACGAGATTTCCGCGGCGTTCTCGGGGAACGTCCGCTTCCTCGGTTTCCTCGCCGATGCCGAGGTCTCGCAGCGACTCCGCGAGGTCGATGCGCTCGTGGCCTTCTTCCCCCGCGGTGTACGGGAGAACAACACGACGGTCCTCAGTGCGATGACCCACGGGTGTCCGGTCATCACGAACCTCGACGAGTCGTCCCCCGCCTGGATGGTTCACGGAGAGACCGTCCTCGACGTTGCATCGATGACGAAGTTCCCGGACGAAGCCGAGCTCCGCCGGATCGGTGACGCCGGGATGAACGTTGCACGGGAATACGGCTTCGAACACCTCGTGCGGATCATCTCCAGTCCGTGAGGCGGCTGCTCACCGGTGCGGCCCGGGGTTTCGCAGCCTTGGTTGCGGTGCCGGTGCTGGTCATGGCGTGGTGCCTGCGACCGCTCGTTCGGGTGCGGTTGTGCATCGTCGGGTCGCACCGCTTCGGGCACCTGGCGCTCGAACCGGAGATGTGGCTGGCGTACCGGCAATCCGTCGCCGCTCCGCGACTACCCCGCAACCTTGACGTCTGGAGTCTCGGCTCGGCGAAGGTACGAAGCAACCAGTACCTCGCACGACTCTGGGAGGCCCGTCTCACGTGTCCGCCGAGCTGGGTGGTCGGCGCCCTCGTACGAGCAGGTCGGATCGTTCCGGCACTCGCGCTGGAGCAGCCCGGCATGTCGATCTTCGGACCGGGAAACGGTCTCGATGTGGTCACCCGTCAGTGTCCGGCGCCGGAGCCCTTCACCACCGCGGAGGTGGCCGCACTCCGTGGGTCGGGCGTCGACGTCACCCGTCCGTACGTCGTGCTGGTCGTGCGTGACGCGGCGTACTACGCGGCACGCGGTGAATCCGAGGATCCGAACACCGCACTGATCAACGGCGACGTCCGCACGTTCATCCCGGCGTGCGAGTACCTCGTTTCGGTCGGACTCCAGGTGATCCGGTTGGGTGGTCCGTCGCCACAGAAGCTGGGGAACCTGCCCGGTTGTCTCGACTATGCGAACTCCGACGTTCGCACGCCGGCCCTCGACGTGAAGTTGCCGATGAACTGCCGGTTCGCCATCGCGACGCAGACGGGTCCCGATGCACTGGCACTACTGGGTCGACGTCCGGTGTTGTACGTCGACGTACTCCGCTTTTCCCAGGCATTCCTCGGTACCTCGCTGGCGACGCTCGTGCCGGTCACGTTCGTCGATCCCGCGACCGGCCGGCCGTGGAATCTCGCACGACTCTGCGACTCGCCGCTTCTCGCCGCCAAGTATCCCCGCGAATTCGCCGAGTCGGGTCTCGGGTTCGTGCGCGCGGATGCCCTCGAGATGCGGGAACTCGTCGCCGATTACGTCGATGAACTCGAGAACGGCGTGAGCGACGAGGTGTCGGGCCTCCGACACCGGGTGAACGAGCGGTTGCAGCAGGGGATGCAGCCCTGGGGACGGGAACGCTTCGGCGACGTCACCGCGAGAGTCTCGCGGCGATGGCTGCTCACCAACGTGGACTGGAGCCGCAACTAGCGCGGTTCGCGCAACCGGGTTCGGGCGATCTCCTCAGACCGTGAGGATTCGCTGCATGATGACGGAGTCGAGCCACCGGCCGAATTTCCGTCCGACTTCCCGCTCGATGCCGACCTCGACGAAACCGAGCGACGCATGCAGGGCGCGCGATCCCGCGCTCTGCGAGTCGATCCTGGCCACCACGGTGTGGAAACCCGAGTCGCGAGCCGCGTCGAGGAGAGCCGCAAGGAGCAGCTTTCCCACCCCGTGTCCCTGGTGGGCGCGGTCCACGTACACCGAGTTCTCGACGGTGGCCCGGTATGCGGCGCGATCGCGGTACGCACTGAGCGCGGCGAACCCGATCACGCCCGCCGCCGGGTCGTCGGCGACGATGACCAGGAACGCGCCGGTACGTGCGGCCAGCCATTCCCGCTGCATTTCGAGGGTGCGGGGCACCAGGTCGTACGTCGCCGTGGTGTTCTCGACTTCGTAGTTGTAGATGGCGGCGATCGCTCCGGCATCCCGCATCTCGGCCGCTCGCACGGAGACCGATTGCATCAGGCAGTAGTCTAAGAACGGCGTTGTACAAGCAACGCAATGCCCTCTTAGCTCAGTTGGCAGAGCACTTCCATGGTAAGGAAGAGGTCGTGGGTCCGATTCCCACAGAGGGCTCGCCAAGCGGCGGCGTAGCTCAGTTGGTAAGAGCATCCGGCTCATAATCGGAAGGTCATCGGTTCGATTCCGATCGCCGCTACGACAATGTCGTCGACTGCCGAGCAATCAACGATCCGCCTGATCGGCAGCGTGCTTGAGTCACGGGACCGACTGCGACTCGCGGGTTCCCTCGCGTTCATCCTCGTCGGGACCCTGCTCGAGATGGCGAGCCTCGGTCTGGTGATTCCGGTCGTCCAGGCGGTGGTCGGTGGCGATCGTCGTGCGGAGTACTCCTGGTTGCCGAACGCACTCGCCGATATTTCGTACACGGGTTTCGTGCAGGTGTTGATGGTCGCGCTCGTTGCGATGTTCATCGTGAAGAACCTGTTCCTGCTCGCGTCCGCGTACTACCAGCAGCGGGTCCAGTACTCGATCAACAACCGGATCGTGCAACGACTCTTCGAGACGTACCTCCGTCAACCGTACGAGTTCCACCTCTCGAACTCCTCGTCCACGCTCGTGCGCAACGTGCAGGAGTACGCGACGTCGGTCGTCTTCGGGGGGATCGCGCCGGTATTGATGGTGCTCACCGACGTGGTCACCGGTGTCGGACTCTTCGCCATCCTCGTCGTGGTGCAGCCGGTCGGTACCGCGGTGATGATCGTGTTCTTTGCCATCAGCGGGTACCTGGTCGTCGCATTGACCAGGGGACGAACCGAACGGTGGGGCGCGGAGCGGGTGGAGCACCGCGGTGCGCTCGTCCACGCTCTCATGGCCGGCTTCGGCGGCATCAAGGAGATCAAGTTGTTCGGGCGCGACGGTGAAGTGCTCGAGACGCACCGCCGCAGCCTCCATCGTTCCGCCAGGTCGTCCTACCTCTTCGCCTTCGCGCTCGGAATTCCGCGGGCGTTCTTCGAGGTCGTGGCGGTCGGCGGCGTCGCACTGCTGGTGGTGCTCGCCACGCTCAACGACCGGAACCTGCAGGATGCCACGGTGGCCGTAGCCCTGTTCGGCGTGGTTGCATTCCGGATGTTGCCGTCGGTGAACCGGATCATCCAGTCGGTGCAACAGTTCTCGTTCAATCGCGCCGGTATCGAGGGTGCCGTAGACGGACTCGCACTCGAGGGCGGCGAGGCCGCACCATCCAGCGCCCGTCCGACCGATCGCTTCGCGCGACTCGAGGTGCGCGGCCTCACGTACCGCTACCCGAACCGCGAGACGTCGACCATCGACATCGAGTCGCTAACGGTCACGGCGGGGGAGTCGTTGGGAGTCGTCGGCGCGAGCGGTTCGGGCAAGAGCACGCTCGTCGACCTGCTCATCGGCGTCCTCACTCCCGCCGACGGGGTCATCAGCGCCAACGGGCGGAACGTGGCCGACGATCCCCGCTACTGGCAGGACCGCATCGGCTACGTGCCGCAGCACGTATTCCTCATGGACACGACCATCCGTCGCAACGTGGCCTTCGGATTGCCCGACAAGGCCATCGACGATGCAGCGGTGGAGGGCGCCCTCTCGGCGGCGAACGTGCTCGAGTTCGTCCGGTCGTTGCCGGAGGGGATGGACACGGTGGTCGGAGAACGCGGCGTGCGCCTATCGGGCGGCCAGCGGCAACGACTCGGCATCGCCCGTGCCCTCTACGGCAACCCGGAGGTGATCGTGCTCGATGAAGCCACGTCGGCACTCGACGCCGAAACGGAACGCGAGATCGTCGAGTCGCTCCGTGAAATCGCCGTCAACCACACGCTGATCGTGGTCGCGCACCGCACGTCCACCCTGGCCTATTGCTCGCGCCTGATCCGCCTCGACGGCGGGCGAATCGTCCAGGAGGGAAGCTTCGCCGAGGTGGTTGGTAGCCTTACCCAGTCGACCGACAGAGGGCAGTAGCTCAGTTGGTAGAGCATCGGTCTCCAAAACCGACGGTCGGGGGTTCAAGTCCCTCCTGCCCTGCAATCGGCGTGCGGTTCGCCCCGTAGCCCCCGATAGCCTTGCCAGTCCGTATGTCAATGGATCTCAACCGGCAGCAGAAGCGGGCCATGCGACGCATGGGGGCCGTCAACGAACAGGGCAACCCCGTTCGTCAACCAGTCACCCCGTCCCAGCCACGCGAGCGGGTCGGCGTGGCCCAGTACATCCGCGAAGTTCGCGACGAGATGCGCAAGGTGTCGTGGCCGAGCTTTCCGGAGGTGCGTCGCTACTCGATCATCGTGCTCGTCGCGGTGGTCATCGTTACCACCTACGTCTTCGGCCTCGATTCGGTGTTCGGAGTCCTCTCCGGCTGGCTCTACAAGGATTGATCCGATGAACGCAGAAGACCTCACCACCGAACCGCTCGTCGACGCCGAGTTCGACCTCACCCAGGAGGACTCCGAGGAGGAGTTCATCGACCGGCCGTGGCTACGGCCCGGCAAGTGGTACGTCGTTCACAGCCAGTCCGGTTACGAAAAGAAGGCCGAACAGGCCATGCGCGCCCGCGTTCAGTCGATGCACCTCGAGAACAAGGTGTACGAAATCGTCACTCCGATGGAGGACGTCGTCGAATTCAAGAACGGTCGTAAGCAAACCGTGCAGAAGAAGATGTTTCCCGGCTACATCCTCGTGCGTTGCGAACTCGACGACGACTCGTGGTTGTGCATCCGCCAGACCCCCGGAATCACCGGCTTCGTCGGCCAGAACCAGCGTGGACAGCGTCCGACACCGCTCTCCAAGAAGGAAGTGCAGCACTTCTTTGCCCCGAAGGAAGAGGGCGAGGTGCAGCCGAAGCGCAAGGCACCGAAGCTCGACCACGAGGTGGGCGAGGCCGTACGCGTCAAGGAAGGTCCGTTCGCCGACTTCCAGGGCCAGATCGCGGAGATCAATGCCGACCACATGAAGTTGAAGGTTCTCGTGAACATCTTCGGTCGCGACACCCTGGTCGAGATGGACTTCGGCCAGGTCGCGAAGCTCTAACCACTACTCCACAGCACACACACGCAAGCACAGAGAAGGAACCAACATGGCGAAGAAAGAAGTCTCCGCGGTCGTCAAGATCCAGATTCCGGCGGGCAAGGCAACGCCCGCACCGCCGGTCGGAACGGCACTGGGACCGCACGGCATCCAGATCATGGAGTTCGTGAAGCAGTACAACGCCGCAACCGAGAGCCAGGTCGGCACCGTCATCCCGGTCGAAATCACGATCTTCGACGACCGCACCTTCGAGTTCAAGTTGAAGACCCCGCCCACACCGGTGCTCCTGCGCGAGAAAGCCAAGATCGACAAGGCGGCATCCAACCCCGGCAAGGAAATCGCAGGTTCGGTGACGGAGAAGGACGTCGAGGAAATCGCCAAGCGCAAGATGCCCGACCTGAACGCCAACGACATCGAGGCGGCCAAGCAGCAGGTACGCGGTACCGCTCGGAGCATGGGCCTCACCGTCACACCCTGACGACCGTCGGTCCGCGTCGAGCGACCGATAGTCTGACGATCCACACAACAGCCCGTTCGGAACGACCTCGTCCGACGGGTATCTCAACGAGGGAGGCTCTATGGCCAGGGAAAACCACCGAGGAAAGAAGTACGTCGCCGCAGCCACCGGGCTGAACCGCGACGAGTTGCACGACATCGCCGCCGCGGTCACCAAGGTGAAGTCGATGGCCAAGGCCAAGTTCGACGAAACGGTCGACATGGCCATTCGTCTCGGACTCGACACCAAGAAGAGCGACCAGACCATCCGCGGCACCGTGACCATGCCGTCGGGCACCGGTAAGACGGTGCGTGTCGCGGTCTTTGCCCAGGGCGACAATGCCAAGGCCGCCCGTGATGCTGGTGCCGACGTCGTCGGCGCCGAGGATCTCGCAGCCGATATCGAGAAGGGAAACATGAACTTCGATATCGCCATCGCCACTCCCGACCTGATGCCGCTCGTCGGCAAGCTCGGCCGAGCGCTCGGTCCGCGTGGTCTCATGCCCAATCCGAAGACGGGCACCGTAACGACCGACGTGGCCCGTGCGGTCACCGAGTTCAAGGGCGGCAAGGTCGAATACCGCACCGACCGTTACGGAAACGTGCACGTGCCGGTGGGCAAGGCAAGTTTCGATGTCGCCGCATTGTCCGCCAACGTGAAGGCAGTGCTCGACGAGTTGCAGCGCTCAAAGCCGGCTGCCGCGAAGGGCCGCTACATGAAGCGCATCACCATCTCCTCGACCATGAGCCCGGGAGTTCGTATCGACCCGAGCGTGGTCGAAACCGCCTAACTCCGGGGTAGTGATCACGTCCGAATTCCGATAGCGTCACCACGCACAACGAGTTACCAACCACAGACCTGTGGTTCGCCCAGCCGGGCGAATAATCCGGGATTACCGGGCCACACGAGGAAGGACACGACATGTCAACCGCACGCGCCGAGAAGGTCGCAGTCGTCGCAGAGGTTCGCGAGAAGCTCGGAGCCTCCAACTCGGTCATCGTCACCGAATACCGCGGTCTGACCGTCGGCGCACTCGCCAACCTCCGTCGCACGTTGCGGCCGCTCGGTGCCGAGTACAAGGTGTACAAGAACACCCTGGTCCAGATTGCGGCACGCGACGGAGCAATGTCGGCCCTCGAGAACATGGTCGGAGGCCCCGTCGCAATTGCCTTCGTCACCGGCGAAGCCTCGGCCGTGGCAAAGGCCCTTCGCGACTTTGCGAAGGAAAACAACGCGCTCAAACTGAAGGGCGCGGTCGTCGACGGCAAGGCGGTCGATGCAGCGGGTCTCAAGGCGCTCGCGGATCTTCCGTCCCGCGAGGTCATGCTGGCGCAGTTCGCCGGGCTGCTCAAGGCGCCGATGTCGAACACCGCGTACATGCTCTCTGCACTGCCGCGCAAGGCCGCCTACGGCCTCAAGGCGCTCGTGGAGCAGAAGGAAGCCGCGTAAGCGGAACGAACCCAAGCGATCGAATACAACAATCCATCACAAGAAAGAAAGAGGAAACACAACATGGCACTCACGAAGGAACAGATCCTCGACGGGATCGCTGCCCTAACCGTGCTGGAACTGAAGGAACTCCTCGACGCGTTCGAGGAGAAGTTCGGTGTC
The DNA here is from genome assembly GCA_044344715.1 of Ilumatobacteraceae bacterium. Taxonomy (GTDB): domain Bacteria; phylum Actinomycetota; class Acidimicrobiia; order Acidimicrobiales; family Ilumatobacteraceae; genus F1-60-MAGs027. The sequence continues at coordinate 6,599 of JBIJCI010000025.1, read as the reverse complement.
ACTGCCGCTGCTCCGGTGGCCGTCGCCGCTGCCGGTGGCGCCGCCGCCCCGGCCGCCGCCGCCGAGGACAAGGACGAGTTCTCCGTCATCCTGAAGGACAAGGGTGGCCAGCCGATCCAGGTCATCAAGGTCGTGCGCGAGCTCACCAACCTTGGGCTGAAGGAAGCCAAGGAACTGGTCGATGGCGCACCGAAGCCGATCATGGAAAAGGTCAGCAAGGACGACGCCAACAAGGCCAAGGCCAAGCTCGAGGAAGTCGGCGCCACCGTCGAATTGGCCTGACCGGCACCAGCCGGTCGGCAGCCGTCCAGTGGACGGCTGTGGCGCTCCTCGCCACCTTGCCGTAGGGTCCGACATAGCCGCCGGAGCCGTGCCATTGCACGGCCCGGTGGAATGTCGACCGCGCGCAGGTAGCGTAACGAGTTGCCGTGCGACGCCTCCCCCAAGCCTCATCACCGAGGTTTGGCGGCCACGCATCGGCGAATCCACCAGCCCACCCCGTTGCTCATCGTTAGTCCCCGCAATCCCACCCAGTAAGTAAGTAGGAGTCGTACCCGTGCCGTCTCGCGCCGCCGCACGCGAACGTTATTCGTTCGCGTCACTCGATGAAGTTCTCCAAATGCCGGACTTGTTGGCGGTGCAAAAAGACAGCTTCGAGTGGTTCATGCGCGAGGGAATGCGCGACGTCTTCTCCGACATCTCGCCGATCAAGACGACCGACGGCTCGCTGCAGCTCGAGCTCGAGTTCGATCCCGACGACCGCGAACTGACCCCCGGGCCGAAGTTCACCGAGACCGAGTGCCGTACCAAGCACCACACCTATGCGGTGTCGCGTTTCGTGAAGGCACGGTTCTCCAACCGCGAGACGGGTGAAATCAAGGAACAGGTCGTCTACATCGGCGAGTTCCCGAAGATGACCGAGCGTGGAACCTTCCTCGTGAACGGGATCGAGAAGGTCATCGTGTCGCAGCTCGTCCGTTCCCCGGGCGTGATCTTCGAGGCTGGTGAGCGCTACCGCCTGCGCAACCTCGCCAAGCACCAGCTCGTGAAGGGCACGATCCACCCGCAGCGCGGTGAGTGGCTCGAGTTCGACGTCGAGCACAAGCCGGGCAAGAACCCCACCGCGGGTGCACGAATCGCCCGCAAGCGCCGTCTCAGCATCTTCCTCATCCTGCGCGCCCTCGGCTACGACGAACAGCACGCACCTGGCTTCCTCGAGCGCTTCGTCAAGTACTTCGATTTCCTCGAAGAGCAGTGGCTGCGCGAGAAGCACATCGCACCGAGCCGTGACGAAGCTCTCGTCGAGATCATGCGGCGCACGCGTCCGAGCGAGCCAGCAACCGTCGAGTCGGCTCGCATCAACTTCGAGGGTGCGTTCTTCGAGTCGCGCCGATACGACACCTCACGCGTGGGTCGTTACAAGTTGTTCCGCAAGATCGGTCCGGAAGTGCTGAAGCTCGCCGGAATCTTCGGGCTGCAGGAAGGTACCGAACTCGGCCAGATCGACGTGCCCGCCGGATTGAAGGACTACCACTCGGCCGGTCAGTCGACCATGCCGACCCACGCGCCGAACGTGCTCGCTCGTTGCGAAGTGTTGGCAACCATCACCTACCTGTTGCACCTCGTGAAGCAGGAGCCCGGTTACCGCCTCGACGACCAGGACCACTTTGCCAACCGCCGCGTTCGCCCGGTCGGTGAGTTGATCCAGAACCAGGTTCGCATCGGACTCTCCCGTATGGAGCGCGTGGTTCGCGAACGCATGAGCTCGCAGGATCACGACGGAATCTCGCCACTCACCCTCATCAACGTGCGTCCGCTGGTCGGTGCGATCAAGGAGTTCTTCAACTCCTCGCAGTTGTCGCAGTTCATGGACCAGACCAACGCCCTGTCGGGTCTCACCCACCGTCGCCGTCTTTCGGCGCTCGGACCCGGCGGTCTCTCGCGCGAGCGGGCCGGCTTCGAGGTGCGCGACGTCCACTTCTCCCACTACGGACGCATGTGCCCGATCGAGACCCCCGAGGGTCCGAACATCGGTCTGCAGGGCGCCCTTGCTACGTACGCCCGTGTCAACCCGTTCGGGTTCATCGAGACGCCGTACCGCCGCGTAACGAAGGGTCGCGTCACCGACGAGGTGCGCTACATGGCCGCCGACGAGGAAGAGGAATACGTCATCGCCGAGGCGAACACCGCCCTCAACAAGGACGGCACGTTCGTCGACAGCAAGGTGCTCGTACGCCGCTCGCCGCAGGCGGCGACGCTCGAGGACCTGAAGAAGATGCTCGAAGCCGAGTCGTTCTTCGGTTCCACCACCGACCTGGCACTCGTCGATCCCGAGCAGGTCGACTTCATCGACGTCTCCCCGCGACAGATCGTCTCTGTTGCGACGTCGTTGATTCCGTTCCTCGAGCACGATGACGCCAACCGTGCGTTGATGGGTGCCAACATGCAGCGCCAGGCGGTGCCGCTCGTGCGCGCCGAGGCCCCGTTCGTTGGAACCGGCGTCGAAGCAAGGGCGGCCCGCGACGGCGCCGACCTCGTGCTGGCCAAGGGCGACGGAACCGTCGAGGTGGTCACCGGCGACCACATCGTCGTGAAGTACGACAACCTGCCCAAGAAGGAACACGAGCACGTGCTCGTCAAGTTCCGTCGTTCGAACCAGGACACCACCATCAACCAGGTTCCCCGTGTGTACGAGGGCCAGAAGGTGAAGAAGGGCGAACTGCTCGCCGACGGTCCGAGCACCGACCAGGGCGAGTTGGCGCTGGGCAAGAACCTGCTCGTCGCACTGATGCCATGGGAGGGCTACAACTACGAGGACGCGATCATCATCTCCGAGCGTCTGGTGAAGGAGGACGTGCTCACCTCGATCCACGTGAAGGAGCACGAGGTCGACTCGCGCGACACCAAGCTCGGTCCCGAGGAAATCACCCGCGACATTCCGAACCTCTCCGAAGACATCGTCGCCGATCTCGACGATCGCGGCATCATCCGTGTCGGCGCAGATGTTTCGCCCGGCGACGTGCTCGTCGGCAAGGTCAGCCCGAAGGGTGAAACCGAGCTCACGCCCGAGGAACGTCTGCTCCGCGCCATCTTCGGTGAGAAGGCCCGCGAGGTGCGCAACACTTCGTTGAACGTCCCGCACGGCGAGTCCGGCAAGGTCATCAACATCGAAGTGCTCCAGCGAGTCAAGGGCGACGGTTCCGACGGCGACGAGTTGCCACCGGGAGTCAACGAGCTCGTGCGTGTCTACGTTGCCCAGAAGCGAAAGATCAGCGTCGGCGACAAGCTGGCGGGTCGCCACGGCAACAAGGGCGTCATCTCCAAGATCCTTCCGGTCGAGGACATGCCGTACCTCGACGACGGCACGCCCGTTGACATCATCCTCAACCCGCTCGGCGTGCCGAGCCGTATGAACATCGGCCAGGTGCTCGAAGCACACTTGGGGTACGGCGCACGTTGGGGTTGGGTCGATCCGAAGAGCGGCAAGAAGGTCGGTGACGCGCCGTTGCGTGGTACCGAGACCAAGACCCGCCCGGTGACCGCACCGAGCGTGTTCGTTGCCACTCCGGTGTTCGACGGTGCGCACTGGGACGAGTCGAGCGGAGCCTACGAGCATCCGACGATCCAGCAGGTGCTGGCGACCATCAACCCCGAGAGCGTCGACGGCAAGCGTCTGGTCGGCGAGGACGGCAAGGTTCGTCTTCGCAACGGTCGAACCGGCGAGTACTACGACAACCCGATCACCGTCGGGTACATGTACATGCTGAAGCTCCACCACTTGGTCGACGACAAGATCCACGCTCGTTCAACGGGTCCGTACTCGATGATCACCCAACAGCCGCTCGGCGGTAAGGCACAGTTCGGCGGCCAGCGTTTCGGCGAGATGGAAGTGTGGGCACTCGAGGCGTACGGTGCGGCCTACTGTCTCCAGGAGATCCTCACGCTGAAGAGCGACGACGTCTTCGGACGCGTGCACGTGTACGAGTCGATCGTGAAGGGCGCCAACCTTCCCGAGCCGGGCGTTCCCGAGAGCTTCAAGGTGCTGATGAAGGAGATGAAGGCATTGTGCCTCGACGTCGAAGTGCTCCGCGAGGACGGCCGTCCGGTCGAGCTCGCCGACCTCGACGAGGACATCTACAAGACGCAGAAGGAACTTGGCATCAATCTCACCCGACCCGAGCGTGGCTCCGACGCGGACGACCGTCTGCGCCAGGGCGCGTTCTAACGAGAGGATCACGAGCAGAACATGACCGACACGGCAGCACCCGCAATCATCCCGGCAACCGAGGTCAACGACTTCCGTCAGTTGCGCATCGGCTTGGCGACCGCCGACGACATCCGTTCGTGGTCCTACGGCGAGGTGAAGAAGCCGGAGACGATCAACTACCGCACCCTGCGCCCCGAGCGCGACGGTCTGTTCTGCGAGAAGATCTTCGGTCCCACGCGCGACTTCGAGTGCGCATGCGGCAAGTACAAGCGCGTCAAGTTCAAGGGAATCATCTGCGACAAGTGCGGTGTCGAGGTCACGCGATCGCGCGTCCGTCGCGACCGCATGGGTCACATCGAGTTGGCCGCCCCGGTCGTGCACATCTGGTACCTGAAGGGCACCCGCTCGTGGCTCGCCTACCTCCTGAGCGGCCTCGAACCGCGCGACGAGATGAAGGCCAAGCAGTTGGAGAAGGTCATCTACCTCTCGGCGTGGCTCGTGAGCACCGTGAAGTTCGACGAACTCCACGAGATGATGCCCGAACTCGAGCGCGAGTACCTCGAGGACAAACAGGAAGCGGCGAAGCGCCGTGATGCCTACGTGAAGCAGCGCCAGAAGGATGCCGAGGCCGAGTTGGCCCAGTTGGCCAAGGACGGTGCGAAGGACACCGAGATCAAGAACCGCCAGAAGCAGATCGAAAAGGACATCGAGTCGATCGTCAAGACGGCCAACGACGAAATCGACCTGATCGACCGCGCCTGGACGACCCTCGGCGACCTGTACCCGCGCATGATCATCGACGACGAGAGCCTCTGGCGCGAACTCGTCGACCGATACGGCGATTACTTCACCGGTGGTTCCGGCGCCGAATCCATCAAGGCACTCATCGACTCGCTCGACTTCCACAAGGACGAAGCGGAACTGCGTGATGCAATCACCAACGGCTACAAGGGCAAGCCGCTCTCATCGCAGCGCAAGTCCAAGGCCATCAAGCGCCTGAAGATCGTTGCATCCTTCAACAAGCGCGACGACAACGGTCGCCTGGTCAATGACCCGAAGGCCATGATCCTCGACGCCATTCCCGTGATCCCGCCGGATCTGCGCCCGATGGTGCAGCTCGACGGTGGTCGTTTCGCGACCAGCGACCTGAACGACCTGTACCGACGTTTGATCAACCGCAACAACCGTCTGCAGCGTCTGCTCGAGCTCGCAACGCCGGAGATCATCCTCAACAACGAGCGCCGCATGCTGCAGGAGGCTGCCGACGCCCTGTTCGACAACGGCCGTCGCGGTCGCCCGGTAACGGGTGCCGGCAACCGTCCGCTCAAGTCGCTCTCGGACATGTTGAAGGGCAAGCAAGGCCGCTTCCGCCAGAACCTGCTCGGTAAGCGCGTCGACTACTCCGGACGTTCGGTCATCGTGGCCGGCCCTACCCTGCGCCTGCACCAGTGCGGTCTGCCCAAGCTGATGGCGCTGGAGTTGTTCAAGCCATTCGTGATGCGCAAGCTCGACGACCGCGGGCTGGCCCAGAACATCAAGTCGGCCAAGCGCATGGTCGAGCGACGTCACCCGCTCGTGTGGGACGTGCTCGAAGAAGTCATCAAGGAGCACCCGGTGCTGCTCAACCGCGCCCCGACACTGCACCGTCTCGGTATCCAGGCGTTCGAGCCGGTCTTGGTGGAGGGTAAGGCAATCCACCTCCATCCGCTCGTGTGCACCGCGTTCAACGCCGACTTCGACGGCGACCAGATGGCAGTTCACCTGCCGCTCTCGCTCGAGGCACAGGCTGAGGCCCGCGTGCTCATGCTGTCGGCCAACAACCTCCTCTCGCCCGCGTCGGGTCGCCCGATCGTGGCGCCGAACCAGGACCTGATCATCGGTGGCTACTACCTCACCCAGCAGATCGATGGTCGTGCAGGGGAGGGTCGCGCATTCCGAACGATGGCCGAGCTCGACAACGCACTCGATGCAGGGTTGCTGACGCTGCACTCGAAGATCCACTGGTACGGCTCGACCGTGCGCAAGCCGCTCGAAACCACGCCCGGTCGACTGATCCTCGAGGAGGCGTTGCCCGAGGGGTACGTCGCTCGGTTCGGACACATCGACAAGGCGCTCGGCAAGGCCGCGCTCTCCGAGATCGTGGAGCGCCTCAGCGACCACTATCCGAAGTCGCTCGTCGCCGGTGCACTCGACCGAATCAAGTCGCTGTGCTACCGCTACGCGAGCAAGAGCGGACTCACCTTCTCCATCAACGACATCAAGGCGCCGGTCGAGAAGAAGGCCATCCTCGAGTCGTACGAAGAGAAGGCCGAGAAGGTCGAGACACAGTTCCGCCGTGGCATCATCACCGATGGCGAGCGCCGGCAGCAGGAAGTGCGAATCTGGTCCGACG
>JBIJCI010000068.1:0-6980 GCA_044344715.1 Ilumatobacteraceae bacterium | reverse complement strand
CGTCGCCGGGGGAGCGCTCATGGCGTTTGCGGGCGCGTGGTACATGTTCGCGCGCGGTGCAGCGTGGAACCAGGCCGCCACCACCAACGGAATCGGTTGGATCGCACTCGCTCTCGTGGTATTCGCATCCTGGCGACCGTTGCGCACCATCGGTGGGGCGGTACTGTTCGGCTTCTCCCTCCAGGTTCCGTTCACGTTGCAAGCCGAGCAGATCAACGTGCTGCCGCCGACGGTGGTGGCGATGTTCCCGTACCTCGTGACGCTGGCGGTCCTCGTCGTGCTGTCGACCCCCCGTGCCCGCCGACTGCTCGGCGCTCCGAAGACGCTGGGACAGCCGTTCGTGCGCGACGAGCGTTAGCCGCACGGCAACGGTACGGTGACTGGCCGATGTCCCGACTCACGGTTGCATCCTCAAACGACGACATCCTGCGTGTCCTTCACGACGCAGCCGATGCCGTCTACTCGGTCCTGAGCACGAATACCGACTGGGGCCCGTCCGGTCTGCGGGCCACCCAGTACTCCGTGGATCTGCGGGCCGACGCAGCCGCGCTCGAGGTCCTGCATGGGGCAGGCTGCGCGGTGCTGTCCGAGGAGAGCGGTCGCACCGGCGACTGGAACGACGACTCGATCATCGTCGTCATGGATCCCCTCGACGGCTCGACCAATGCGAGTCGCCGGGTGCCGTGGTACGCCACCGCACTCGCAGCGGTGGACATCGGCGGCCATCGCGCGTCACTCGTGGCCAATCAGTACTCCAACGAGAATCGCTGGACTGCAACCCGGGGTGGCGGCGCGTTCCACAACGGCGATGTTCTCAGGCCGTCAGCATGCGAACGCTTGTCCGATGCCGTCGTCGGTGTTTCGGGGGTGCCGAAGCGTCACCCGGGTTGGGCGCAGTTCCGTGCGCTCGGGGCCGCCGCGCTCGATATCTGCCTCGTTGCCCAGGGAACCCTCGACGCATGGGTCGACCTGTCCTCGCACGGGGCCTGGGATTACCTGGCCAGCGTGCACGTATGTATCGAGGCGGGGGCACGGGTGGGGGAGCTGAACGGTCGCGAACTCCTGGTCACGCATCATGGTGAGCGACGCTCACCAGTGGTCGCCGCAACCCCGGCACTGTTCGACTCGGTGTGCCGAATCCGCGAGCAGCCGTGACCGGAACCGTCCGTGACCTGACCGGTGCGCACGTCGTGGTGGTCGGTGCCACCGGCGTGCTCGGATCGCGAATCGCACACCATCTCTCGGCGCGGGGGTGCAGGGTTTCGGCAATCGTGAGGGACCACACGCGACTCGACGGCGGGAGCGTGGTGCAATACGCGCTCGCCGACGTGACCAATCACCAGGCACTTCGCGTTGCCATCGCCTCGGTCGCTCCGTTCGACGGACTGGTGAACGCCTCCGGGCTGGTGGCGTTCGGGAACGTTACGGATCTCGACGACGCGACCATCGACCGACTGTTCGCGGTGAACGCAATCGCTCCACTCGTGATGCTCCGTGAATCGGCAGTCCACCTACCGGACGGTGGATTCTTCCTGAGCGTCTCGGGGGTGGTGGCGACGAATCCCGTTGCCGGAATGGCCGCCTACAGCGCCTCCAAAGCGGCCGCATGGGCGGCGATGTCGGCGGTGGGCCGAGAATGGCGTAAACGCCGGATCGATGTGATCGATGCGAGGCCGCCCCACACCGATACCGGACTCGAGTTGCGGGCGATTGCCGGCTCTGCGCCGCGGATGCCCGTCGGGTTGAACCCCGACGCGGTTGCACGTCGCATCGTCGACGCCATCGTCGCCGGCGAACGCGATTTGCCCACGGAGGCGTTCGACGACGTTGGTGCCACGTAAACTGACCTCCCGCAGTTCGTCTCGAACGAGTCGTGCGGGCGCTTAGCTCAGTTGGTTAGAGCATCTCCCTTACAAGGAGAGGGTCGGGGGTTCGAGTCCCTCAGCGCCCACAACTAGGACAAGGGTTTCCGAGGGTCTGGCGGCCTTCGGAACCCGATGGTCCAACTTCGGTGGTCCAAGTTCTGGGATCACCCATGCGGGGAGTGCGCTGGCTCGCGCCACCGTCATCGTGTCGTGTGCCATGACAACCACCGGCACCACCCCCAAGACATACCTCACGATCGAGGAGGCCGCGACCTACTGTGGCGTGTCGACGAAGACGCTTCGTCGCGCGGTCCGCAGCCGTCGCCTGGCCCACTACCAGCCCGCCCGCGCCTACCTGTTCGAGGTCGCCGACCTCGACGCCTACATGGACGCATCCCGCTTCGGGGTCGTCGTATTCGGGGCGGTGATCTGAGATGGCCGACGCCTCGATCACCGAGACATTCGACCGAGCCGGTCATCACATTGGCTGGCGGGTCCGCTGGCGCGCCGGCAACAAGCGTCGCAGCAAGTCATTCGGGATGAAGGAGAAGGCCGTCGCGGAACGCTTCCTCGCCGAGGTCCGCACTGCCCAGAAGTCGAAGGCCCGCAAGGCTGCGAAGCGGACGCGCAAGCCCGCTGGCGCGACACTCGCCGACTACTTCGCGAAGGGCTACGCCTCGAAGAAGACCATCTCGCGCAAGACCCAGCAGAAGGTGTCCCCATCCGTGCTCGCCACACGCGAAGGTCTCTGGAATACCTGGATCGCGCCTCAACTCGGCTCTCGACCGCTGCGCTCAATCTCGCCGGCTGACATCGAGGCGTTCTACAAGACGATCACCCACGCGGGCCGCGACGAGAACGGGGCCTTCCTCCTCGACGAGGACGGCGAGCCGATGCTCCCGCACCCGGGTTGGACAGACGGAATCGAAACGGCGAGGAAGTCCCGGGCCCTGCTTCGAGACATCTTCTTCTATGCCAAGCGGGACGGCCTCGTGTCCGTTGACCCGACCGCCGAGGCCTACATCGAGCCAGCGGTCGAGGTATCCCTCGACCCCCGCGTGGATCTCACAGACGACGACGTCGCTGCGATCATCAAGACCGTCCCCGAACACTTTCGCCGTCTCGTCCTGCTGCAGACGACGATCGGCCTACGCATGGGCGAAGCGGCGGCACTACAGGTTCGCGACTTCGATTCGTCGAAGGACCAGCTCAACGTGTCGCGTAGTCTCAGCACGCGCAGCAAGCGCCTCCAGGGTGGATCTAGTGCCATCCATCGTACGACGAAGACGAAGGCCGGCAAGCGCCGCATCAACCTCCCGAAGTGGCTCGCCGATGAGCTCCGTCTGTTGTGCGACGGGAAGCGACCGACCGAACCCATCTTCACCTCGATCGAGGGGAAGGTCCTCCGACCGGACAACTTCCGCGAACGCGTCTGGAAGCCGACTCGGACCCTGCTCGGGCTCGACCCGTCGCTCACGCCGCACGACATGCGCCACTATGCGGCGACACGCCTGCTCTCGGAGGGTGTCGACGTTCAGGAAGTCTGCGACATGCTCGGCCACCAACATGTGGGCGTAACCGACATGCTGTACCGACACGTCCGGCCAGAACGCCGCCGCGGAATCGCGGAGTACTGGGAACGTGTCGGCAAGCCCGAGGCATGAGGTGAGGCGGCCGACGGTTCAGCGCGTCTCGGCGCGCACGACTGCCTCGGCAGGAGTGAGCACCACGATCCCGAGCTCAGCGAGCGCCTCGTGATGGCAGAGAATCGTCTTCGAGTCGACGGTGATGAACGCGTCTGCGCCGGACATGTAGTGCGCGATCAGGTGGTCGATGTCTGAGTAGGCCTTCGCCGAAGGTTCTCCGCGGATCCCAAGTAGATCGATCAGGGCCTTGTCGAGATGGGCAACATCGTCGGCCAGCAGATCGTTCCCGTCCAGTTCGCTGACATCGAGCCGAAACGCGCCACTCGCGCGCCTCGTGGCGACCGGGCTCTTGGCAAGCCAGTCGAGTCGTTGCAGACGGGCATCGTGGTCGGAGAAACGAGCGAAGTCCCGTTCGTACGCTTCGGCGAGTTGTAGATCTACGGTGCCCTCGTGGCCGAGTTCGATCAGGCGATCGATTGAAGGAAGGTCGTGTTCCTCCTCTCGTTTGTCGGCTGCGATGACGACTGAGGTGTCGATTGTGTATCTCATGTCGCCAACGTACCGACAGGGTGTGTCGCGCCGACCCCAAGGGTCACGGTGTGGGCATGAGACGCCTGCGCACTCTCACTGGCCCGATCGCGTCGCTCAGCGACGCCATCACCGTGATGCTGGCATGCGTCAGCATCACAACATGGGCTGTGGGGTCCCTCCCGCTCACCGTGGCGAGCGGGAGGGGAGATCCTCCGTACGCGTTCCTTCACCGTGAGCGCTCGAGCCCGGTGGCTTGGGACTGCCGGGAGTCGATCAGCGTCGGGGTCAACGCTTCAAGACTGACGGCCCTGCTGGAGACCGAGGTGTTGAGTGAACTTCGCTCCGTGGTCGCCGAGATCTCCTCAGAGACTCCTTACACACTGGCGAGTGCTGGATCGACGAGCATCATCCCGACACACCAGTGGGGGCGCGACATGCTCGGCGCAGAGGGTGAGTTTGACGTCGTGGTGTACTTCGGCGAGGTGGGCGACACCGACCTGACGCTCCCGAGAACAGCGGCCGTGGGCGGGAACTTCAGCATCCCCGGCGACGGCGACAGTGATCTCGCCTACGCGGGGTATGTGTTCATCGACGTCGCCAACCTGGGGGACTACCGGCCGGGCCTTGGGTACTTCTCCCGTGGTGCGCTCTTCACACACGAGTTCCTCCACGTACTCGGCCTCGACCACACGACCCACCCAGACTCGATGATGACCCCGCTCATCTCGCGGTCGACAGGGTCGATGGGAGCGGGGGACGTGGCGGGGCTACGCCACCTTGCATCGCTCGGGTGTGGCTACTGATCCTTGGGTTTGAGCCTGCGGAGCATCGCGAGAGGATCGGTCCCCGGCCGTCGTCGCACCTGTAACTCGACGGTGATCAGCATCCGCTCACCGAGCGTCCGGCCGAACAGCTCGTAGGCGAGCGTCGCCGTCGCCATCCCAGACAGCGTGAGGATCCACTGCTGCTCGGGGCACTCGCCGTCGTGGAGCAGGCAGTCCTTGGGCATGACCACCGTCCGACCGCAGACGATGCACGCTGCGCACGTTCCCGTGCGCAGCGTTGGTCTCGCCATGTAGGTGAATCGGACGCCCGGGTACCAGTCGTCCTCGAGTGCGTCAGTGCACGCCGCCGAGCACACCATGACCAGACTTCCCTGTCCGAAGAGTTCCAGACAGATGGGGTACCGCGGCGGGGTAGCAGAAGCGTCCACGAGGGTGACGATGCCGCTTCCCATGCCTGTCGCACAGTCCGCGTTGCATCTACATCTATGTGTTGCGGCTTGTCCGTGCCGTCGGTTGCCAGTTGCCTTCTCGCTGAAACGCCTGTGTTTGCTGGCTCTCTGCGAGAAGGACGTTTCCCTGAGGTCGGGTGATGTCGCTACGAACGGCCCGCTCTCAGGGGTACACAGAATGGGCCTTTTCGGCGCAGTCGATGCGCCGTCGGTTGCCAGTTGCCTTCTCGCTGAAACGCCTGTGTTTGCTGGCTCTTCTGTCGAATGACGTTTCCCTTAGCCGCGGGCCCTCGGGGAAACGTCGCGTGGGGAGTGCACGCCCCGCGCCGAGGGTCACCGTATCCGTATGAACGAGCGAGACGAGTTGCTGGCACAGCAGCGCGAGGTCCTCCCCGTCGTGATCGACATGCTCCGCCACGACACCGACCCCACGGCAGGGGAGATGGCTGCTGCCGTACACGACCCGAGACTGGAGGCGCTCGCCTCGACGCGCCTCGCCGTGGTGCTCGACCTACAGCTAGCAGTGAAACAAGCGCTCCACGCGATCATCCGTCTCGAACGACACCGCCGACGCCGTGGCGAGATCTGAAAGTCTCAGTACTCGGAGACCCGCATCACCGTTGTGTATGAGCGGTCCCACTCGGTGATGACGTAGAAGTCTCCGACTTCGGTGTCGTACCTGCTGAAGATCCGAAGCCCCTGTTCGATCGCAGTCCAGTTGGCCTCCTTGTCCTCGGTGCAGAGGTCGCCCCAGTCGCAGTTGATGTGTCGCGAGACGAGAGCGCCGGCGGCTGACCAGCCGAGATCTTCGAGTGCTGCAGAGGTGATCACGGTCTGTCCGAGATCAAACGGGACGTAGTGGGCGTCGACCACGATCGTGGGCTGCCGGGCTGGGGTGTGGTCTGGATCATGTGATGTGATGGAGGTGGTCATTCCGATCACCGTCCGAAGCACCAAGACCGGCGCACAAGACGCCAACAGGCGGAAAGAGCCGGCCCCGTCTGAACGGGACCGGCTCTCACCATGTCTGTGGGATTGGTTGTGTGCGCCTACCTTGACGACCGAAGGGTCACCTCTCTCAGCGCGACGAGCGTCGGGCCGGCCACATCCGTTGCCTCCTGTTCGGCAAGCCCGTCGCCCTGATCGATGGAGAACAGGTGGACGGTTCGGCCCCGCGGTGCCACGACCGTGGTGCTCCAACCGGTGATCGGCTCGACGGAGTCGACATCACCGATCTCGACTCCGTTCTCGTCGCGAGGAACCATGTGCACCCATGTCTCGCTCGACATCGCGAGTGCAGCAGTTCCCTTCGGGAGGGTCATGTGCTTGAGGTGGGTATACGGGTTCCCCGGGATGCTGAAGGGCAACATCACCAGCGACTTCGCACCGGGGATGCCGATGGTCATGTGCTGATCGCCCGATCGGGCCGTCTGGATCGCGTGAAGCGGGCTGAGCTCGAGGAGCTCGAGTGCTCCCAGCGTGGCATGCCTCGGCATCAGAAGGGCGTACATGTGGGTAAGCCCTGATCGCTGGGCCTCCTTGATGAAGCCCCGATGCATGAGTTCGGCGAACCTCGAGAGGGTCGGCTTGGTTGGTGGTGTGGTGTGTGCCATGGCTGGCTCCTGTCTCTTGTCGGGATGTCCGCCGGTTGGCGAACGCACGGAACAGTGAGCGCCGCGGCCGGCGACACAAGGGGCGGAGATG
>JBIJCI010000067.1:0-7193 GCA_044344715.1 Ilumatobacteraceae bacterium | reverse complement strand
CCGCGCTCGGCGTCGGCGATCAGCCCCTCGCACACCCCCTCGGCCCACCGCTCGCTTCCGTCGGGATTCGCAACCAGCGCGACGGTGCGGAAACGCGCGGTTCGCGCCGGTGTTCCGATGCCCCGCAACGACTCCAACAATTTCGCACGGTTGTCGGCGTACGTTGCGTGCTCACCGGCAAACCGTGCGGTGTGCACGCCCGGTGCCCCGTGCAGGGCGTCAACCTCGAGTCCGGTGTCGTCGGCCACCGCGGGAAGACCGGTGGCGGCACAGATCGCGCGGGCCTTCAGCCGCGCATTGCCGAGCAACGTGTCGGCGTCCTCCACGACGTCGCCAATCGTCGCGGGACGCGGGAGCAGCTCGACGACTCCCCGTAGGAGGTCCTGAATCTCCGCGACCTTGTCGGGATTCGCCGAGGCGCAGACGACGCGATTCACGCGCGTGGTGGCGGGGGCATGGCGATGATGCTGCGCTGCTGCTCGAACACCCGGGACAGACCGCCTTCGGCGAGTTCCAGCAGAACGTCGAGCTCCTCGCGGGTGAACGCCTGACCTTCGGCGGTGCCCTGCACCTCGACGAACCGTGCGGTTCCTCCCGCGAGCGGGGCGAGCATCACCACGTTCATGTCCACTTCCGCGGTGGAATCCTCCACGTACGGCAGGTCGATGATCGGGGTGCCGGAGTGGATGCCCACACTCACGGCAGCGCACAACGAGTGGAGCGGGTGTTGCGCAATCGAGCCGCCCTGCACCAGCCTGGTGAGCGCATCGTGCAGCGCGACGTACGCACCGCAGATGCTGGCCGTCCGGGTTCCACCGTCGGCCTGCAACACGTCGCAGTCCAGCAACACCTGTCGTTCGCCGAGAAGCCGCATGTCGCACGCCGACCGCAGCGAGCGACCGATCAGGCGCTGGATCTCGACGGTGCGGCTCGACTGCTTGCCCTTCGCCGCCTCGCGGTCGACACGCTCCGGCGACGATCCGGGCAGCATCGAGTATTCGGCCGTTACCCAGCCCTTTGCGGATCCCTTCATCCAGCGCGGCACGTCCTCATCGATCGACGCCGTGCACAGCACCCGCGTCCGACCGAACGACACCAGCACGCTGCCCGCCGCCATTTCGGTGAAGTCGCGCTCGAACGTGATGGTGCGCAGTTCGTCGGGGCGCCGCCCATCCGGTCGTGTCGTCGTGCTCATGAAGCGGCTCCGGAATGCCACGGCGCAACCTCGCCGATTTCGGGTCCGAGCAACCGTCGGCCGAGCGTGGCGAACCACTCGACATCGCCCGACGAGAGGAACCTACGCACGGGCGCATGCCCCGCGGGTGCAGAAAGACCGCACGACTCGAGACACTCCCGAACGGCGAACGCCGTCTCGTTGGCGCTGCTCACCAACACCACGCCATCACCCATGACCCGCTGGATGACCGGCGCAAGGTACGGATAGTGGGTGCATCCGAGGAGCAGCGCATCGACGCCGGCTTCCTTCACCGGCGACAGCAGTCGACTGGCGAGCAGGGTGACTTCCTCCCCGTCCGTTTGGTCCCGCTCGACGAACTCGACGAAACCCGGGCACGCGGCCGACGTGAGCACGACCTCGGCGCCGGTCGCCTCGATTGCCGAGTCGTACGCACGGGAGGCGACGGTGCCGACGGTGCCGATGACCCCCACCCTGCCGTTGTGCGTAACCCGTGCGAGCGCCCGCGCCCCCGGCTCGATCACCCCGATGACCGGAACGCTGAGCGACTGCGAGAGTGCCTCGAGCGCAACCGACGCCGCCGTGTTGCACGCGACGACGATCATCTTCGCACCGTGATCGTGCACGAGGCTCCCGGCCAGCTCGATCGCGAACCCGCGAACCTCGTCGGCAGGTTTGTTGCCGTACGGATAGCGACCCGTGTCACCGATGTAGACGAGCGGCTCGTTGGGCATCAGGTCGATCAGCGAGCGCATCACCGTGAGTCCCCCGAATCCGGAGTCGAACACACCGATCGGCCGCTCGCGCGCATCCACCATGCGTTTCTTAGGCTATGGCGCGGTGCTCACCGCAATGCTGATGGTTCGCGGATCATCGTGCTGACCGCAACCCTCATGGCACTCGCCGCCGCGTGCCTGCACGCCGGATGGAACCTCGCCGTCAAGCGCAACACCGACTCCGGTCTCGCATTGTGGGGCCAGTTCTTCATCGCCATGTTCGTCGCGGCAGGCATACTCCTCGGATGGTGGATCCTCTTCGACGGGCCGAGTTTCGCCTGGCGGTACACACTTCTTTCCGGCGTCACCCACCTTCCCTACTCGATGATGCTCGTGCGCGCCTACCAGACGGGGGACTTCTCCGTGTCGTACCCGATCGCCCGCGGTGGTGGCGCGGTCGGTGCGGCGGTGCTCGGCGTAGTGCTGCTCGACGACGTGCTCTCCCAGCTCACCGCGGTGGGCATCGTCATCGCTGCTTCGGGATTCTTCCTTCTGTCACGGGGCTCCCTACGACAGATGCGCTTCGCCCTGGCCACTGCGGTGATCATCGGCATCTACACGGCGATCGACGCGACCGGGGTTCGTGAATCGGCCGATCCGGCGGCCTACGCATTGAGCATCTTCGTGACCACCGGGCTCAGCGTTTCGGCGTGGACGTTCACCACACGACGCAGGGAGGCGTTCGCGGCACTACGAACGCAGTGGCGACAGTTCGGATTCGCCGCCATCGGAACGCTGGGCAGTTACTGCCTGGTCCTGCTCGCGATGCGCCGGGCTCCGGTCGGCTACGTGGCCGTTCTCCGCGAATCGAGCGTGCTGATCGCTGCCTTCGTCGGCTGGAAACTGCTCGGTGAGGCCGACCATCGTCGACGTATCGGTGGCGCCGCCGTGGTGCTGGTGGGATTGGCTGCGCTGGTCGCCGGCGGCTGAGTCGCACCGGGCACGCCTCGACGGCACGCGCCTAGAAGTAGATGACCTTCTCTGCGTTCGACGCCGCAGTGTCGAGATCGACGGTGTAGGCACCGGTGGACAGGTACTTCCAGCCCCCGTCGCACACGATGAAGACGATGTTGGCGCTCTCACCGCGCTCGGCCACCTCGCCCGCAACCTTCAGCGCTCCGGCGAGCGATGCCCCCGACGAGATTCCGGCGAAGATTCCGCACTCGCGCACGAGCCGTCGCGTCATCTCGATGCTCTCGCGCGGTCGAACGATGCGCTTGCGGTCGAGGATTTCACGACCCTTCCACAACTCGAACACGGGCGGGATGTAGCCCTCGTCGAGGTTGCGGAGGCCCTCCACCAATTCGCCGAGCGGCGGTTCGACGGCGACGATCTGCACGTCGCGATTCTGTTGCTTCAGGTACCGACCGACACCCATCAACGTGCCGCTCGTACCGAGCCCGGCGACGAAGTGCGTGATCTGCGGACAATCACGCCAGATCTCGGGACCGGTGGTCTCGTAATGCACGCGCGGGTTGGCCTCGTTCGAATACTGGTGCAGGAAGCACCACTCAGGATGTTCGGCAGCGAGTGCCTCGGCGCGGCGTACCGCTCCGTTCGAACCTTCCGCGCCCGGAGTGAGGATGATCTCCGCACCGAAGACCTCGAGCATCTGACGACGTTCGATCGAGACGCTCTCGGGCATGAGGATGGTGATCGGGTTGCCCGTGATCCGGGCGATTGCCGCGAGCGCGATGCCCGTGTTGCCCGACGACGGCTCGAGGATCCGCTGACCCTTCACCAGGCGACCGGTGGCGTAGGCGCGCGCGATCATCGCGTTGGCGATGCGGTCCTTCACCGACCCGAACGGATTCTGGCTCTCGAGTTTGGCGAAGAGCCTGACGTTGCTCGACGGCGACAGTTGGCTCACCTCGACGAGCGGTGTATTTCCGATCAACTCGAGCACGCTGCGCAACGACCGCTCGGCGAGGTTCGTGGTGAGGTCGTTCATCAGGTTCTCCGGGGGTTGGGGCCCTCATCGGAAACTCGTAAAACCCGATAAGAGTTGTCAACAATATAACGGCTGTTGTCGCCCGACCGCTATCGGGCATCCGGCCCGTGGTTATTGGCGTTGGAGCTCGGTTTCGCTGATTTCTCCGGCCACGATGCGGAAGTTCCGTAGCCGTGGCGGTTCGTACTTCAGGCTCACGATCGCGTAGTTCCAGTTGGGGTCGGGCGCCTGTGCCACGTCGGTCGCGCTCGGGTAGGCCTCGGTGTGCGTGTGGCTGTGCACCACACCGAGCACGGAAAGTCCGCGATCGTCGGCGTCGCGTTCGATACGCATGTAGTCCTTCGGGTCGAGGGTGTACACGATGGCTGACGCCGCCGAGTTGCGGCATGGATGGAACTCGAGAACCCGGTCGCTCCCCTGCGCTCCCACCAGGAGACCGCACATCTCCTGCGGCTTGCAGGCACGAGCATGTTCGACGATCTCACGTTCGACTGCATCGCTGATCACGAGTCGCAACGAACCCACGACCACGACGCTACCTAGGCTCAATTCAGCGATATGGCCAAGAAAGACGACGAAAACACGGTGTTGGCGAGCAACCGGCGCGCCCGGCACGACTACAGCATCCTCGACGTCGTCGAGGCTGGCATCGTGCTGCACGGAAGTGAGGTGAAGAGCGTGCGCGCCGGCGACGTCCAGATCGCCGATGCGTACGCACACCTCTCGCACGGTGAGATGTGGCTGGAGAACATGCACGTTTCCTCCTACAAGTTCAGCCATGGCGTCGGCGCACACGAGCCGGTACGACCCAGGAAGCTGCTCCTCAACCGCAGCGAGATTCGTCGACTCACGGAACGAATGGCAAAGGAACGCCTGACACTCGTGGCACTCGACCTGCACCTGCGGGAGGGTCGCGTGAAGGTCGACCTCGCGCTGGCCAAGGGTCGAAAGAAGGAGGACCGCCGCGCTGCCATCGCCGAGAAGGAATCGAAGATCGAGATGCGCCGTGCAATCGGGCGACAGCGCCGCGGCAAGCCCGAGTAGTGCAGTGACCGTCACCCGTTCGACGGCGGTCCGCCAGGACATCCAGCAACTTCGCGGCGTCGCCGTACTCGCCGTCATCGTCAACCATCTCGGGATTGGTCTGCTACCCGGCGGCTACCTCGGCGTCGACATGTTCTTCGTTGTGTCGGGTTTCGTCATCATGCTCTCGATGCTCTCCGGCAACTCCGTGTCGGGCTCACGACTGCACTTCCTGGCGCAATTCTGGGTTCGGCGGACGTTCCGACTCTGGCCGATGTTGTTCGTGACCGTGATCGTGACCACCGCCTTGCTGCTGGTGACCGGACTAGCGAATCCGGATTCGGTACTCACCGGGTTGTCATCCGTGCTCGCCCTCTCCAACTTCCGACTCCTGTTCGGTCGTCTCGAGTACTTCGCCCTCGAGACCGGGAGCGACTGGTTCATGCACACCTGGTCGTTGGCGGCGGAGGAACAGATCTACGTCGCGCTGTCGGTGTTGTTCGGTGTCGTGGGGCTGCGAAAGTCGGCCGCAGGCACCGTGATCCGCACTCGTTTGCTCACCGCGGTGATCGGCGCCCTGGTGGTCGTCTCGCTGGTCGTCGCGATTCTCCCCTCGACCTCGGAGGTGGTGCGGTTCTACGCGCCGCACACTCGGTTCTACCAAGTCGGCGTCGGTGCCCTCGTGGCGCTGTGGTTCGCGCACCGCGGCAACCACATCCTCTCCATGCCCGCCCGCATTCGATCCGTCGTGCTGCTGGTGAGCGGCGGCTGTCTGGCCGCACTGTTCGTCACCAACCCGTGGTCGGGACGCGTGCTCTCACTTGCCACCACCGTGCTGACGGCATTCGTGATCGGCGCTGCAAGTCAACGACAGCACGCGTCGGGGTTCGTGCCGGGCCGCCTGCTCGGCGCGGTCGGCGACCGGTCGTACTCGCTCTATCTCGTGCACTGGCCGGTGCAGGTGCTGGCGGCGACCCTGATTGGCGCGGCGTTCCCGCGGTACGCGGTGAGCCTCGCACTCACCTTCGTACTGGGATTCCTGGCCTACCGCTTCGTGGAGGATCGAACCCGGCACCGCTGGCGGTCGCTGCGCATTCGCCGGTCGATCGCATTCGCGAGTGCGGCCCTGATCGGAACCCTCGGCATCACGACGCTCGGGTACCTCCGAGCAGATCGCTTGGCGGGTGGTACGGCGGTGGAGAGCCCCTCGGAGCGGTGCACGCGGGAGGGAGCGTCCGTCTGGGTCGTCGGAGACAGTCACCTCACCCATGCACCGATCGAGCCGGTGCTTGCTCAAGCACTGGACGGCGACTGCCTGAACATCGGCGGCTACGGCGTCGTCATGGAGGTGGTCTGGCTCGATCGCGAGTCCGCGGGTCAGCGCGAGGTTCGAATCAAACTGACACCCACGGCATGGCTCACGGAGCAGATCAGAACTGCCGCGGTTCCGCCACGGTCACTCATCGTGGTGCACTTCCTGTCGGCATTCCTGTCTGACTCCTCGACGACCCCGGCATCGGCCAACTTCGTGGCCACCGAGTGGGAGTCGGCAACGGGCACCAAGGTCACCCGCGAGGAGTTCATCTCGCTGTTCGCCGAGAATCTGCGACAGCTCTCGGCGGTAATGGGCGAACGCGGTGGAGAGCTCGTCGTGACGTCACCGCCACCCGATTTCGACTGGTTGAGCATCGATATCGATCCGACCCTGTGTTCGAACAGACTGGTGGTGAGCCGCGAGTGTGCGCTCTACCGCAGCGAGGCACGACTCCCGCTCGACGCCCACCGGGCACGCGGCTACGAGGTGCGCAGCCTGCTCGACGGCCTCGAGCGGGAGCTCCCGAACTTCACGTACATCCCGCTCGACACCCCGTTCTGCGGACCCGAGTACTGCAGCAACTTCCATGACGGCGAACCCGTGTACCAGGACGATGATCACCTCAATGCCGCCGGTGCTCGTCTGGTTGTGCCGCTGTTCGACGCCGTGGTTGATCGAGCCACGGAGTCCGCACGTCCCTGACGACCGCGCCGTCGCGACGTCGGTCACCCGGCCGCACGAACGCGGTCACCCCGTGCGTACACTGTGAATGCAACGCAAGTTCAACGGGGCTGACAGGTTTCGACGTCAGTGTCGCTGGTCGAGCGTGCGACCCGAGTTGCTCAGACTCGAAAAACGGGGCAACCAAACAACTGCCAACAAGCAGTTCGCTCTCGCCGCCTAATTCATTAGGTGTCGGAGAGCACTCGTGAG
>JBIJCI010000066.1:0-7316 GCA_044344715.1 Ilumatobacteraceae bacterium | reverse complement strand
GAACCTGCGACATTGAGTTCATGTTCCCCTGGGGTTGGGGAGAGTTGGAAGGTATTGCTCAGCGGACCGACTACGACCTCAAGCAACACGCCGCCCATTCGGGACAGAGGCTCGACTACTTCGATTCGGCGACGAACGAACGGTACGTACCGTACGTCGTCGAACCAGCAGCGGGTGTAAATCGAACCATGGCTGCGTTCCTGCTCGCCGCGTACGACGAGGACGTCGTCAACGAGGAGCCGCGCACCGTCCTTCGGTTGCACCCACGAATTGCGCCATTCCAGATTGCGGTGCTTCCGTTGTCGAAGAAGGACAGCTTGACACCGCTGGCGGAGAAGGTGTTCTCCATGCTCTCCTCCCGGTACATGTGCGACTACGACGAGACGCAGGCGATCGGTCGTCGTTACCGACGTCAGGACGAGATCGGCACGCCCTGCTGCGTCACGGTTGACTTCGAATCGATCGATGATGCAGCGGTGACCGTACGCGACAGGGATACCACGACGCAGACGCGTGTGCCGATCGAGGGATTGACCGCGTACTTCCTCGACCATTTCGGCTTCTGAGCGTGTGACGTACCTCGACGGCATCGTCGCCTGGCATCGGAGACGGGCTGCGTCGGACACCCGGGATACCGCAATCCTGTTCGCGGAAGCCGAAGCGTTCGCCGGAACGCGCGAGGCAGGCGTCTTCCTGCGTGCGCTGCGCGACGGAGCGCTGCTCAACGTCATCGCCGAGGTGAAGAGACGCTCCCCGTCCAAGGGAGACATCGACGTCCGGCTGAGCCCCGACGTTCTGGCCGTTGAGTACCGCACCGGCGGCGCGGCGGCCATCTCCGTCCTTACCGATGGGCCCCACTTCGGCGGTTCGGTGTCGGACCTGATTGCGGCCCGTTCGGCGTGCGGACTCCCGGTTCTCCGCAAGGACTTCACCGTCGACGTCCGCGACGTGATGGACGCTTGCCTGATGGGGGCCGATGCGGTGCTGCTCATCGTTGCAGCCCTCACCGATGATGAACTCCGATCGTTCATCGACTGCGCGACCAGGCTCCGAATGGCGGCCCTCGTCGAGGTCCACGATGGCCGGGAGCTCGATCGCGCGCTTGGTCTCGGAGCGGAGTTGGTCGGAGTCAACCAGCGAGACCTCCGAACGTTCGCAGTGGATACCAACCGCGCGGTCGAACTTGCCGCCCGCATGCCGGGCCACATCGTCGCAGTTGCAGAGTCCGGAATACGTGGCGCCGACGATGCCCGAAGGTGTGCAGGTGCCGGCTACCGTGCCGTTCTCGTCGGGGAGCACCTCGTGCGCAGCGCCGATCGTGCCGTAGCCATCCGTGAACTTCGCGTGCCGCTACCTTCGTAGCCAGGATGATCGTCAAGATCTGTGGCATCACCAACGAGGAGGACGCCTTGCTGAGCGTGGCGATGGGCGCCAATGCGCTCGGATTCGTGTTCGCTCCCTCCAAGCGTCAGATCACCGTCGGCAGGGCGGCGGACATCGTCAAGCGACTGCCCCCTGGGATCCTGACGATCGGCGTGTTTCGCAACCACGATCCCCGAACCATTGCACGAATCGTCAGGGAGGCGGGTCTTCGCGGGGCACAGCTGCACGGCCGGGAGACGGTGGCCGAGGTGGATCAGACGATCGCGGAAATCGGCTGGGTCATGAAGGCGGTCGTGGCGGGTTCGAACGAAGCCGATCAGTGCGACCGCTACCGAACCGACCTGATTCTCGTCGACTCCGAAACTCCGGGATCGGGACGAACCTACGACTGGTCGCTGATTGAGCGGATGCCGAAGGGTCCGCGCTACGTGATGTCTGGTGGGCTGACACCGGAAAATGTGTCCCTGGCGATTTCGACGCTTCATCCGTTCGGAGTCGATGTCAGTAGCGGGGTGGAGCGTGAACCGGGCCGCAAGGATGCGACGAAGGTTCGCCGGTTCGTACAGAACGCCCTGCTCGCGTTCGATGAACTTGTACAGTGAAACGGTGAGTCGTCTCGCCGCACCATCCGCCGAGGGCAGATTCGGCGAATTCGGGGGTCGGTTCGTTCCGGAAACTCTCGTACCTGCGTGCCAGGAACTGGAGCGCGCATTCAACGAGGCATGGAACGACGCCGAATTCCGAGGTGAACTGCGGCGGTTGCAGGTCGAGTATGCAGGTCGGCCCTCGATCCTGACCGAATGCCACAATCTCTCGCGCCGTCTCGGAATCCGATTGATTCTCAAGCGTGAGGACCTCAACCACACCGGATCCCACAAGATCAACAACGTGCTCGGCCAGGCATTGCTCGCCCGTCGCATGGGAAAGACTCGTTTCATCGCCGAAACAGGCGCCGGTCAGCACGGCGTGGCATCCGCAACGGCGGCGGCGCTGCTCGGGCTGACCTGCAAGGTGTACATGGGCGCGGTTGACGTGGAGCGACAGTCACTCAACGTCTTCCGGATGCGCCTCCTCGGAGCAGAAGTGGAAGCGGCCCAGTCGGGTAGCCGAACGCTGAAGGACGCCGTCAACGAGGCGATGCGTGACTGGGTGGCATCGGTCGAACACTCGTACTACTGCATCGGATCCGTGATGGGCCCCCATCCGTATCCGTTCATGGTCCGCCAATTCCAGAGCATCATCGGTGATGAGGCACGAGTCCAGGTTCGGGAGCTCACCGGCTCGGATCCCGACATCGTGGCAGCCTGTGTCGGCGGTGGTTCGAATGCCATCGGAATATTCAGCGGTTTCGTCGATACGGCCGCCAGATTGGTCGGTGTCGAGCCTGCCGGCGGTGCAGCGGTCGGGAGGGGGGTTCCCGGCGTCGTGCACGGCATGAAGAGTTTCCTCATGCAAGACGAGGACGGACAGGTCCAGGAGGCCCATTCGATCTCCGCGGGCCTCGACTACCCGGGCGTCGGGCCCGAGCATTCGTATCTTGCGTCGATCGGCAGGGCGGAGTATCCGAACGTCACCGATGCCGAGGTCGTCGGGGGGTTCCAGCTCCTTGCGCGTACCGAAGGCATCATCCCTGCCCTCGAGTGTGCGCACGTCGTGGCCTGGATCGCCCGCGAAGCGCCGCGCATCCAGGGGAAGACGGTGCTCATGAACCTGTCGGGTCGCGGTGACAAGGATGTCGCGCAGATGATGTCGGTCCTCGGCGACACGCCGAACACCCCCCGCTGAAGTTCTGCGATGTCCCCGGTGCGTCTCGACGACCGTTTTCGGGAACTCCGTGACGGCGGTCGCAAATTGTTGGTGCCGTACATCACCGGGCACGTTCCGGGATGGATGGATGCCGTTCGCGCGGTTGCTGCGAACGGTGCGGACGCGGTGGAGATCGGGATCCCGTTCTCTGATCCCGTCATGGACGGCCCCGTCATTCAGCGCGCATCGGCCCTGGCACTTCGAAACGGTGCTACCACCAATTCGATCCTCGACGACATTCGCAGTCTCGATGTCGGAATCCCGATCGTTGTGATGTGCTACTACAACACCGTGTTCCGCACGGGTCACGAACGATTCGCCTCGCTTGTCGCCGATGCCGGAGTGACCGGGGTGATCGTTCCCGACTTGCCCCTCGAGGAGGCTCCGCCGTGGTGTGCCGCGGCGGATCGCGCGGGTGTTGCGACCGTGATGCTCGCCGCGCCGACGGCGAACGACGCGCGCCTGCGAAGAATCGTCGAACGAGCGAGGGGCTTCGTCTACGCGGTCGGTCTCCTCGGTGTAACGGGTGAACGGGACGCACTGGCTGCCAGCGCCCTGACGATTGCCGGTCGGGTGAAGCCCCTTACTCAGCTACCCGTCCTCGTTGGTGTCGGCGTCTCGGATGCGCGACAAGCGCGCGAGGCGTGTACCGTCGCCGATGGGGTCATACAGGGAGCGGCCATCATGCGCAGGCTCCTCGACGAGGGTGTCGAATCGGTCGGACGTTTCGTGGGAGAGGTTCGTCGCGCCATCGATTCGCCCGAGCGATAGGTTCGTCGCATGCTCCAACCAGGCGACAAGGCTCCGGTGTTCACTCTCCTCGACCAACACGGCAGGAAGCACAGTCTCAGGAGTTACGCGAAACGCAAGGTGCTCGTGTACTTCTATCCGAAGGCCGACACACCCGGCTGTACGCAACAGTCGTGCCTTCTCAGCGGGGTCAGGGATGAGATCGGGCGGACGGCAATCATCGGCATCAGTCCCGATTCGCCGGCTCGACAACTCGCGTTCGACGCCAAGCACGATCTCGGCTTTCCACTCCTGGCCGACGAGGACCACGCGGTGGCGAAGGCATACAAGGTGTGGAAGAAGAAGTCGATGTACGGGCGTCAATACATGGGGATCGAGCGCTCGGCGTTCCTCATCGACGGCAAGGGCCGGATTCTCAACGCGTGGTACAAGGTCTCGCCGAAGGACACACTCAGGTTGTTCATGGAGGCGCTGCAGTCGTGAACGACCTGCCGATCCCTTCCAGCATCCTCCCGCACCGGGCGCCGTTCCTCTTCGTGGACGTCATCGATGAGCTCGTCGTCGGAAGCAGGGCAGTCGGACGTTGGGCCCTGCGCGGCGATGAGTGGTTCTTCTCCGGTCACTTCCCGGGACGGCCGACGCTCCCAGGTGTGTTGATGTGCGAGGCGATCGCCCAGGTCGGGGCTTACGCGTTGTTGTCCGATCCGGCCCGGCAGTCGAAGCTCCCGTTGTTCGGCGGTCTCGATGCAGCGAGGTTCCGTCGTCAGGTACTGCCCGGCGACGAGTTGACCATCACCGTCGAAATCGGACGGATGAGCGCACGCGCTGGCAAGGGTGCGGGTACTGCCGCGGTGAACGGCGAACTCGCATGCGAATGCGAGTTGATGTTCGTGCTCGTCGACCGCTGAGCCGACTCGTCCACCTAGGACGCTGGGGAGATGATCACCGATCCGTTGTGTCCACCGAAACCGAAGTTGTTCGAGATCGTCGGGCCGGGGGTCCATCGACGCGGCCCACCTATGACCACATCGCAATGAATGTCGGCACCGAGCTCGGCCGTGTTCGCAGTGGGTGGGATCAGGGAGTGTTCGAACGACAACAACACCGCCGCCGCTTCGAGCGCACCGGCAGCACCGAGGGGATGCCCGGTCACTCCCTTGATCGAGGTAACCGGGGGTGTCGGTCGGCCGAACAACGCAACTACGGCATCCGATTCCGCCTGGTCGTTGAGCGGAGTCGATGTACCGTGGGCGTTCACTTGTTTGATGTCGCGTGGGGCGAGGCCTGCGTCGTCGAGCGCCAACTGCATACAGGCGGTTGCTCCGACACCACCGGGCGACGGCGCGGTGATGTGGTGTGCATCGGCATTGCTTGCCGCGCCGAGAATCTCTCCGAGGATGGTGGCCCCCCGGGCGACGGCATGGTCCCAGCGCTCCAGTACGAAGACGGCGGCACCCTCGCCGAAAACGAAGCCCTCGCGTGTTGAATCGAACGGCTTGCTGCACCCCGTCGTGGAGAGGGCGGTCATATTGGCGAAACCGGCGACGGCCGTGATGGTTGCGGCCGACTCGGCACCACCGGTGACGACCGCATCACAACGACCCCATGCGATGAGGCGTGCGGCGTACCCGATGGCGTGGGTCGCGGCGGCACACGCCGTACAAATCGTTTCGGCAGGACCCCGCAGGGTGTAGCGCATCGAGATTGCCGCACCACAGGCGTTGGCCATCATCATCGGAACGAGGAACGGTGACACCCGTCGTTCGCCCTTCTCCACACGAACGATGACCTGTTCCTCGAGGGTGCGAAGACCTCCGATTCCCGTTCCGAAAATGCTGCCGATCCTGTTGCGGTCGTACGGCAGCTCGCCGGACTGGGCGAATGCTTCGGCTGCGGCTGCAAGCGCAAACTGCTCCACCCGGTCCGCACGACGGGCCTCCTTCGGATTCGCAAAGAAGGGGAGCGGGTCCCAATCGGCCAGCTCGACGGTCTTGGCTCCGACGACGCCCGGGCCCAGCAGTCCGTTCCAGAACGCCTGCTTACCCACACCACAGGGAGCAACGACCCCGTAGCCGGTAACGGCAACTCGATAACCGGCTCCCTGCATCGGGAGCGTTACTTCGCCTTGGCTGCGATGAGATCGAAGGCCTGACCGACGGTGGTGATGCCCTCGAGCTCCTGCTCGGGCACCTCGATGCCGAACTCGCTCTCCAACTCCATGACGAACTCGACGAGATCGAGGCTGTCGGCCTCGAGATCCTCCTTGAATCGCGCCTCACGGGTGACCTTGGCTGCATCCACCGACAGCATCTTGACAGCGCACTGGGTGAAACGATCGAAGATTTCCTGGCTCACGACTGCCTCCTCTCTGGTCAGCCTACTCGTCAGTGACCCATCCCCAGACCACCGTCCACGGGGATCACGGCCCCCGTAACGTAGGCGGCATCGGACGATGCGAGGAAGGCAATGACTCCTGCGATTTCATCGGCCGTGGCGACCCGGCCCAATGGAACGAGACCGGAGATTGCCGCGAGCTTCTCTTCTCCCAACGTTCGGGTCATGTCGGTATCAACCGGTCCGGGAGCAACCACGTTGACCGTGATGCCACGACTTCCGAGTTCTCGAGCGAGGGATCTCGCAAGACCGACGAGACCAGCCTTCGACGCTGCGTAGTTCGCCTGGCCAGCCTGACCGAGCAGACCGACCACGCTCGAGACGAGGATCATCCTGCCGCGTCGCGCGCGCAGCATCGACTGTGTGGCCCGCTTGCACACGCGAAACGCACCGGTGAGATTGGCATCGAGGACGTCGGTGAAGTCGGTCTCCTTCATCCGGAGGAGGAGCGTGTCCCTGGTGATGCCGGCGTTCGATACCAGTACCTCCACCGGGCCGAGCGAACCCTCGACTTCATCGAATGTGCGGTCGACGTCTTCTTGGCGGGTCACGTCACAGCGCACGGCCAGGAACTCGTCGGGAGGCGGTGTGGTGTTGTAGGTGACGGCCACCCTGTCACCGAGAGCAGCGAATCGTCGGG
Organism: Ilumatobacteraceae bacterium; assembly: GCA_044344715.1. Lineage (GTDB taxonomy): Bacteria > Actinomycetota > Acidimicrobiia > Acidimicrobiales > Ilumatobacteraceae > F1-60-MAGs027. The sequence continues at coordinate 343 of JBIJCI010000066.1, read as the reverse complement.
CCGTCGCGAGACCGATGCCCCGGCTCCCTCCCGTAACGAGCACGACGCGACTCACGGCGACCTCCATTCGATGACGGCACTTGCGGCCGTCATTCCCGCCCCGAAACCTACGAGGAGGACGATGTCGCCGTCATGGACGCGTCCGCGGTCGGCCGCGTCGAACAGCGCCAAGGGAATCGACGCCGAGGACGTATTCCCCGTCTCTTGCAGGACCACCGCGGTTCGTTCGATCGGGATCCCGAGTTGTCTGCAGGCAGCGTCGATGATGCGTAGGTTGGCCTGGTGGGGCACGCAGAGCGACACATCATCCGCCGTTAGACCAGCCTTGGCCAGGGACTTTCGG
>JBIJCI010000065.1:0-7525 GCA_044344715.1 Ilumatobacteraceae bacterium | reverse complement strand
TGGAATCGCCGCATTCAGCCGTTCGTGCACGCACCAAGGATCCTTGGTGTCGGCGAATTCGAGTGGTCAGCTGGCATGCCCGTCGCACGGGGCGATCTTCGATGCATCGACGGGCGCCGTCATCGAGGGGCCCGCCGCCCGACCGCTCACGCAGTACCGCGTGTCGGAACGAAGCGGGTCCATCTACCTCACGATCTGAGCGGTCGCAACGATTTCAGGAGCCGGGGCGTACCGCGACCTCAGCGCAGTCTGGTTGCAAGCCCGGCGATTCGCCGCGACACTCCGCGCGGCGAGAACGCGGAAACGGTGGCCAACGATTTGTTGACCAGTCCGGGCACGCAGATGGCCTTGCCGTCGGCGACCGCCCGCAGTCCGTCACGGGCCACGTCATCGGCGGACATCCACGCAAAGTCGGGGAACTTGGTCTCGAGACCGGTGGTATTGGAGATGCCCTGGAACTCCGTGTGCGTGAGTCCCGGACACAGTGCGGTCACGCGGATGCCCGTTCCCCGGAGCTCCTCGTGCAGCGCCTCGGTGAGGCTCGTGACGAAGGCCTTGGTGGCCGAATAGACGGCGAGTCCGGGACCCGGCTGGAACGAGGCGATACTCGAGACGTTCAACAGGTACCCGCGACCGCGCGGCAACATTCCCTGCACCGCTTCGTGCGAGATGCGGGTCAATGCGTTGATGTTGAGGGAGATCTCGCGGCTGAGTCGTGATGCATCTGCATCGACGAATGCACCCGACGTGCCGAATCCAGCGTTGTTGACCACGAGATCCACGGGTGTGCCGGTGGTGTCGCGGAGACGTTGCAGCACCGACCCGAGTCCGGAGTCGGTGGTCAGATCGGCGGCGAGCACCTCAACGTTCGGGTACTGCGCGGCGATCGCATCGAGGCGTTCCTTGCGGCGTGCAACGAGCACCATCCCGACGCCCGCCTTGCCGAGCTTGTGGGCGATCGACTCGCCGATACCGCTCGACGCCCCCGTGACGAGCGCGTGACCGAACGGCGCTTTTGCCACGGCGCTCAGGCGCTACCGAGACCGCCGGTGGCGGAGAGTCGCGCGTGGGCACGACGCAGATCGGCCTCCACGGTGGCATCGTGCTCCCCGCGCATCGCGGTCTCCGCCCGCTCCTTGGCGGCGCGGGCCCTCGTGACGTCGATGTCCTCCGCGAGTTCGGCGTTGTCGGACAGGAGCGTCACATGATCCCCGGCGGCTTCGACGTACCCGCCGTGCACCGCGACGCTCTGCACCTTGCCGCCCTCGAGGTAGATGCGCGTGTGGTTCTCCGTAAGCAGACCGAGGAACGAGGTGTGACCGGGAAGGAAGGCGATTTCTCCGCCGCTCTCGGTACGTGTGATGACCTGCGTTGCCATACCGGAGAACAGCACGCGCTCGGGTGAGACCACCTCAACACGCATCGATGCCCCGCTTGCCACGATCGCTCCCTACGCTGCAGACTCTTGCAGGGCCTTGGCCTTCGCCAACACCTGCTCGACGTTGCCGACGTTGAGGAACGCCTGTTCGGGTACCTCGTCGAGCTCACCCTTGACGATGGACTCGAAGCTCTCCACCGTCTCGGCGGTGGGCACGTATTCACCCTTCACACCGGTGAACACTTCAGCCACATAGAACGGCTGGGACAGGAATCGCTGCACCTTGCGGGCACGGGACACCGTCTGGCGGTCCTCCTCCGACAGTTCGTCGAGACCGAGGATCGCGATGATGTCCTGCAACTCCTTGTACCGCTGCAGGATCTCCTGCACACGACGTGCCACGTTGTAGTGGCGCTCTCCGACGACTTCCGGCGAGAGAATCGTCGACGTCGACGCCAGCGGGTCGACCGCCGGGTAGATGCCGAGTGATGCGATCTGCCTCGAGAGCTCGGTCGTTGCATCGAGGAAGGTGAAGGTGGTGAACGGTGCCGGGTCGGTGTAGTCGTCGGCCGGCACGTACACCGCCTGCAGGGACGTGATCGAGCGACCGCGGGTCGACGTGATGCGCTCCTGCAGCTGACCCATCTCGTCGGCGAGCGTCGGCTGGTAACCGACCGCCGACGGCATGCGTCCGAGCAGCGTCGACACCTCGGAACCCGCCTGCACGAAACGGAAGATGTTGTCGACGAACAACAACACGTCCTGGTTCTTCACGTCACGGAAGTACTCGGCCATCGTGAGTGCCGAAAGGGCGACGCGCAGGCGCACACCCGGTGGCTCGTCCATCTGCCCGAAGACCAGCGCGGCCTTCTCGAACACGCCCGACTCGGCCATCTCGATGCGCAGGTCGGTGCCCTCGCGCGTGCGCTCGCCGACACCGGCGAACACCGAGACACCGCCGTGCTTGGATGCAACGCGGTTGATCATCTCGGTGATGAGCACGGTCTTGCCCACGCCCGCACCACCGAACAGACCGATCTTGCCACCCGCGAGGTACGGCGTGAGCAGGTCGATGACCTTGATGCCCGTCTCGAACATGCGCTTGGTGGGTTCGAGGGTGTCGAACGCCGGCGCCGAACGATGGATATCCCAGCGCTCGACGTCCTTGAAGTCGTCGTTGTTGCCGTCGAGCACCTCACCCCACACGTTCCATACGTGGCCGAGGGTCTTGTCGCCCACCGGCACGCAGATGCCGCGACCGGTGTCGCGCACGGTGGTGCCGCGACGCAGACCGTCGGTCGGCTTCATGCACACCGCGCGTACACGGCTGTTGCCGAGCTGCTGGGCCACCTCGGCGAGGACCGTGATCGGCTTTCCGTCGACCTCGATGATGAATTCGAGCGCGCGGTTCAACTCGGGAAGGCTGCCCCGCGGGAACTCCACGTCGATCACCGGGCCGGCGATCGCGACGACGCGACCTTCCGCGGCCTTCGTGCTGCTCATCGTTGCTGTCATGATTGCTCCTTTGTCGAATTCCTTCGTTTACGCATTGACCATGTCGTCGGCACCACTCAATGCCTCGGCACCGCCGACGATCTCCATGATTTCGGTCGTGATCGAGTCCTGGCGGGCGCGATTCATCGTGCGAGAGAGGCTCTTGATGAGTTCCTCGGCGTTGTCGGTGGCCGACTTCATCGCCCGCTGACGGAATGCGTGCTCGCTCGCCGCAGCGTTGAGCAGTGCCGCGTACACGCGGGCTTCCACGTAGCGCGGTAGCAGCGAACCGAGGATGTCCTCGGCACTCGGTTCGAACTCGTAGGAACTCTGCCCTGACTCGGGCCTCCCGTCGCCACCCTCGACCACGTCTCGTTCGAGCGGAATCAACGGGCGTCGAACCACTTCCTGGGTGCCGGCCGACACGAACCGCGTGTAGACGAGTTCGACCCGGTCGACGGCGCCGGAGAGGAACAATCCGACAACGTACTGGCCGATGGCCTTGGCATTCTCGTACTTCGGCGCGTCGGTGAATCCGGAGAATCCGTCCTTCAGTTCGTAGCCGCGGAACTTGAAGTAGCTCTCGCTCTTTCGTCCCACCGGCACGATGGCATATTGCTTGCCCGCCACGACGTCGGCCTTCACTTCACCCTCGGTCGCCCGCAGCACACCGGCGTTGTAGCCACCGCACAGACCACGGTCGGCGGCGATCGCCACGTAGCAGGTGGTCCTCACCACCTCACGCTGCTTCATGAACGCCGACTCGCTACCCGAACCCCCTGCAGCGAGGTCCTTCACCACGTTGGTGATGATCTCGCTGTACGGAACGGCTGCGTGCACGCGTTGCTGGGCCTTCACGATTCGTGACGCAGCGATGAGCTCCATGGCGCGGGTGATCTTCTTCGTTGCCTGGACGGAACGAATCCGCCCACGAAGAATGCGTTCTTGACCGCCGGCCATGGTTCGTCGTTACTCCGTCGCCAATGTCTTCTTGCTGGCTGCCTCGCCAACTTCACCGGCTGAGGTCTTGGTCGGGTCGGCCGATGCCCCGGCAACCGCGGTCGGCGAGAACGCCTTTTTGAACGCGGCAACGATGTCGGCCAGATCCTTCGGCAGGTCCGCTTTGGGATTCTGGCGAATACCGGAGAGCAGGCTGCCGTGACGCGAACGCATGAACTCGAGCAGCTCCTTCTCGAAGCGTCGAACGTCGCCTACCGGAATGTCGTCGAGGTAGCCCTTCGTGCCGGCGAAAATCGACACGACCTGCTCTTCGACGGGCATCGGACTGTTCAGCGGCTGCTTCAACAGTTCCACGAGGCGGTAGCCGCGCTCGAGCTGCGCCTTCGAGATGGCGTCCAGTTCCGAGCCGAACGTGGCGAACGCCTCGAGTTCGCGGAACTGGGCGAGGTCGAGCTTCAAGGTTCCCGAGACGCTCTTCATGGCCTTGATCTGCGCGGCACCACCCACGCGGCTCACCGAGATACCCACGTCGACGGCCGGGCGCACACCCGACTTGAAGAGACTGTCCTGCAGGTACACCTGACCGTCGGTGATCGAGATCACGTTGGTCGGGATGTACGCCGAAACGTCGCCGGCTTTCGTTTCGATCACCGGCAGCGCCGTCAGCGATCCGGCACCCTTCTCGTCACTCAACTTCGCTGCGCGCTCGAGCAGGCGGCTGTGCAGATAGAACACGTCGCCGGGGTATGCCTCGCGACCCGGCGGACGACGCAGCAACAGCGAGATTTGTCGGTACGCCTCGGCCTGCTTGGACAGGTCGTCGTAAACGATGAGCGCGTGCTCGCTGTTCTCCATCCAGTGCTGCCCCATCGCGCAACCCGCGTACGGTGCCAGATACTTGAAGGGTGCGGGGTCGCTCGCCGGAGCAGCGACCACGACCGTGTAGTCCATCGCGCCGTACTGACGCAACGTCTCCACGGTCTGGGCGACCGTCGAGCCCTTCTGGCCGACGGCGACGTAGATGCACTTCACGCCGAGGCCCTTCTGGTTGAGGATCGTGTCGATTGCCACGGTCGTCTTGCCGGTCTTGCGGTCGCCGATGATGAGCTCGCGCTGACCGCGGCCGATCGGGGTCATGGCGTCGATGGCCTTGATGCCGGTCTGTAGCGGCTCGTGCACCGGCTTTCGGCCCATGATTCCGGGGGCTTGCACCTCCACACGGCGCATTTGCGCGCCGACGACGTCGCCCTTACCGTCGATCGGCAGGCCGAGCGCGTTCACGACGCGACCGAGCATTGCATCGCCGACCGGCACCGACAAGATGCGGCCGGTGGCCTTGACGGTTTGCTGTTCTTCGATGCCGTTGGCATCACCGAGCACGACGACGCCGATCGATTCCTCGTCGAGGTTGAGCGCGAGTCCGACACTGCCGTCCTCGAACTCGAGCAATTCGTTCACGGCGCAGTCGGGCAGACCACTGACCCGCGCGATTCCGTCGCCGATCTCGGCAACGCGGCCCACGGTGCGGGCCTCGACCGAAGGGGTGTAGCCCTCGAGTCCCTTGGTGATCGCTGCCGCGATATCCGAGGCGGAGAGAGTGAGCTCTGACATGTGATGTTCCTTTCGAAAACGCTTACAAACGCGACTTGACTTGCTCGAGACGCGTGCGGACGGTGTCGTCGATGACGTCGTTGCCGATGGTGGCAACGACGCCACCGATCACCGACGGGTCCACGACTACTTTCAGATTGACCTTCTTGCCGGTTGCCTTGGCCAGGGCTTCTGCGAGTCGTGACTGCTGGGCGTCGCTCAGTGCGACGGCACTACGCACTTCGGCCACCTCGAGCTGCTTCTCGCTCGAGGCGCGCTTGACGAGCGCGTCGGCGACCTTCGGGAGCAGCGCGACGTGCCCGGTTCCGACCAGCATCGACGCGAGCTGCACCGTGACGTTGTGGGCCTTGCCGCCGAGCAACTGCTCGACGATCCTTTGGCGACGGTCGGTCGGAAGGCTCGAGTCGCCGAGCGCAGTACGCAACTGGTCGTTCGACTCGAAGGCCCGCGCCAGGCGGTACATCTCGTCTTCCACCGCCGAGACGGCGTCGTTCGCCACGGCAACCTCGTACATGGCCGCGACGTAGGCGTTTACCTTGGCGGTGCTCATCGTGATGCACCAACCTTGGCGATGAAACCGTCGACCAGGTCCTGCTGGGTACGGTCGTCGAGGGACGCACGGACGGCATCCTGTGTGGCCATTGCGGCGTAGCGGGTGATTTCCGCCCGCAACTCGTCACCGACCCGGGCGCGTGACGCCTCGATCTCTGCAACCGCACGTGATTCCATGTCGGCCACATCGGCAGCGATTCGTGCGCGCCCCTCGGCGATCAGTGCCGCGGCCTGTGCATCGGCTTCGGCAAGCAACTTCGCCCGTTCGGACGCGACGTCACTCAACGCACGACGGACGCCCTCCGCCTCGGTCTCGGCACCGCGTTGCGCGCTCGCAGAGTCGTCGAGCTCCTTCTGGATCTTCTCGGTACGTGCCTCGAGCGCCTTCTTCGCAGCCGGCCAACCAAACTTGAACAGCACTGCGAAGATGATGAGCGATGCGAGACCGCCGTAGATGAGCTCGCCGATCTTGGGGAGGAGCCAACTGATCGACTGCGTCGGATCGTCGTACTCCTTGGCGAGGATGATGGAAAGATTCATGACTTGCCTCCGCTCATCGATGCATCGACTGCTCGTCTCAGGAGGGCCTCGTCAGGCAGCTTGCCCAGAACGAGCTGAGCCGCCCTCGCGGTGACGCTCCCGACTGCCGACGCAACCTCGCCCCGCGCCGCAACACGGGCGGATTCAAGGGCCTTGTCGGCCTCGGCCCGCTTGGCTGCAATTCGGGCATTCGCCTGCGCGACCTGCGACTGACGCTCGGTCTCGAGCGTCTGTCGGGCCTTGTCAATGCGAGCCGCGGCTTCGGCACGGGCCTCGGCGAGAGCCGCCTCGTGGGCGGCTACGTCACCTTGGATGGCCGCACGAATCGCGTCTGCGGCTTCGTGTCCGCCCCGAATCTGGCTGTAGCGCGCCTGCATGCCCTTTCTCACCTTCGGCACGAGGAACACCCGCATGACGAAGAGGAACACGAGGAACGTCCCCGCGCCCCAGAAGAATTCCTTGCCCTCCGGCGCGATGGGATTGGGCCCCATGTCCTCGGCGGCTAGGAGAATCGTGGAAATGAGCATGTGCGGTACTTCGATCAGGCGAACTTGAGCAAGATGAACGCGACGAATCCGATCAGCGCGAGCGCCTCAGTGAAGGCGGCACCGAGGAACATCGTGGTTCGAACCATGCCGGCGGACTCGGGCTGGCGGGCCATCGACTCGATGGCTTTGCCGAAGATCATTCCGAGTGCGATGCCAGGTCCCAGAGTGGCGAGACCATAGGCGTAACCGGCTGATGCTGCGGCGGCGGTTGCCTTCTCAGCTGCCGGGTCAGCGGCCGCTTCCGCCGCGACTCGGGCGATCGTTGCTAATGCTTCCATTGCTGTTTTCTCCTTGTTGTTTGGTTGGTATTCGTTTCGTTTGGATCAGTGTTCCGCGTGCGACGCCATGTTGATGTACACGGCCGTCAGCACGGTGAAGATGTACGCCTGCAGGAATGCGACCAGCACCTCGAATGTGGTGAGGAACATGAGCACTGCAAAAG
>JBIJCI010000064.1:0-7853 GCA_044344715.1 Ilumatobacteraceae bacterium | reverse complement strand
AGGATCACGATGCCCGGGCATTCGTTCGATCGCACGTCACCATCAACCATCAACACCCAACCACACAAGGAGCAACGTCATGACCATCACCAGCGAAGAGAACGAAGCCATCATCGGTCGTTCGTCGATCAACGACATCGAGGCGATCCTTTCCACGCCGCTCGTCGACCCGAACGAGGTCGAGCACGTGGTGAAGAACAACGCCGACTCGATCTTCACGTGGGACTACTCGCTGGCGCGCCCGCAGTTGCGCAAGCTCTACGAGAAGGCGAAGACCGGCCAGTGGAACGGCACCACCGACTTGCCGTGGGAGATGAGCGTCGACGTCGAGAAGACAGTCGCCGAGGATCAGGCCCTCATCGGAAACGGCATCGACCCCAACTGGTACGCAGATACACCCCTCGCCAAGTGGGGCGACAAGGAATGGCTGGAGTTCGGTATCCAGAGCCGCAAGTGGTCGCTCTCGCAGTTCCTCCACGGAGAGCAGGGTGCGCTCATTTGCACCGCCAAGATCACCGAGACGGTGCCTTGGTACGACGCGAAGTTGTACGCCAGCACGCAAGTGGTCGACGAAGCGCGACACGTCGAAGTGTTCGCCCGTTATCTCGACGAAAAGCTCGGCGGTGGGTACCCGATCAACGCGCACCTCGAGATGCTGCTCGACGACATCATCAACGACTCGCGCTGGGACCTCACCTACCTCGGCATGCAGATCATGGTCGAGGGCCTCGCCCTCGCCGCGTTCGGCTACCTGCACCAGTTGACGAACGAGCCGCTGCTCAAGCAGCTGCTGCGTTACGTGATGAGTGACGAGGCGCGACACGTCGCCTTCGGTGTGCTCAGTCTGAAGGAGGTCTACGACGGAATGAGCGACGCCGAAATCAAGGATCGCCAGGAGTTCGCTTACGAGGCCAGCATCCGCATGCGCGACCGCTTCCTCCAGCAGGAAGTGTGGCGTCACATGGGTGTCGACCCCAAGGTGGTCGTGCCGTTGATGGTCAACGATCCGGGCCGCAGGATGTTCCAGCAGTTGCTGTTCGCCAAGATCGTTCCGAACTGCAAGAAGTTGGGCCTGCTCGACCGAAACGACAAGTGGCTCCGCCACCGTTTCGAGGAGATGGGCGTCATCCAGTTCGAGAACATGGAGAACACCGGCGAGGAGTACCTGCAGTTCGAACTCGGTAAGGACATGACTCCGCCGGCCCACTGACGCCCGACGACTAGTCTTCGAAAATGCCGCGATTCGGGAGGGTCATCACCGCGATGGTGACGCCCTTTGTGGTGGACGGTTCGCTCAACCTCGACGGCGCGGCGAAACTCGCTCGATGGTTGCAGGACAACGGAAACGACGGATTGGTGCTCGCCGGAACGACCGGCGAGTCATCAACCCTCACCGACGACGAGAAGCTCTCGTTGTTCGAAACCGTTGCTGCTGCGGTCACGATTCCGGTCATCGCCGGAACGGGTTCGAACGACACCGCCCACTCGGTGCATCTCACCAAAGAGGCTTCGAAGCGTGGTGTCGCCGGGATCCTCGCGGTTGCGCCGTACTACAACCGCCCGTCGCAATCGGGCATTGAAGCCCACGTGCGGGCCATGTGCTCGGCCACCACGTTGCCGGTGGTCGTCTACGACATTCCGGTTCGGACCGGTCGCAAGATCAACACGTCGACGCTGGCAAAACTCGCCAACGAGGTGAAGAACGTTGCGGGTGTGAAGGACGCGGCCGGCAACCCGGGCGAGAGTGCCCGACTCATGACGATGGTGCCGTCATCGTTCGAGCTGATCTCCGGGGACGACGGACTGACCTTGCCGCTGATGGCGGTTGGTTGTACGGCGGTAATCGGTGTGGCCACCCACTGGACCGGGGTCGACCACCAGGAGATGTTCGCCAAGTGGGATGCAGGCGATACCGAAGGTGCCCGCCGCGTGAACGCGCGGTTGCTCGAGAGCTTCGCATTCGAGACGGGAGACGACAACCCGAACCCCCTGCCCACGAAGGTGATGATGAACCACATGGGTCTCGACGTCGGTGAGGCTCGATTACCGATGGGTCCGCCGCCGGCGGGATTGGCGGACCGGGCCGCGAACGTGATGGCGAACCTCGTCGCTGCGCGAGGTTCAGCGAGCTGAGCGATTGCGCGTCAGCGGACGGAAGATCTCGGCGATCTTGTGGCCGGACTCCAGCGGATGACGGAGCGGGCGATTGAGATTGACCTCGTAGACGTTGTTTCGTCCGTGCTTGCGACGCACGACGTAGCCGGCCCCGACGAGATCGTTGGTGATGCTGTGGACCGCTCGTTCCCCGATGCCCACCAACCTCGCGACCTCGGCGAGGCGAACCTGCGGGTTCTGGGTGATGCACAGCAGAACGTGGGCATGGTTGGTGAGGAAGGTCCACTCGGGGACCTCGGTAGTACCCCTTGGCGCCCGCAATGCCATGTCTGCATGGTAGTCAAGGAATCGGCAATCTCAGCACTTTGGTACAGGTTTCGGAATACATGGTTTATACTGCAAGTGTTGTAACGGCACCAGACAGGAGATCAACATGAGCACCGAGCCGACCCCGATCACCGTTGCCCGGGGGGACGGCATCGGCCCCGAAATCATGGAGGCGACGCTGCGGGTACTCGGAGCCGCCAAGGCCAGGTTGGCGATCGAGGAGATCGAGATCGGCGAGTCGGTGTACAAACGGGGTAACGCGGGCGGCATCGAACCGCAGGCACTCGAGTCGCTGCGACGCACCGGTGTGTTCCTCAAGGCGCCGATTACCACCCCGCAGGGCGGGGGTGTGAAGAGCCTGAACGTCACGGTTCGAAAGACGCTCGGACTCTTCGCCAACGTACGACCGTGTCCGGCGTACGCCCCGTTCGTGGCCACCAGGCACCCGGGAATGGACGTGGTAATCATCCGCGAGAACGAGGAGGATCTGTACGCCGGGATCGAGCACCGCCAGAGCGATGAGGTCTACCAGTGCCTGAAACTCATCACCCGGCCGGGTTGCGAAAGGATCGCGCGGTACGCCTTCGAGTACGCGCGTGCCTACGGTCGCAAGAAGGTAACCGCATTCACGAAGGACAACATCATGAAGATGACCGACGGTCTCTTCCGGAAGGTTGCGACCGAGGTGGCGGCCGAATACCCGGAGATTCAGTTCGATCACTGGATCGTCGACATCGGAACCGCGAAGCTCGCCGATGATCCCGGTCAGTTCGACGTAATCCTCCTGCCGAACCTCTACGGCGACATCGTCTCCGACGTGGCGGCAGAGATCGCCGGCTCGGTCGGTCTCGCGGGCAGTGCGAACATCGGCACGACGAGCGCGATGTTCGAGGCGATCCACGGATCGGCGCCGCTCATCGCCGGGCAGGGCATCGCCAATCCGTCCGGCCTCCTGCTCGCCGCGGTGCAGATGCTGGTGCACATCGGACAGGGTGACGTGGCGACCACCATCCACAATGCATGGTTGCGAACCATCGAGGACGGCGTGCACACCGAGGACATCTTCGACCCGTCCGTAAGCAAGCGCAAGGTGGGAACGGCGGACTTCGCAGCGGCGGTCATCGATCGCCTCGGGCAATCTCCCACCGTGTTGAAGCCAGTGCGATATTCGGCCGCCACCACGATCGAGGTGAAACTTCCGGTCCGCCAGCGACAGCGAAAGGACCAGGTCGGCATCGACGTGTTTCTCGACGAGCCCGCGCTCAGCCCGGAGGACCTCGGACGACGGCTCGAAGCGCTGGCCGCGCCCGACTTCCGTCTCGACATGCTCTCGAACCGGGGACAGAAGGTGTATCCGGGCGGCGCTCCCGAGACGCTGTGTGTGGATGCGTTCCGCTGTAGGTTCCTCGGGATTGCCGAGTCGGTGACCACCGCCCAAGTGCTCGCGCTGGTCGGACGCCTGGCGGATGCTGGTCATCCGTTCGTGAAGAGCGAGGGACTCTTTACGTTCGACGGCGAACCGGGGTTCACCAAGGGTCAGGGTCAGTGACACCGCGGTGACGCACCCCTACGTCGGACGTCGAGCGACGCTCGCCACCCGACACGACAAGCTCCCGCTGGTGGCCCCGGCGTTCCGTTCGCTCGTCGGGCTCGAGGTCGTTGGGGTCGACGTGGACACGGACGTACTGGGAACGTTCTCGGGCGAGCGCGAACGACGCGGCACCCAGCGCGAGACGGCAATCGAGAAGGCGCGACTCGGCATGAAGAGAGCGGGAAGTTCGCTCGGTTTGGCGACCGAAGGTTCGTTCGGGCTGCTGGAGGGAAACCCGTTCGCCAACGCATGTCTCGAGTTCGTGGTGCTCGTCGACGACGAGCGCGGCATCGTCATCGGCGAAGCCGAGGTCGACTACGGGGTGCCTGCGATCAGCGTCGAGATTCGTGACGGTGGAGTCGGGAAGGTACCGCTCGTCGCTGCGGGGTTTCCCGAACACGGATTGATCGTGAGACCGACGGAGTCGTTCGAACCACTCGTGAAGGGAATCCATCACGCGGACGCCCTGGAGGCTGCGATCGCCGACTGCGTCGCTGCGTCCCCGACCCGAACCGTGCGGGTGGAGAACGACCTGCGAGCACACCACAGTCCGTCGCGTCGCCTGGTGATTGCCCGGGCGGCCGAACGCCTGGCTCGGCGGGTTGCGGTACGTTGTTCCGACTGCGGGGCACCCGGCTGGGGAATGGTGGCTCGGAATCCCGGTGCGCCGTGCACCGAGTGCGGCACGGCGACGCGACTACCCCGCAGTGAGACGCTGGGCTGTACGGCGTGCGCTACCAAAGTCGAGAATGACCTGCCGGAATCGGGCGGGGTGGATCCGCGCTACTGTCCGCGCTGTAATCCGTAGTGACTCAGCCGTTCGACACGGCGATGACGGCGTCGACGAGCGGTTGTGCCTCCGTGAGGTCGCGCAGGAACGTGGCGTTGAGCTGAATCCAAACGTCGTCAACGAGCATGTTGAGCGTCCACAGGTGTGTCTCGCTGCCGGCCGACTCTTCGAGTGCCCAGGCCTCGTCGGTGCCGGGGACGTCGACTCGCCGTTGTCCGTCTGCCTCCCATTGCGCGCTGCGCTCGGCGAACACGTCACGGCCCGGCGCCCAGAGGATCGTGGCGCCGACTTCGGCCTCCTGGATTCCGTACGAGCAAGCGACACCACCGGCATCGATTGTCGCGGCGAGGTCGGTTCCGGGGGCCGGCTCCCACGGCGTGTCGATGAAAACGGAGCCGTCGACGTATTGGTTCATGACCGGAAGAATCGCGTCGGTCGGGCACTCGCTCGGCGCGGCGGCCGGAGATCCACAGGCTGCGAGCCACAGCGGGGCCGCCAGGAAGCGGAGTGCAGAGGTTCGACGACTCATGAGAAAAGTGTAAGTTGCCCGGTCACCATCGCCGCGGCGCCCAGCCATACGACGGCCCCGAGCGAGCGACGAAGGGCAACGTTCGGCCAGTTGCCGCCACTGCGCCCGAGGAGTTCAATCACGCCGATGAGCACCCCCGGCAGCAGCAGCCAGATGAACGATGACCGCACGGCATCCGCCCCACCGTCGGAGCCGATGAGTTGCGACGTCAGGAACGCACCGAGCACGAGGGTGCAGAAGAACCTGAAGAGACCGCGCGGGAACCACTTGTTGATCACAACGAAATTCGGTAGGTCGTCCTCCCACATCTTCAGGACCTGGGGGAGCGCAAGGAGCACGGCCGCGGCGATCGTGGTCGTGGTGACGCCGAAGAACGGCTCACAGATCATGATGAAGACGAATGCTCTCATCAAGATCGAGACCACCGTGACGGGTTTTCCGGGTGACACCAGTTTCGCCGGCTGTACCTGACGCATTCGCTCCGGGTACCAGTGGGCTGCGACGTCCTCGGATGCCAGCCGAACGATGACCGCCAGTGCAACGATCCAGCGCAGGTTCGAGACGTCCTCGCTCGAGACGATCTCGAGCCCCGACAGCCCATTGAGCGCCTTCAGCATCGAACCGGCGGCGAACGCTACGAAGACGGGCATCATCACGTAGTCGAATACGCGCTCCCAGAGCTCGAACCGGTTGCCCTTCACGAAACGCCGGAGGGGTCGGATCACGTGTGCCAGGAGGGCGGGTGTCGCGAGGAGCACGAAGAGTCCGAGAATCGTGCGAACGTCGGCCCAACTTCCGGCGTTGCCGGTGGCGACGGCAAGTGCCGAGATGGTCAGCCATGCGGATGCTCCCGCGCCGGCATCCAAGATTCCGAGGAAGACGATGACCGAGAGCCACGCCGCGGTCGGGGTGAGCGGGGAGTGAGTTCCGATGAATGAAGCCAGTGCACCGAAGATCGCGCCGATGAGCCACGTCGAGTAGCCGGCAGATCCGAACGTCGCGCGTAGCCAGGCACCATCGACGAGTACCCGCGATGCAGCGGCGGAGATCACGCCGGCTCGGTTCGGCGCCTCACGACTGAACCGGTCGGTGACGATGGTTGCCGGAAGGGCCCACGTACTACTCAGGTCGCCTCGTGCCGTACTGGAGACCTGTATTCCCTTCAGCTTCTTGGTGACCACGCCCGCGAGCTTGCCGCGCGACTTACTCTCGCCGTCCCCCGTGTCATCATCCCGCGTGCTCGGCGCCGAATCCTCGGATGTGCGATCGGGGCTACGACCCTGTGGTTGCGACGATGACTGGCCCGAGGGCTGGCTACCCAAACCCGAGGACATTCCGCCGGCGCCGGCAAGTGCGATCAGCGACATTGCCGTTACCGCGATGAGCGCCGATGTCAGGGGACGCGAATCGGGATCCCACACGGGCCGACCTGCTTCGAGCGCGCGGGCGAGACGTTCGTCATCGGGCCCCTCCAGCCCCGACAACGTTTGCGGCTGGGCGATGCGCTCGAAGGTTCCATCCGAATCCAGGAGGAACGCGCCGGCCACGCTGATTGGTCCGGTCGAGGTAACGGCTTCGATGACCACCGTGTGGCTCCCCTCGCCGAGCTCCGGCGGAAGTACGGCCGTGCCGCTGAAGGTGCCGTTCTCGTCCGCGAAACCATCCAGAATCAGCTGTGGTTCGGAGTACACCGTGACCCGAACCGGCGACGACGGTGCGAGGTCCGACGCAACGACGCGAACGGGAGCACCAGCCGACTGATCGCCAGCCGTCGCCACGATCCTCACGTCGACGTTCTCGCCTTCCGCTCCAGAGAAGAGGGAGCGGGTTGGCTCCGGGGCCCGAGGTGTTTCTTCGATGCGCGTAGCGACTGTCGTTGACGGCGCGGGAGTCGGCGAGCGCGACGGTTGCGCAGTTGTCGTTGTCGTCGCGGCGGGTGTCGTCGTTGTCGTGGGAATTGATGTGGTTGTCGTGGTTGACGTGGCGGTGGATGGTATCGAACGAGATGGCGTGGTGCTTGGCACCGTCGTCGTAGAAGTAGGCGTCGTCGTGGTCGTCGTAGTGGGGACGGGAATGGCAGTCCACTGTGCAAAGAGCGTGATGTTCGTAATCTGGCCGTGCGTATGGGGGAAGCTGATTGGGGAGCCGCCAGTTGGGGACCCGAACCATCCAATGAACGTGTAGCCGGTTCGGGTGGGTGTGCCTGGTGACGCGGCGATCTGTCCGCCAGTTGTTGTTGATCCGTTGCTGGTCAACGAGCCGCCTTGTTCGTCGGTCGACACGGTGAGGGTGTTGGGGGTCCACTGGGCGTAGAGGGTGAAGTTCGCGGTTTGACCGTGCGTGTAGGGGAATGTGATCGCCGTTCCGCCCGATGCGGCGGTGAACCAGCCGTTGAACCCGTAGCCGGCCCGTGTGGGTGTGCCCGGTGAGCTCATCGACGCACCGGTTGTCGTTGATGCATCCGCGATCGTGGAGCCGCCTTGTTCGTCGGTCGACACGGT
>JBIJCI010000063.1:0-7861 GCA_044344715.1 Ilumatobacteraceae bacterium | reverse complement strand
TCGCGTCGCCGGCTAGTGCGAGCCAACCCGAGGGCCACGCCACCGATCGTTCGCGGACTTCGCTGTGCCGCATGCGGTTCGCGGGTGGACGTCGCCACGCCGCTCACCTGGCGTTGCCCGAGTGCGCGGGGCAACGACCGGCACCACGTGCTACTCATCGAGAGCGATGTGGCACCGCTGCGGTGCATGAAGCACGACAATCCGTTCGTTGCGTTCCGGCGTTATCTCGCCTGGGACGCCTTCGCCGAAGCCAACGGCATGAGCGAGTCCGACCGCGACGCCTTGATCGGCGAGCTCGACACCCGGATCTCCGCGGTTGCCGGGACGGGATTCGTCTTCACGCCGTTCGCCCGGGCCGATGGACTGTCGGACGCACTCGGTTTCTCTACCAACGGGGGAGTGTGGGTGAAGGACGAGACCCACAACGTTGCCGGATCGCAGAAGTCGCGGCACCTCTTCACGGAGCTGTTGCACCTCGTGGCCGTCGAGCGTCTCGGTCTCGCCGCGTGGCGGGCCGACTCGCGGCCACCACTCGCCATCGCCTCGTGCGGAAATGCAGCCTTCGCCGCGAGCACCCTGGCACGGGCGGTCGACTGGCCGATCCGGGTCTTCGTGCCGGAGCACGCCGATGCGGCGTTGGTGCAACGGCTGCGGGATCTCGCCGCCGACGTCGTGCACTGTCCGCGCATCGACACCGACCCGCCCGGTGACCCGTGCGTCCACCGATTCCGTGAGGCGGTGCGCGATGGCGCAATTCCCTTCGGCGTGCAGGGCCCGGAGAACGCATGGTGTCTCGACGGCGGGAGAACCATCGGCTGGGAAATGGCGTACGTTGCCGAACACATGGAGCCACCGCTCATCGCGCGGCTCTTCGTGCAGGTTGGTGGCGGAGCGTTCGCCACGTGCGTTGCCGAGGGTTTCCACGCGGGCGGTACCCGAGCGGCGCTTCATGCCGTTCAGGCCGAGGGGTGCGCGCCACTCCTGCGTGCATGGGAGTCCAGTGCCAGGTACCGGACCGTGGGCGAAGCCGCTGCTCATTGGAGCGAGTGCATGGTGGCATGGCCGACCACGCCGACGTCGTTCGCCGACGGAATCCTCGACGACGAAACGTACGACTGGGTGTCGGTGTGTCGCGCGATGCGTGCCAGCGGTGGCTCGCCCGTCGTCGCGTCGGAGCAGCACGTCCACCGGGCGTACGAACTTGCCCACGCCACCACCGACATCGACGTGAGCCCGACCGGGGCGGCCGGACTCGCGGGTCTCCTCGCAGTACGCGACCGAATCGCGCACGACGAACGTGTCGCCGTCGTCTTCAGCGGCATCCGGCGCGAAACACCGTTGCCCGGTCCGGTCAACCGTTAGCCTTGCCCCGCATGACCTCCCCGATCACGAACGCGCCGCTGACGACCATGCCGATGGCACTCGAGGGTTCGATGGATCCCCGCTCCGACATCTTCAACCGACTGCTGAAGAGCCGCGTGATCATGCTCGGATCCGACGTCGACGATGCCGCCGCCAACCAGATCTGTGCCCAGCTGCTGTTCCTCGAGGGCGAGGACCCCAAGAGCGACGTGTGGTTGTACGTGAACTCCCCGGGGGGATCGGTCACCGCCGGCATGGCGATCTACGACACCATGCAGTTCATCTCGTGCGACGTGGCCACGGTGTGCGTCGGTCTGGCCGCATCGATGGGCCAGTTCCTCCTCACGGCCGGAACGAAGGGCAAGCGCTACTCGTTGCCCAACGCACGAATCATGATGCACCAGCCGCTCGCCGGTTTGCGTGGTCAGGCCGCCGACATCGCGATCCAGGCCGAGCAGTTGGCGTTCACCAAGCGTCGCATGGCCGAGCTGATCTCATTCCACTCCGGCAAGCCGATCGAGGAGATCCAGCGCGACTCCGAGCGCGATCGCTGGTTCACCGCCGAGCAGGCCAAGGAATACGGTCTGGTCGACAAGGTGATCGTTAAGCGCGGCGAGATCCGCTAGCTGCCGGGAATCTCCACCGCAAAGCCCGTCGACAGGTCGGTGCCGCACGTGGCGCCGGCGTAGATGCCGGCCTCCTCGGCCGCCTGGTCGGCTCCGTACGCAAGATCGGCCAACGCCTGAACGCTTGCAGGGTCGGTGGTGTCCACCTCCGACGCGGCGATGAAGAGGTCGCGAAGTGCGACGATGTCATCCTCCACCTCGAGCGGGGCCACTTCGGCGAGCCGGGAGTAGTGCTCGATCAGTCGTCGTACGCCCGCGTCGTCCACCGGTGGCTCCACCATTTCGTCGATCCGATCGGTGAGCACGCGGCAGAAGTTGGTGGCGGTACGCGGTGTCTCCGCACACGAGCCAACGACGCCGACGACAAGTAGTCCGGCCACCGCCGTCGCGGTCGCGCGCACACATCGGGCAGGAACCTTCATCGCCGTCCAAGTCTCACATGTGACGGCCACGCCGTCGGGCATCAGCCGGAGGTCACCATGTTCGCAACCGTTCGATCCACCACGTTGCTCGGGGTCGTCGGTCGTGCCGTCGACGTGGAAGTGCACGTCGGTGTCGGCCTGCCCGGCTTCACGATCGTCGGTCAACCCGACGAGGTCTGCCGCGAGAGCCGCGACCGCGTTCGTGCCGCCTTCCTCTCCCGTGGATTCGTCTGGCCGAACCGCCGCATCACCGTCAACCTCGCGCCGAGCGGGGAACGAAAGGGTGGTTCGGGACTCGACCTGGCGATCGCCATTGCGGTGTTGATCGCCGACGAACAGATCCCCCCGAACGTGGCGGATGGGCTGGCGTTCGTCGCCGAACTCGGGCTCGACGGATCGTTGCGAGGCGTCGTCGGCGCGGCTCCGTTGGTGGCCGCGGTGCGGGATCGGCGCGTCGTCGTCGCCACCGGCAACGCCCTGGCTGCAAAGTCGGCCGGGGCCGCCGACGTGGTGTTCGCCGACGATCTCGCGAAGGTCGTCGCTTGTTTACGCGGCGAGGCGGCGTGG
Source organism: Ilumatobacteraceae bacterium (assembly GCA_044344715.1). Taxonomy (GTDB): domain Bacteria; phylum Actinomycetota; class Acidimicrobiia; order Acidimicrobiales; family Ilumatobacteraceae; genus F1-60-MAGs027. Next base: position 4,884 of record JBIJCI010000063.1, on the reverse strand, counting down.
GATGCGGCGGGTTCGTACGACCACACGTGCGAAGACCCGGTCGAGCCGGACCTCGCCGACGTGCGCGGGCAACCCGTGGCGCGACTCGCACTCGAGGTGGCGGCGGCCGGTGGCCACCACGTCTTGTTCGTCGGGCCTCCCGGTGCCGGCAAGTCGATGCTCGCCCGTCGACTTCCCGGCATCCTCCCGACGCTCACCGACGAACAGGCACTCGCCTGCACCATGGTGCACTCCGCGGCCCACGTCACCATGCCGTCGGGCGGCCGGATCACGCGTCCACCGTTCCGTTCACCGCACCATTCCGTGTCGCTCGTCGGGTTGATCGGCGGGGGAACGTCGGCGATGCGTCCCGGCGAGATCTCCCTTGCGAGCGAGGGGGTCTTGTTTCTCGACGAGCTCGGTGAGTTCGCGCCGAGTGTGCTCGATGCGTTGCGCCAACCGCTGGAGGAAGGTGTCGTGCACGTCTCGCGGGCCCGAACCACCCTCACCTTCCCGGCCAGGTTCCTGCTGGTTGCCGCCGCCAACCCGTGTCCGTGCGGGTCGGGCACCCCGGGGATCTGTGTGTGCGACGATGCCGCCCGCGCCAAGTACGTGCGGAGGTTCTCCGGACCCCTCCTCGACAGGTTCGACCTGCGGGTAAGCGTCGGGCTCCCGAACGTCGATGATCTGGTCGGGGACGAGAAGGGTGAATCGTCGGCGGAGGTCGCCCGGCGGGTGTTGCGGGCGCGCGAACTCGCCGTTGCGCGCGGCGGGGTCGTCAACGCTCGCATTCCCGTCGACGACCTCGATGATGTCGCCGCACTCTCGTCGCGGGCACGGGCCATGGTGCGGCGGGAGTTGGAGCTCGGCCGCCTGAGCGGGCGCGGGCTACACCGCGTGCGTCGTGTGGCACGAACGATCGCCGACCTGGACGGCGCATCATCGACGGTCGACGAGGCACATGTGGCGACTGCACTGCAACTCCGTAGCGGTCTCGCCACGCTCACCGGGGCGGCACGGTGACACGGTCGGGGCACGGGTTGCACGATGACGAACGTGTCGTCGCCGCGGCGATCGCATCTCTACCCGGGGTCGGACCGCAACGGCTCCGCCTGCTGGTTGGAGGCCTGGGCGCACTCAATGCCTGGCGCGTGGTCTGCGGCGACACGTCCGCCCCCGAGCACATCGCGGCGTTGCTTCGACACGACGGACTCGACCGTGCGTTGCGAGGCGCAGCCACCACGGAGCTCCTCGAGGGCACCGCCGGGCGGCTGCACGACGGACACATCCGTGTGTTGCTCGCGCACGACCCCGAGTATCCGGCGTCGATGCGCGGTGACTTTGCCGCGCCGGCCGTGTTGTTCGCCAAGGGCAACCTGGCCGCGTTCACCAGTCGACGGGTCGGCATCATCGGAACCCGCGCTGCAAGCGCGGCCGGTCGTCATTTTGCGCGCCGCCTCGGGCACGATCTCTCCCGTCACGGAGTGGCGGTCGTGTCGGGCCTGGCGAGGGGCATCGACGCCGCCGCGCACCGCGGCGTACTCGACTGCTTCGACGAGCCTCCCGTGCCGCCCGACACCGTCGACCCCTCGTCCGGCGCCGCACCTCCGATCGCGGTGGTGGCGTCCGGTCTCGACATCGTGTATCCGCGCGAGCACGCGATGCTGTGGCAAGCCGTGGCCCGGCACGGTGTGATCGTCTCGGAGTCGCCGCCGGGTTGTGCACCGGATGCGTTCAGGTTCCCGCTGCGCAACCGGATCCTGGCGATGGTGAGCGAAGTGTTGGTGGTGGTCGAGTCGCGCGCCGCGGGAGGCTCGATGATCACGGTGGACGAAGCGGCGAAGCGCGGCATCACCGTGCTGGCGGTGCCGGGTTCGCCCCACAGCGAGTCCAGTGCCGGCACGAATGCGCTCCTTTCGCAGGGTGCCACCACGGTGTGCGATGCAACCGACGTGTTGGTGGCGCTCGGTCTGGATCATCATCGGCATGCGGCGAGCAGCGATGCGCGGACCCGACCGAACGAGTCCGATCGGGCGGTGCTCGACGCACTGGCGCGTCGTCCGATGACGTTCGATCAACTCGTTGCACACCTCGGTCTTCCGATCGCGGGCGTGGCGATGAGTCTGGGCCGCCTCGAGGCGCAGGGCTGGACGGTTGACAACGGGGGTTGGTGGGAGGCCCTCCTTGCATCGTGACATCGTTCGTGCAGCGACGGCCGTCGACCACGCCGGTACGTCGTGCGACGGGCAACTACCGTTTGGAGGGTGAGCGGCACCGATCGGTGGAACATCCCGGGTTTCGTCACGTCGCTCACCGCCTCCGCAGCCAACACGGTCAGCGCGTACGAACGCGACGTACGACAGTTCTCCGGATGGGTCGAGCGACACGGAGTCACCGCCCCCACCGAGGTCACCAAGACCCACATCCGCAGTTACATCGCATTCCTCACCACGAGCCGGCTCGCCCGTCGCAGCATCGCCCGCAAACGGGCCGCACTGGCCCGTTACTTCGGTTGGCTGTCGCGCAACGGGAAACTGGCGCTCGACCCGACGATCGGGGTGAAGGCCCCGTCCGACAAGGGTCGACTTCCGAAGGTACTCACCGCGGAGCAACTGCGGGCGTTGCTCGAGCACCATCCCGAGGGACATCCGCGGTGGCGCCACACCCGCGACGATGCGGTGGTCGAGTTGCTCTACGGCAGTGGGCTTCGGGTCAGCGAACTGTGTTCGCTCGACGTCGGTTCGATCGACGTCCGGCGCGGCATCGTGCGGGTCATGGGCAAGGGCAGCAAGGAGCGTCAGGTGCCCGTCAGCAAGCCATCGCTCGAATCCGTACGCGACTGGATGGCGTTGCGCACCGGAGTGGTCGTCGACGGGGAACAGTCGGCGCTGTTCGTGAACCATCGGGGACGACGTATCTCGCCGCGCGACGTGCGGCGACTGATCGACGACCGCGCGGTGTCGCCCACCCACCCCCACGCATTGCGCCACACCTTCGCCACCCATCTGCTCGACAACGGTGCCGACCTGCGCACCGTGCAGGAACTGCTCGGGCACTCCGACGTCGGCACCACGCAGCGCTACACGCACGTGAGCAAGGAGCGACTGAGGGTGGCGTACGGCGCGTCGCACCCGCGCGCATGAATCCGCGCCCCGAGCGTCTCACCGTCGACGAGGCATGGCGTCGCTGGCACACGGCGAGGGAGCCGCAGGCCCGCGAATGGCTCGTAGTGCACTACGCATCACTCGTAAAGTTCGTCGCCGGACGTCTCTCGGCCGGTTTGCCCAGCAGGGTGGAGACGAACGACCTCGTGAGCGCCGGCATGCTCGGTCTCGTGCAGGCGGTCGACCGGTTCGTGCCGGTCGACGACGTGAAGTTCGAGTCGTACGCGGTACCACGAATTCGCGGTGCGATCCTCGACAGCCTCCGGGCTCTCGACTGGGTTCCGCGGTCGGTTCGTGCGCGGTCGCGACGCATCGAATCGGCGATCGCCGCACTGCAGGGCGAACTCGGGCGACCGGCAACCGACGAAGAGATCGCCGCCCGGTTGGAGATTCCCGTGCCGGAGTTGCACGAATGGCTCGCGGACGTGGCCTCGAGCGCGATCGGTCCGCTCGACCACGTGGCACTCGACTCCCATGCGATGCCCGATGCCAGCGACTTCCAGCGGGCGACCAACCCCGACTTCGCCATCGAGTCGGGTGAGTTGCGTCGCACCATGCGCGACGCCATCCGCAAACTGCCCGAACGCGAGCGCACCGCGCTGCTCCTGTACTACGAGGAGAACCTGACGTTCGCCCAGATCGGTGAGGTTCTCGATGTCACCGAGAGTCGCGTGTCGCAGATCCACGCCAAGGCAGTGCTCCAGCTCCGCGGTCATCTGGCCGCGGCTGATTTCCGCTGACGCGGCGATGCTGACTGCCGTCGTGGCATCGGTCTGCCTCGTCTTGCCCGCCCACCTCGGGATCATCGATCCGTACCGCGCGCCCGCGTGCGAGCGGTGTGCGGGTAATCGTGGCGTTGAACTCGCGACCCGCCATGGTGCGGCGGTCGCGGCGGGGCTGAGCGGTACGGCCTCGTGGGTGGGGCCGGTGGCCGATCGACTGTACGTGGTGCTGAGGTCGTCGGCCGATCCCCGGGTACGAATCACCTACGGCGGTCTCGCATCGACCACGGTGCAGACCGGCGACACGGTCGGCGTGGGGGACCCGGTCGGAATCGCCGGGTCGGACCTCTTCGTTGGCATGCGTGTCGGCAACGTCCACGTCGATCCGTTGCGGTACGCAACGGCCACCCCCGGCACCGTCGCTGCACCCCCGTCGGCACCGGTACGACCCCGGTTTCGCATCACGCTCGGGGGCCGCGCATCGGCGAGCTGTGGGGCGTCGCGCCCGTCGCGGTAGCGTGCCAGAGGTCGATTCGTCGACTGCGTTACCGAATACCCATCCAACATCCTCGAACCGCAACCTGTGGTCGCTTCGGCGCAACGGTTCGAGTCCCGAACCACAGGAAGGAGACAGACATGGCAATCATCAGCATGCGCCAGATGCTCGAGGCGGGCCTTCACTTCGGCCACCAGACCCAGCGTTGGCACCCCAAGATGGAGCGATTCATCCACGGTGAGCGCAACGGCATCTACATCATCGACCTCGAGCAGACGCTCCAGCGCATCGAGACCGCGTACGCCTTCGTGCGTCAGCTCGCCTCCGGCGGCGGCGTCGTGCTCTTCGTAGGCACCAAGAAGCAGGCGCAGGACCCGATCAAGAACTACGCCGAGAAGACCGGCATGCCCTACATCAACGAGCGTTGGCTCGGTGGCATGCTCACCAACTTCGGCACCATCTCCAAGCGCGTCACGAAGATGATCGAACTCGAGCGCCTCGCGGCCTCGCCGGAGTGGGCGCA
>JBIJCI010000062.1:0-7961 GCA_044344715.1 Ilumatobacteraceae bacterium | reverse complement strand
GGCTGCGTCGGCGTACTGCTGCACCTTCAGGCCGTGTTCGTCGGTGCCGGTGAGCATGTGCACGTCGTCGCCGCACAAGCGGTGCCAGCGGGACACCGCATCGGTCACGATCGTGGTGTAGGCGTGACCCAGGTGCGGTTTTGCGGTGACGTAGTAGATGGGGGTCGTGGCCGCGAACTTTGGCACCTCTCCAACCTACGCTCGTCGCGATGACTTTTCGCTTCGATGACGCCACCCGAGTCACCTCGATCGGCGGGGGCACGTACGCCGCGCGGGTGCACGACGGTTGGGATATCGGTGGCAACGCGAACGGTGGATACCTCCTCGCCCTCGTCGCCGCTGCGATGCGCGAAGCAACGGGCCGTGTGCTTCCCGTGGCGTTGTCGTGCCACTACCTCGGCCCGGTGAACGACTCCGACGTCACGATTGATACCTCCCTCGTGAAGACCGGCAAGACGTTCGCCACCGCGCTCGCCACGATGCGACAGGGCGAGCGGGTGATCGTCACGGCAATCGGAACGTGCGGCGACTCGATGCCCGGGGGATCGGTCGAGTACTCGGCGGAGCGGATGCCCGACCTGCCCTCGTTCGACACGGCCGTACCGCGCGGCGAGCCCGGCTCCGGTGCGCCCGGTCTCATGAACAACGTCGACGTACGACTGCATCCCGACGATACGGGGTTCGCCCGCAATGCCCCGAACGGCGAGGCGCACGTGCGTGGCTGGTGTGCATTCCGCGACGGACGGCCGGTCGATCCGCTGGCGTTGACGCTCTTTTGCGATGCGTTGCCGCCGGCGATGTTCAACCTGTCGGGCCCACCGGGCTGGGTGCCCACGGTGCAGTTGTCGTTCTACCTACGCGGCATCCCCGACGGTCGTCCGGTCGCGGCCGAGTTCGTCACCCGACAGCTGCACGGCGGCATGTTCGAGGAGGACGGAACGTTGTGGAATGCCTCGGGTGAACTCGTGGCGCAGTCACGCCAACTCGCGTTGCTGCCGCGTTAACGCTCGCTCGCCGTCGCGACGGCGTCAACCGAGCGACAACGTCAGTTCGTAGACGTGGCGCTTCGATACGCCGAAGCGGGCCGACACGCGCGAAGCGGCATCCTTGCGCGACACGCCCGAGTCGATCTCGGCGCGTAGGGCAGCGATCAACTCCTCGTCGGTCGGTGGTGCAACCGGGGCCGCACCACCGAGCACCAGCACGAACTCCCCGCGCGGGTCGCCGTCGGCGTAGCGCTTCACCGCATCGTGGAGCGTGCCGCGCCAAATCTCCTCGTGCACCTTGGTGAGTTCGGCCGCGATCGCGATGCGACGGTCGGCACCGCACATCGTCTCGAGGTCGCCGAGCGTCTTGTGCAGTCGGTGCGGCGCCTCGTAGAGCACGACCGTGCGTGATTCGTTGGCCACCGCTTCGAGACGTTCCTTTCGTTCGATGCCCGATCGCGGCAGGAACCCTTCGAACACGAAACGACCCGAGGCAAGCCCGCTCAGCGTCACCGCCATGATCGCCGCGGACGGGCCGGGCGTCGCAGTCACCGTGCCGCCGGCGTCGATGACGGCCCGCACGATGCGTTCGCCCGGGTCGCTGACTCCCGGGCTCCCCGCATCGGTGATGAGGGCAACCGTCCTGCCCTCGGCCACCATCGCCACGATCCGCTCCCGCGAGTCGTGCTCGGTGTGCTCGTTCACGACGACGAGCGGCTTGTCGGCCACGCCGATTCGTTGCAGCAACTTGCTGGAGTGTCTGGTGTCTTCGCAGCAGATCACGTCGGCTTCGCGCAACGTATCGACGGCCCGCGCGGTGATGTCCGACAGGTTGCCGATCGGGGTGGCGACGAGCACGAGTTTGCCGGTCATGTACGCCGTATCTCCACCACATCGCCAACGTGGAGGCCCCAGCGTTCGAACGAACCTGCCTTTGCCTCCACCACCGTGCGAGCACCGCGCACCGGCGTTGCCAGTCGCATACGGCCGAGGCGCTGCACCTTCACCACCCGGGACGCATCGTCGAGGTACGCCACGTCGATGGCACACCCGACGCCGAAGGTGTGAACCCAGTTGCAGTGCGGCAGCACCAGTGCGAACTGCGGGTCGCGCTCGCCGATCAGGCCGCGACGACGGTCGCGTCGCGAGTCGGCGACCGTGGCGCTCGCCAACACCCGACCCTGCGCGACGAGCCACGCATTGGTCGGCTTCATACGTTGAAGCGGATCTCCATCACGTCGCCGTCGGCGACCTCGTAGTCCTTGCCTTCCACGCGGATCTTGCCCACGTCGCGGGCCTTCGACCACGAGCCGATCTTCAGCAGCTCGTCGCAGTGGATCACATCGGCGCGGATGAAACCGCGTTGGAGGTCGGTGTGGATCTTGCCGGCGCACTCGGGAGCCTTCGCACCGGCATGGAACGTCCAGGCACGCGACTCCTTCTCCCCGGTGGTGAAGAACGTGCGCAGCCCGAGCAGGTGGTAGGCCGAACGCACCAGTCGGGGGAGTGCACCCTCGCCGAGACCGAGGGCTTCGAGCATGTCGATGCGGTCCTGGCCGGTGAGCTGGGCGGCCTCCGCCTCGATCTGCACGCTCATGCCGAGCACTTCCACCTCGTGCTCACTCGCCGAGCCGGGAGGTGCGAGCTCGGCGGCGACGCGCGCCACGTGGGTGGGAATCGTGTCGAGGGCGTTCTCCGCCACGTTGACGACGGCGAGTACGCGCCGGGTGGTCAGGAGGAAGTGCGGAGCGAGGAGTGCGCGATCGGCATCGCTGATGCCCGAACGGTAGAGCGGTCGTCCGTCGGCGAGCAGCTTCTGCGCGCGTTCGAGTGCCTCGACCTCGTCGGCGATCGACTTGTCCATGCGCGCGGCCTTCTGCATCTTTCCGAGCTTGGTCTCCACGCTCTCGAGGTCGGCGAGTGCCAGTTCGAGTTCCACCACGCGGAGGTGCTCGAGCGGATCGCTCGGGCCGGGGATGTCGTCGTCGACGAACGCACGCAACACGAACACGATCGCGTCGACCTCCCGGATGTTGGCGAGGAACTTGTTGCCAAGACCCTCGCCCTTGCTCGCACCCTCGACGAGACCACCGATATCGACCACTTCGATCGTTGCGTTCACGACCTTCTTGCTCTCCGACATCGTGGCGAGCGCATCGAGACGCGGGTCGAGCACCTTGGCCACGCCGATGTTCGGATCCTTCGTGGCGAACGGGTACGGAGCGGCGAGCGCGTTCGACCCGGTGAGGGCGTTGTAGAGGGACGACTTGCCTGCGTTCGGCAAACCAACGAGTCCGAAGCGCTCCATACGACGCACCGACGCTACGCCCGTCGCGCTTTGTCCTATGCCACACCCTCCGGACGGTGGTTCCGACGGCCCGAATTGTTACTATCTGCGTAGGAGAAATTCCCCCATGACCTCGTTCGACCTCGACCTTTCCAAGTACTCCCTCGGTTGGAGCGACGATGTCGAATATGCCTTCACCCCGGAGAAGGGACTGAACGACAGGGTCGTCGATCAGATCTCGTGGTGGAAGGGCGAGCCCGAGTGGATGCGCAAACTGCGCCTGCGTTCGCTCAACACCTTCGACAAGAAGCCGATGGCCGAGTGGTTCGCGGTCAACATGCCGGACCTCGACTTCCAGGACATCTACTACTACCTCAAGCCCGCCACCGAACAGGTCGACGAATGGGACGACCTGCCCGAACAGATGAAGGCAACGTACGAGAAGCTCGGCATTCCCGAGGCGGAGCGCAAGTACCTGGCGGGCGTCACCGCGCAGTACGAGAGCGAAGTGGTGTTCCACCGCAACCGCGAGGACCTCGAGAAGCAGGGAATCCTGTTCTGCGACATGGACACCGCACTCCGCGAGTATCCCGACCTCGTCAGGCAGTACTTCGGCAGCGTGATTCCCGCCGGCGACAACAAGTTCGCCGCCCTCAATACGGCGGTGTGGTCGGGCGGCTCGTTCATCTACGTGCCGCCGGGCGTCGAGTGCGACATGCCCCTGCAGGCGTACTTCCGGATCAACTCCGAGAACGCCGGTCAGTTCGAGCGCACGTTGATCATCGCCGACGAGGGTTCGAAGGTGCACTACATCGAGGGTTGCTCGGCCCCGGTGTACACCAACGACTCGCTGCACTCAGCGGTGGTCGAGATCGTCGTGAAGCCCAGCGCCCACGTCACGTACACCACCATCCAGAACTGGTCGCCGAACGTGTACAACCTCGTGACCAAGCGGGCCCGCGTCGAGGCCGAGGGGCACATGGAGTGGATCGACGGCAACATCGGCTCCAAGCTCACCATGAAGTACCCGAGCGTGTACCTCGTCGGTCCGAAGGCCACCGGCGAGGTGCTCTCGGTGGCGTACGCCGGGCCGGGTCAGCACCAGGATGCCGGCGCCAAGATGGTGCACGCCGCACCGGAGACGACGTCGAAGATCGTGTCGAAGTCGATCAGCAAGGATGGCGGCATCACCACCTACCGCGGGCTCGTGCGCGTCGAGGAAGGTGCGACCGGCTGCAAGAGCCACGTGCAGTGCGACGCGCTCATCCTCGACGAGGATTCCGAGAGCCGCACGCTCCCGTACATGGAAGTCGGCGAGCGCGACGCACAGATCGGTCATGAAGCAACCGTGTCGAAGATCGCCGACGAGCAGTTGTTCTACCTCACCAGCCGCGGTCTCACCGAGGAGCAGGCGATGAGCATGGTCGTCAACGGCTTCATCGAGCCGGTCACCCGTACGCTGCCGATGGAATACGCCGTCGAGTGGAGCCGCCTGATTGAACTTCAGATGGAAGGTTCGGTGGGCTGAGCGCTCAGCCCGCACGAACTACCTTCGGTACCGCCATGTCGATGCGAGTCGATTGCCGCCACTTCGAGAGCCGCACGTACAACAACGGCGACACCGTGCGCGGCTGCAAGCTGGGTCTGGCGCCGGAGGCGCCGTGGCGTTGCCCGAGCGACTGCCCGAAGTTCGACCGCCGGGCGATGGACGTGGGCTGGACGCACGGCACACTCGTGACCGGTGCGGCGCCGGAGGCTCCGAAGAGCCTCGATGACGGTTCGGCTGCGGCGATCCTGAGCGAGGCGGAGTCGATCATCAATGCGGTCGCTCCCGACGTGGTGAGCGACCTGGAGAAGAACAAGGGCAAGAAGTTCGGTCGCAAGAACAAGAAGAAGCGCAAGAAGTAGTCGCCGTGACCTCGTTGTCGAACCTCGTGCTGCCCACGGCCGAGTCGGAACTGTGGCGTTACAGCCGAATCGCCGAGCTCGACCTCGGTTCGATGTCGGTTGGCCCGGTAGCTACGAGCGTGGTCGGCGACGCCGTAGCTGGTGGCACGCCGGGAATCCCGCTCGCCGACGTCTCGGGTGAGGAACCCGACGTGTTCGAATCGTTGCATCATCAGCACGCCCGCATCGTTCGGGTTGCAACCGCCCGCGGGCAGACGATCAATGATCCCGTGTTGGTCACGCACGAGATGCGTGATTCGGACACGGTCGGGTTTCCCTCGCTGGAAATCGACGCCGCCGAGAACAGTGAGGTCGTCGTGGTCGAGCGGTTCGTGTCGGGCGACGGCTGCCGTGCGCTCGTCGTGCCGATGGTGAAGATCCGCGCGGCACGATCGGCGCGGGTCACCTACGTGGCGATCAACGAGCTCGCACGCGATACGTGGATGATCGGTTACCAGCGGGCGAGCGGCGAGCGAGACTCCACCATCGCTACGTCGACCGTTGCGCTCGGGGGCGACTACTCGCGGGTGCGCGCCGCCGTACGGCTCGTCGGCCAGGGGGCATCGGCCAAGCAGGTGGCCCTGTACTTCGCCGACGGCAACCAGATGCACGATTTCCGCACGCTGCAGGACCATGCCGCTCCCCGCACCCGCAGCGACCTGCTGTTCAAGGGGGCGGTGCGCGACACCGCCAAGAGCGTGTACACGGGCCTGATCAAGATCCGCGACAATGCCGACAAGTCGGAGGCGTTCCAGACCAACCGCAACCTCACACTCTCCAGCGGTGCGTGGGCCGAGAGCGTGCCCAACCTCGAGATCGAGACCAACGACGTGAAGTGCAGTCACGCCAGCACCGTCGGCCCGATCGACGACGATCAACGCTTCTACCTCGAGAGTCGCGGTATCCGCCCCGAGATCGCCGAGCGTCTCGTGGTGTTCGGGTTCTTCGCCGACGTGATCGACCGTTTGCCCGCAGCCGCTCAGCCCGATGCGCTGCGACGAAAGGTCGGCGAGAAGTTGGTGCGCGCATGACGATGCAACGAATCTGCGCCTTGACCGACCTGGTCGATGGATCGGCGGCCAAGTTCCAGGTCGGAAAGAACACCGTGGCGGTCGTTCGCATCGGCGACGCCGTCTACGCCATCGGCAACCGCTGCAGCCACGCCGACGTGTCGCTCTCCGACGGTGAGGTCGACTGCGACTCCAAGGAACTGGAGTGCGTTCGACACGGCAGCGCGTTCAGCCTCGAGACGGGCAAGCCGAATACCCTCCCTGCCACCCAACCCGTGCCGGTGTTCGTCGCCGACGTGCGCGACGGCGAGGTGTACGTCTCCGACCAGCCGACGAAGGGTGCGAAGTAATGGCCACGGACGTGACGGCGGCTTCCAGCGTTCTCGAGATAAAGGACCTGCACGCCAAGGCCGGCGACGCTCAGATCCTCAACGGCATCAATCTCACGGTGCGGTCTGGTGAGGTGCACGCGGTGATGGGCCCCAACGGTGCCGGTAAGTCGACCCTCTCGGCGACCGTCATGGGTAAGCCCGGCTACTCGGTGACCGGCGGCAGTGTCACGCTCGACGGTACCGATCTGCTGGTGATGCCAACGTGGAGGCGCGCACTCGCCGGCTTGTACCTCGTCATGCAGTACCCCACGGAGATTCCCGGTGTTGGAATCGACGAAATGCTCGGCGAAGCGTTGGCCGAACGGGGGAGCGGGCGCAACCTCCTCGATGCCACGATCGGGCGCGAAGCACGGCGAATCGGCCTCGACGAAGCGCTCATCCACCGTGCGGTCAACGTCGATTTCTCCGGTGGTGAGAAGAAGCGCAACGAAACCCTGCAATTGGCGGTGTTGAAGCCGCGGATCGTGGTGCTCGACGAACTCGACTCGGGTCTCGACATCGATGCCCTACGCGACTGTGCTCGCCGGGTGGAGGATGCAGTAAACGAGGATGGTCTCGGCGTGCTGGTCATCACGCACTACAGCCGCATCTTCGCCGATCTGAAGCCGGATTTCGTGCACATCCTCTCCAAGGGCCGGATCGTGGCGAGCGGCGGCCCGGAACTGGCCGATCGCGTGGAGCGCGACGGCTACGACGCCTTCACGGCCTGACGACCGGGCGGTCCGAGCCGACGACCGGACGGTACGCGCAACGTGTGCATACAAAACGAAAGGGCCGGCCCTTTCGGGCCGGCCCCGTCGTTACGACGTGAACCGTTGCTTACTTGGTGAAGCCGACCTTCGTCCAGTCAAGGGACGTGAAGCCGAATGCACCGAAGTTGGCGACGTTCTTCGGAACGCCGACCACGTTGTTGCGCTGGAACAGCGTGATCGAGTGCACCAACTCGTAGGCCTTCTTGCTTGCCTCGTTGGCAAACTCGCAACGTTTCTTCGGATCGAGGATGTTGTTCGCCTTGGTGAACAAGCTGTCGATCTCGGCCGAGCCGATGTTGCCGAAGTTCTGCGCCGCGCCAAGACGGAAAATGTTGCTCGTCGAGGAGATCGGGAAGTTCGTTCCCACCCATGCGAAGAGCGCCATCTCGAAGTTGGAGACAAGCACGTACTTACCGAAGTAGTCGGCAGTCGGGATCAGGGTCGGAACCAGCTCGATGCCGGCTTCCTTGGCCTGGGCCGAAGCCAACAGCACGGTGTCACGACGGTTGTCGTTGGCACTTGGGTAGATGAGCTTCACCGACAGGCGGTTGCCGCCCTTGGCGTAGATGCCATCGGCACCCTTCGCC
>JBIJCI010000061.1:0-8044 GCA_044344715.1 Ilumatobacteraceae bacterium | reverse complement strand
TGCACTCGGTGCTGACCATCGTGTGCCGTGTGGCGGCCCCGCTCCTCCCGCTCACCACCGAGGAGATCTTCCGTGGTCTGACCGGTGAGCGAAGTGTGCACCTCACGGTCTGGCCGACGGTGGACGGGCTCCCCGCGGACGACGCCCTCGTGGCCGCGATGGATCTGGCCCGTGACGTTTGCTCGAGCACGCTGTCGTTGCGCAAGGCGCATCAACTACGGGTTCGTCAACCGCTGGAGTCGCTCGTGGTCGCCAGTTCGCGCGCCGGTGATCTCCGCGACTTCGGCGACGTGATCAAGGACGAGGTCAACGTGCGCGAGGTGTTGCTCAGCACCGACGTCGACCTCCACGCGCGACGCGAGCTGCTGGTCACCCCTGCCGCACTCGGTCCGCGGCTCGGTGCGGACACGCAGAAGGTGATCCGCGCGGTCAAACAGGGCGACTGGTCCCTGGACGGGGGCCGGGTGATGGCCGGCGGCGTCGAACTTCGAGAGGGCGAGTACTCGTTGAAGCTGGTGGCGGTGGGCGAGGGGCAGCGGGGCAGTACCGCCCTTGCCGACGGATCAGGAATCGTGGTCCTCGATCTCTCCGTCACCGAGGATCTCCGCCGTGAGGGTCTCGCTCGGGACGTCATCCGCCTGGTGCAGCAGGCGCGACGAGACGCCGCGCTGAACGTTTCCGACAGGATTCAACTCACCATCGCGGCACCCGACGGGATCGTCGAAGCCGTGCGGGTGCACGAAGAGATGGTGTCGAGCGAAACGTTGGCGACCGAGCTCACCGCGCACACACTGGTCGATGGTGCCAGTACGAACACCACCCTTGACGACATGCCACTCTTCATCGGTGTCGAGCGGCTACCCTGACGGGGTCATGAGCGCATCGTCCAAGAAAAAGACGGCCAGCAAACGCACCAAGAAGTCGCCCGGCACGAAGCCCGGCAAGAAGAAGGCATCGCCGAACAAGAAGCCGTTGTCACCCAAGCAGCGGGCGGCCGCAGCTGCTGCGGCCAAGCGCCGCAAGGAGGAGGAGCTCCGACGCAAGAAGGCCCAGCGGGCGCTCGAGGAGAAGCGCCGCAAGGCCGCCCGCAAGAAGATCGAGGAAGCGCGGGCACGAAAGGCCCGTCAACTCATGGAGGCCAAGCGCCGGGCGGCGAAGGCCAAGAAGCTCGCTGCGATGAAGGCCCAACGCAAGCGTGCCGAGGAGAAGCGTCGTCAAGCCGCCAAGAAGAAGGCGGAGGCTGCGAAGCGCGCGGCGCAGGCCAAGGTCGAGGCGTTGCGCCGCAAGAAGGAACAGCAGCGCAAGGCCGAAGAGCGCAAGCGCAAGGAAGCACGAATCGCCGCCGAGCGGGCCCGCAAGAAGGCACGAATCGACGCGGAACGGGAACGGAAGCGCATCGCCCGGGAGAAGCTCGCCGAGCGGAAGCGAATCCAGAAGGAGAAGCTGGCGGAGAAGCGTCGCCGCGAGCTCGAACGACAGGTGGCAATGGAGGAGCGCAAGCGCGAGCAGGCTCGCAAGCGCGCGGTAATCGAAGAGGAGCGTCGCGAGAAGCAACGTGAACGCAACAAGATCGCCAAGGCGAAGGAGGCCGAACGTCAGGCCCGCGAGGCCGAGCGGGCCCGCATCCGCGCGATCCGCGACGAGGATGAGCGACGGATTCGCGAGCAACAGGAAAAGGCGATGGCGAAGCCCGTCAAGCCTCCGATCGTCAAGCTCCAGCCGGTGGACGGGATCACACCGACGAAGGAATTCGACATCAAGTTCCTGCGTCGGCAGCGCGACCTGTTGATCGAGAAACGTGTGGAATTGCTGGGTCAGGCCACGCGTCTCGAGCAGGACGCGATGGAGATCGTGAACAACCAGGAGATGGGTGACGTCGACTTCGGTGAGGAGGGCGGCGAGGGCGACACCATGGTGGTGGAGCGTGAGCGCGACCTCATACTCTCCGAGCAGGCGAAGTCCGAGGTCGAGGCCATCGATGCCGCCCTCCAGCGGATGAAGATCGGGGAGTACGGGTACTCCTCGTATTCGGGTCTGCCGATTCCTCGCGAGCGACTTGAAGTGCTGCCGTGGACCACCGAGCTCGTCACCGAGCGCGCCGGCGGTCTGGGCAGTCGATGACCTCCGCGACGAACCGACGGCTCTGGGCGCTCGTCGCATTCATCGTCACGGTCGATCAACTCACAAAGCACTGGGCGCTGGGTCGACTCTCCGGCGGTCGGACCATCGATCTCGTCGGTTCGCTGCGGTTCAACCTCGCGTTCAATCGGGGCATGGCCTTTTCACGGGGTAGCGGGTTGGGCCCGATCATCGGTGCCGTCGCGTTCCTGATCGTGATCGTCATCGTCCTGTGGATACGCCGCTCTGCGAGGGGGTTGCCTGCCGTCGCCGCCAGCTCGATCGTCGGAGGCGCGATCGGCAACCTCGTCGACCGACTCTTCCGGGGTGAGGCGTGGCTGCGGGGCGCCGTCGTCGACTTCATCGACCTGCAATGGTTCCCCGTGTTCAACGTTGCCGATTCCGCAATCACCATCGGTGCGGTGCTGATGATGCTCGCTTCGCTGCGTCAACGACAGGCGACGGGCACGGATGTCGTCGAGAGCCGTGACTGACATCCCGGGCGACGACACGGGTGGCGTCGTGCGCCGGCTGGCCGAGACGATCCCCGCATCCCTCGCGGACGTGCGCATCGATCGTGTTGTATCGCTCATCGCCGACGTCAGTCGTAACGCGGCTGCAGCACTCATTGCGTCTGGTGCGGTGACGCTCGACGGAAGCACCGTGGTGGCCGGCAAGGAGAAGGTGCTCGAGGGGCAGTTGATAACGGTCGACATCTCGAAGGCGGCGGGTCCCGCACTGCCGGCACCCGACCATGCCACCACCCTCGACATCGTTCATTGCGACGAAGATGTCATCGTCGTCAACAAACCGGCCGGACTCGTCGTTCACCCCGGTGCGGGGAACCAATCGGGAACCATGGTCAACTTCCTGCTCGCGGCGTTCCCCGAGATTGCGAACGTCGGGGACCCGATGCGTCCAGGAATCGTGCACCGACTGGATGCCGGGACCACCGGACTCATTGCGGTGGCTCGAACCCAGCGCGCATACGAATCACTCGTCGAGCAGCTGACGCTGCGCAGCGTCTCGCGCGTCTACTCGGTGGTGGCATGGGGCATCCCCGTATCGGCCCACGGCGTGATCGATGCGCCGATCGGCCGTGATCAACGCGACCCGACTCGTATGGCGGTGGTGGTGGATGGTCGGCCGTCCCGCACGCACTACGCCGTCGAGCGGTCATTCCACGTCCCGAAGGAAGTGTCGTTGGTCGAGTGTCGGCTGGAAACCGGTCGCACGCACCAGATTCGTGTGCATCTCGCCTCGATCGGTCACCCCGTGGTCGGTGATGCCACCTACGGCGGTGTGCGTCCGGGTTTGCGCGCCGCGCGCCCGATGCTGCACGCACGCGAGTTGGCGTTCGACCATCCTGCAACCGGCGAGCGGTGCAGTTTCAGCGCACCGTTGCCGAACGACTTCGTTGCGCTCGTGGCAAGCCTCGCCTAGTCGCGCGCACGCGGCCGGCGCCGTTCGGTACTAGCGACGCGTGCGCTTCCTGCGCGCCGACGCCTCGTCGGGCCATGCAGATTCGCCCCGTGCCGCGGCGAGAACCGAGCCGAGGGTGAACTTCGAGAGATGGTCGCGCATGTGGTCGCCGACCGAGTGCCAGATGGCGAGCAGCACGCACTGGCCCTCGTGGTCGCAGGCTCCGTCGCGGTGCGGTTCGCCGAAGTCGCCGAGCGAGATCGGACCGTCTACGGCCGAGAGGATCTCCGACAACAGGATCTTGTCAGGATGGCGGGCCAGCGTGTAGCCGCCGCCGACACCGCGCTTGGATTGGACGAGGCCGGCACCCTTCAGCGCGAGGAGAATCTGCTCCAGATACGGCTGCGGCAGGGCCGTACGGGTGGCGATATCACGTACCGAGATCGGACCGGGTTGATCAGCGTGCAGAGCGAGCGAGAGCATGGCACGACAGGCGTAGTCGCCACGCGTCGAGACTCGCACGGAACCATGGTAAACCGAACCGTGCCGACCACGTGTGTGTATCACCCACGTGGCACGCGCGTACCGCTTGACTACTAGGAGCCATGACGAGCCCTGCGCCGCGCAAACCCGACTACGAGGGCGCCTGCGTGACGAACCTGATTCCGTCCCTGCTGGGTCCCGGCGGCACCAGCAACCTGCCGAGCTTCTTCCCGGAGGTGGTCAACGGCGCGGGGCAGGTGGTGCTGCTCGTCGTCGACGGTCTCGGCTGGCACCAACTGCAGGAGCGGCTTCGGTCCGACCGCACACTTGCGCCCACGTTGGCGGCCATGCAAGGCGGACCAATCACCACGATCGCGCCGACTACGACGGTGACGGCTCTCACCTCGATCACCACCGGGGCCACGCCGGGTGAACACGGGCTCATCGGCTACCGGATCGACTTCGCCGGACACATCGTGCAGATGCTGCGTTGGGCCGACCAGCGCGGCGACGTCCGGCGCCGACTTGCTCCACGCGACGTCCAGCCCTGCCCGCCGTTCCTCGGCGGCAGCGTGCCGATCCTGTCGAAGGCCGAGTTCGACGGCACGGCGTTCACCGAGTCGCACCTGCGGGACCAGCGGGCCTTCAGCTGGCGGGCGCTGTCGAGCATGGTCGTCGACGTACGCGCGCTCCTCGCTGCGGGGGAGAAGTTCGTGTACTGCTACTACGACTGCGTCGACAAGATCGCCCACGAGCGTGGATTCGGTGAGTACTACGACTCCGAACTGCGCACCGCCGACCGCCTCGTGGCCGACCTCGCGTCGGTGCTGACGCCCGGTGCGGTGCTGCTGGTCACGGCGGATCACGGTCAGGTGATGGTCGGCGAGCGGACCATGCCGCTGCATCCTGAAGCCACGCGACTGCTCACGCACCAGTCCGGGGAGGGCCGGTTCCGCTGGTTGCACGTGAAGGGTGACCGGGTCGACGATGTTGTCGGGGCACTTCGCTCCCACCATGCGCAGGACGCATGGATCATGACCCGCGACGAGATGATCGACGGCGGCTACTTCGGCCCGCGGGTCAGTGACGTCGTTCGTCGTCGTTTCGGTGACGTGGCAGTGATGGCCCGGACCGACGTCAGTTTCGACGACCCTGCGGACAAGAACTACTTCGATCTGCAGTGCCGTCACGGGTCGCTCACGCCGGCGGAGATCGACGTGCCGCTCCTCGCGGTCGGGCGCACGTAGCCGGGCGGCTGGTCGAACTTCACGCGGTACGCACCTACCGGGCCGGGGGACCGCTGGTAGAACTAGGGGCGATGAGCGAACAGGACGCCGAACGCGGCGAGGTACTGACCGGGCTCCAACCAGGGGACCTCAACGGAGCACTCACCACGAACGGGGAGGCCGTCTCCGACGGTACCGAAACGGTCCAAGAGCCGGCCAAGGTGATGCGCATCGGTTCGATGATCAAGGGACTCCTCGACGAAGTGCGACAGATGCAGCTCGATGCGCCGAGTCGCGAACGTTTGGCCGAGATCTACGAACGATCGGTGGTGGAACTGGCCGAGGCGATTTCCCCGGACCTGCGGGAGGAACTCCAGACGCTCACCCTTCCCTTCAGGGAGGGCGAGATTCCGAGCGATGCCGAGTTGCGGGTGGCGAAGGCCCAGCTCGTCGGGTGGCTCGAGGGTCTCTTCCACGGCATCCAGGCCACGCTCTTCGCCCAGCAACTTGCCGCGCGCCAGCAGTTGGAACAAATGCGCCAGCTACCGCCGACCGGGAACTCGCAGCGCGAGCGTCCGGGCACCTACATCTGACCAGCCACCGCGCGTAGTCGCTGGTACTCTCGGCAGTCCGCCGATGTCGTCGTCGTTCACCCACCTCCACGTACACACCGAGTTCTCGATGCTGGACGGTGCAGCACGTATCGATGAACTCATCGACCGGGCGGCCGCCGACGGTCAGGGTGCCATCGGCATCACCGACCACGGGAACATGTACGGGGTCCTCGACTTCTACGAGGCGTGCCGGGCGAGGGGCATCAATCCGATCATCGGTACCGAGGCGTACATGGCCTACGAATCACGGACCGAGCGTCCGCAGCGACGGGGTCGGCTCGACGACTCGGGCGGCGATACCGAGGCGGGCCGCAAGCTCTACTACCACCTCACGCTGCTCAGCGAGAACAACGTCGGGTACCGCAATCTCATCAAACTCTCCAGCCTCGCCTTCCTCGAGGGCTACTACTACCAACCGCGGATGGACTGGGAGCTGCTCGATCGTCATCACGAGGGACTGATTGCCACCACGGGTTGTCTCGGCGGCCACGTCCTGCAGGCGTTGATGCGCGGCAGCTACGACGAAGCCAAGAGCACGGCGGCCCGGTTGCAGGAAATCTTCGGCCGGGACAACCTGTTCGTCGAGCTGCAGGACCACGGCCTCGCGGAACAACGTCGAACGATGGCGGACCTGATCAGGATCGCACGCGAGATCGACGCGCCGCTCCTGGCCACCAACGACTCGCACTACGTCCACCGCCACGATGCCGAGGCACACGACGCACTCCTGTGCGTTCAAACCGGTTGCACCATTGCCGACCAGAATAGGTTCCGCTTCGAGGGCGAGGAGCACTACCTGAAGTCGGCGGCCGAGATGCGCCAGCTCTTCCGCGAGACTCCCGAGGCGTGCGACAACACGCTGTGGATCGCGGAGCGCGCCAACACGACGATCGAGTTCGGAAAGTACGTGCTGCCCGACTTCCCGATTCCGCAGGGATTCAAGGACGATCGCGAGTACCTCGCCCACCTGGCGCGCGAGGGTGCGATCGAGCGGTGGGGTGCGAACGTCCCCAAGGACGTGGTCGAGCGGATCGCATACGAGCTGAAGATCATCTGCGACATGGGGTTTGCGTCCTACTTCCTCATCGTTTGGGACCTCATCCGTCACGCCCGGGACCACGGAATCCGTGTCGGGCCGGGTCGTGGTTCGGCGGCGGGTTGTGCAGTGGCGTACGCGCTGCGCATCACTGACCTCGACCCCGTGAAGTACGACCTGCTGTTCGAGCGTTTCCTCAACCCGGATCGTGTGTCGATGCCCGACATTGACATGGACTTCGACTCGCGGTACCGCGACGAGATGATCCGGTACGTGGCCGAGAAGTACGGCCGTGACCGCGTCGCACAGATCATCACCTTCGGCACGATCAAGGCCCGCAATGCCGTGCGTGATGCCGCCCGGGTTCTCGGTCAGCCGTACGCACTGGGGGATCGCGTCGCCAAGTTGATGCCACCCGTGGTGATGGGTCGTGATACACCGCTCCGGTACTGCTTCGAACAGGACGACAAGCACGTCGACGGCTACCGCGCCGCTGCCGAACTGCGCACCGAATACGAGCGTGACCCGGACGTCAAGCGCGTCGTCGACGTTGCGCGCGGACTCGAGGGACTGAAGCGTTCGGTGGGCATCCACGCCGCGGCGGTCGTGATCACCAAGGAGCCGCTCACGGAGTACCTGCCGATCCAGCGCAAGGTGGAGGCGGGTCAGAAGCCCGAGGAGGCTCCCACCGTCACCCAGTACGAAATGCACGGCGTCGAGGACCTCGGCCTGCTGAAGATGGACTTCCTCGGCCTGCGCAACCTCGACGTCATCACCGACACCGTGGAGATGATCCGCCGGCACCGCGACCCCTCGTTCGACATCGACAGCGTGCCGCTCGACGACGCGGCCACGTTCGAGCTGCTCGGCCGCGGCGACACGATCGGCGTGTTCCAGCTGGAGTCGCCGCCCATGCGGAACCTCCTGCGCTCCATGAAGCCCACCAGCTTCGAGGACGTCAGCGCCGTCCTCGCCCTCTACCGGCCGGGGCCCATGAGCGCGAACATGCACTACGACTACGCCGACTACAAGAACAACCGCAAGACGCCGGAGTACTTCCACCCGGAGGCCAAGGAGCTCCTCCACGACACGTACGGCCTGATGGTGTACCAGGAGAGCATGATGCGCGTGGCGCAGAAGTTCGC
>JBIJCI010000060.1:0-8087 GCA_044344715.1 Ilumatobacteraceae bacterium | reverse complement strand
CCTCGCGCCGTTTACACCGGCGACAAGGACGCGCTGCGCGCCGACCATTTCCTTGAATTCATCAACGTTCGGGAGTGCGTCGACGTGCTCATGGACGAGGTGCGGGCCAAGGCCGCGGAGCTGCTCGATTTCCTCGACGGCAAGCGCGCCGACATCGTGCCGCCACTCGGGCTGTCGCCGTGCAAGGCATGTGAGTACCGCGACGCCGATCCGGTACGGAACGGATTCACCGAATGCTGGGGATCGACCCCTGCGCGGGGTGCCAACCTCATCGATCTGTACCGGGCCGGTAACGGCAGCAACGACATGAAGGCCGAAGTCACTCGAAGAATCACCGACCGCAACCTGTTGCTCGTCGACTTCCCGGACGATCTGCTGGCTGGCGGCTCCTCCTACGGGCCGACGCGACGCAACCAGAAGCTGGCGGCAGTGTCGGGCAGGGAAGTGGTCGGAGAGGGTCTGGCCGGCGCACTCGCGTCCCTCGAGTACCCGCTGCATTTCATCGACTTCGAGGCATCACGCATACCCGTTCCGTACAACCCCGGAATGAAGCCCTACGAGGTGGTGGCCTTCCAATTCAGCTGCCACACCCTCGAGTCGCCGACCTCCGAGCGCCTCGTTCATCGCGAGTGGTTGAATCTGCGCGACGTCTACCCCAACGAGGAGTTTCTGCGGGAGCTGAATGCCGCAATCGGCAACGTCGGCACGGTCCTCACATGGAGTGGCTACGAGCTCACCACCCTGCGGCACGTCCGCCGCCAGCTCCGTGAGCGCGGGGCGATGTCGGCGGAACTCTCGTCGTGGCTTGCCGGACTGATCGGGCCGGCACCGGTAGGCGATGAAGAGGACAAGACCGTTGGTGCGCGGGTCGTCGATCTGCTCAGGATCTCCCAGGCCCACTACGCCCACCCGATGATGCGCGGCAGCCACAGCATCAAGAAGGTGCTCGACGCAGTGTGGTCGGACGCTCCCCACCTATGGTCCGACCCGTGGTTTGCCAGGTATTTCACCCGTTCGGCCAACGGCGCCGTCCTCGACCCCTACGCCACGCTTGCCGCACCACCCCTCAAAATCGACCTCGGAGTTACCGACGAGTCGGACGACTCGGCAGTCACCGACGGTGTCGGCGCGATGCGTGCCTACCAGGACATGTTGTACGGGCAACTTCGGCACGATCCCACGATTCGTGACAGGATGCGCGACAGTCTGCTGCGATATTGCGGCCTGGACACTGCCGCCATGGTCATCATCTGGAAGCACTGGATGGCGTCACACCCAACCAGCAAGATTGCGTAGTCCCGGAACGCCCTACTCTCGAAGGAGAACCCATGGAAGCAGTCATCACCCTCTCCGTCCTGCTGGTCGTCGCCGTCGTCGCCATCGTCGTCGTTGCACGTCGCTCACCTGCCGGCCCGGTCGACCAGACCACGGCGCAGGTGCCGGTGCAACCAGCCCTGACGGCGGCAGAAATCCGCGAGGTCATCCGCGAGATTCATGGGGAAACCCTGCGTGACCTTGCCGAGCAGGCCAAGGACGACCGTGCAGACGCGATCAATGTGGCGGCGCGCCAAGTCGGTGACGCAATCGACCACACCAAGAAGCAGATCGACGAGAAGGTCGAACGGCTCGAGAAGGAGATTCGTCAGCTGCGGGAGATCAACACGGAGAAGTTCGGCAGCGTCGATACGGCCGTGGCGGGCCTCGCGCAACAGACCCAGGCCCTGAACAAGGTGCTCTCGAGCGCCCAGGGTCGCGGAAGCTGGGGCGAGAAGATGCTCGAGGACATCCTCATGCAGTCCGGGTTCCAGCGAGGCATCAACTACGAGATGCAGGAGCGACTCGGCGAAGGCGGCAAGCCCGACTACACCTTCTTCCTGCCACCGGACCGCGTCCTGTACCTCGATTCGAAGTTTCCGATGGAGAACTACCTCAAGTACTTCGAAGCACAGGACGACAACTCACGAAAAATCATGAAGGATGCCTTCATCAAGAACGTAGAAGATCGGGTGAAGGAACTCGAGAAGCGTGACTACGTCCAGCAATCCGGTGCGAACGCCATCGACTACGTCTTGCTGTTCATCCCCAACGAGGGCGTCCTCAGCTTCATTCAGCAGCACAAGCCCAGCCTGGTTGACGATGCCGTCGCCAAGCGGGTGGTGCTGTGTTCACCACTCACGCTGTATGCCTTCCTCGGAGTGGTTCGGCAGGCCACCGCCAGCTTTGCGATGGAACAGAACGCCAACGAGGTCCTGCGACTGCTCACCAGCTTCGGGAGGGCATGGGGCAATTACGTCAAGAATCTGAAGGAGATTGCCCGTCACTTCGATGCGATGCAGAAGAAGCTGAAGGCCGTCACCACGGGACGTGTCTTCTCCACGGTGAACAAACCACTCCGGGAAATCGACGAACTCGCACAACACCGCGGAATCTCCGCAGACAATTCGGCGTTGAAGGAGCTCGATGCGGCCCTGGCTGAGGCCGACCGGGCCGAGAACGACCCGGACGACGAGTAGAGGTCCGCGCCTATCCGCGCGAGTTCATTTGTACGTAGACCATCTGGATGTTGCTCAGGGCATCGCGCATCGTCGCCGTCTCGTCGCCGAGACGATCGCCGAGCCGTTCCACGAGGGCCGCCAGGCCGTCGATGGCCAGCGAAGCATCCTCCAGCTTGGGAGGTACTGACGACAGGTGGATCGCCGCCAATTCGTAGAGTCCCATCAGGTGGTTCACCACCACCACCTGGGCCGGAACCTCGGCGATTCGGCGCCGGGCATCCTCCAGGGCGTGCTGGGCATCGGAGAGGGCGGTGGATTCGTCGCCCGCGTCGTCGGTGGTCATCGCCGCTA
Organism: Ilumatobacteraceae bacterium; assembly: GCA_044344715.1. Classification (GTDB taxonomy): domain Bacteria; phylum Actinomycetota; class Acidimicrobiia; order Acidimicrobiales; family Ilumatobacteraceae; genus F1-60-MAGs027. The sequence continues at coordinate 5,241 of JBIJCI010000060.1, read as the reverse complement.
CGCTATTGGAGGCATTGTCACCGCTCCGGCGGCCAATGCCAGGCAAAGTGATCGGCGGCGCAGGCCACTGGTCCACCTCGCCACGACAATCCAACGGGCGTTCGTTGCGAACGGCTCGTCGGTGAGTGAGCGCGGGTCGAGCGCCAGCGGTGCACGGCACCGCGTCTCGCCCGCACGCGCACCGACGCCGGCTCACGCGAACCTCCGTCTTCATCCCATCTACATAGGAGGCACCGCCGCTTGAACAGCAGTGACCAGTCATAGCACCGCCGAGCAATGAGCCGCGGTACAACGACCGCATCCGCGTTCCGAGGGTGCGTCTCGTTGACGCCGATGGATCGCAAGTCGGAATCGTTCCGATCGACGACGCACTCGCCAGGGCGCGGGCCGCAGAACTCGACCTCGTCGAGGTTGCAGCCCAGGCCGACCCGCCGGTGTGCCGAATCATGGACTACGGGAAGTTCCGTTACGAGGAAGCCCAGCGTCTCAAGGAATCGCGCAAGAAGACCATCCAGATCACGACGAAGGAAGTGAAGTTCCGTCCGAAGATCGGCAAGGGTGACTTCGACACGAAGATCCGGCACATGCTCGAGTTCCTCGAGGAGGGCCACAAGGTCAAGGTGTCGCTCCAATTCAGGGGCCGCGAAATGGCCCACCCGGAGCTCGGCAAGAAGGTCCTCGATGAAGTACTCGAGCAGCTCGGTCCGATCGCCAAGGTCGACACCGCAGCCCGACTCGACGGACGCAGTATGACGATGGTGCTCTCGCCGGACAAGAAGGCCGCCGCCAATTCCAAGAAGCCCACGCCAACGCCACGCCAAGACACCACGACCATCTGAACCAACCATCACCAGACAGGAGCAAGCAATGCCAAAGATGAAAACCTCAAAGACCGCCAAGAAGCGTTTCCGCAAGACGGGTAAGGGTAAGTTGCGCCGTCAACAGGCCATGCGTCAGCACCTGTTCGAGAACAAGCCGTCCACCCGCACGCGCCGACTCGACGGCACCGTCGACGTGCATTCGGGGGATGCCCGGAAGATCAAGCGGCTCCTCGCCGAGCGCTGATCGAAGCACCGAACCCGTAGTAGATCACACAAGTCCACCAACCCAGGCCACCAACGACAAGGAGTACACACCATGGCACGAGTGAAGCGCGGCGTACACGCCAAGAAGAAGCACAAGGCAATCATGAAGAAGGCGAAGGGATACTGGGGCGATCGCAGCCGCACGTTCCGCGCCGCCAACGAGGCCGTCCTCCATGCCGGACAGTACGCGTTCCGTGACCGCCGGGCAAAGAAGGGCGAATTCCGCAGTCTGTGGATTCAGCGCATCAACGCCGGGTGCCGCGTGCACGACATGAGCTACAGCCGCTTCATCGACGGTCTCAACAAGGCCGGTGTCGAGGTCGACCGTAAGGTGCTCGCCGACATCGCCGTGCACGACGCCGACACGTTCAAGAAGCTCGTCGACACCGCCAAGGCAGCGCTCGCCTGAACGAGACGCTGGGGTTCTCGCACCAGCGTGTTCAACAACTGAGGCGTTTGCTCGCGCGCCGTTCGGCGCGGGTCGAGGAAAGTCTCTTCGTGGTCGAAGGTGCCGTGCTGATCGGCGAAGCCGTGCGCGGGGGATGGGATGTACTCGCACAGTACCGCTCCGCCGACGCAGCAACGGTTCCCGGATGCGATGCCGAGGAGTTCGTGCTGGGTGAAGGCGTCCTGGAGCGGGTGGCCTCGACCGAATCGCCGCAGCCGAACCTTGCGCTCGTCTCCAGGCGAACCGCCTCGCTGGCACGGCTCGACCCAGCCGTCACGACACGGCGTGAGCCGTGGCTGATGTTCCTCGACGCCGTGAGCGACCCGGGCAACCTCGGCACGATCCTGCGCAGTGCCGAGGCGATGGGTGCCTCGGGTGTCGTACTCGGTTCGGGCACCGTCGATCCGTTCAACCCGAAGGTGGTGCGTGCCTCCGCTGGCGCCATCTTCCACGTGCCGGTGGTGGAAAGCGTGACCCTTGCCGAGGTGCGGGCACTCGGATACCGGGTGCTGGCCACTTCCTCGCACGAACAGCCGGGTTCGGTACCGTTGCGCGATGCCAACCTCGGTGGGGCAGTGTGCGTGGTCCTCGGAAGCGAAGCCCACGGCGTTGATTCGGCGCACGCCGCCAACATCGACCAGTGGATACGGGTCGAACACGCCGGGCGTGCCGAGAGTCTGAACGTTGCGATGGCGGCCACGATCATCAGCTACGAGCTGGCGCGGATTCGCGCCTAGATTTTCGGCATGCTGTTCCACAAGACCGCCGTGATGGTGGCACCCGACGCAGCCCTGCCAGGACGCACCGACAAGATGCGGGTGCCTGACCGGCACCTCGTGAGCGGAGTGCCGATCGTGGGTCCGTGGCCCGACGGCGTGGAAACGCTGGTCGTTGGCATGGGGTGTTTCTGGGGTGCCGAGCGCAAGTTCTGGCAGGCCGCGGGCGTGTACTCGACGTCGGTCGGTTACGCGGGTGGCTATACGCAGAACCCGAGCTACGAGGAGGTGTGCAGCGGGCTAACCGGACACACCGAAGTGGTGATGGTGGCGTTCGACACCGCGCGAACCTCGCTCGAGGCGATGTTGCAGGTGTTCTGGGAGAACCACGACCCCACGCAAGGCATGCGCCAGGGCAACGACGTCGGCACGCAGTACCGCAGCGCAATCTACGTTGCGAACGATGCTCAGCGAGCGGCAGCCGACGCGAGTCGTTCGAACTTCCAACTTGCACTCACCGAGGCCGGCTACGGCGACATCACCACGGAGATCGCGCCGCTGCGTGACTACTACCACGCGGAGGAATACCACCAGCAGTATCTCGGGAAGAATCCCAACGGATACTGCGGCCTGGGCGGAACGGGGGTTTCTTGCCCGGCTGGGTTGGTGCGATGAAGGTCGGTACCGCAGCAAGGTTCGCTGCCGTGCTGACGGCGGCTGCCATGTTCGGCGGATGTACGGGCGGCGAGTCGTCGGAGCCGGTCGCCGAGGCTTCCGTGTCTACGCTTGATGCCATCATCATTGACGTGCGCACCCCCGAGGAGTTCGCAGCGGGCCACCTCGTCGGCGCGCTGCTCATCGACATCAAGGACGCGACGTTCGATGCCAGGATCGCAGAACTCGACCCCGAAGCCGACTACATCGTCTATTGCCGGTCGGGCAACCGGTCGGCCCAGGCGGTTACACGGATGCGCGGGATCGGAATCCGAAACATCACCGACCTGGGTTCGTTGGAGAATGCATCCGCTGAAACCGGGATCGCAATCGTCGACGGCTGACCGTCGGACCGTGATTCCTCAACTACTCTCGATGTGATGTCGTCGTCGCCCGATCTCGCATCGCGTATCGCCGACGCGACCCGACTGGCGACCGAGGCCCTTGGCTCGGCCGGTGACGTCGAATCCCTGCGTCGGGCAGCCAACGAACATACGGGCAAGGGGAGTGCGCTGGTTGGATTGAAGTCGTCGCTCGGGGCGATCGTCGACGTTGAGGCACGCAAGTCGGCGGGCAGATCGATCAACGAGGCACTGCAATCGATCGAAGCAATCATGTCCGATCGGCTGGTCGAACTCGAAGGGGCGGCGGCTGCCACGGCGGCGGCCGGCGAATCCATGGACCTCACCGAGCACCTGTCGCGCCGGAAACGGGGCCATGCCCACATCGTCACCCAGGCCTGGGAGCGACTCGAGGACGTCTTCGTCGGCATGGGTTTCAGGGTCGCCGAGGGGCCGGAGGTGGAGACCGACTTCCACAACTTCACCGCCCTGAACATGCCCCCCAACCATCCGGCTCGCAGCGGGTTCGACACGCTCTTCGTCCGCTACGGAGTACCTGGCTCGACGTTGTTGCGAACCCACACCTCGCCCGTTCAGATTCGCGTGATGCAGGAATGGGACTTGCCCATCTATGCGGTGATGCCGGGTCGCGTTTTTCGGCGTGACACCCCCGATGCCACGCACATGCCGGTGTTCCACCAGATCGAGGGACTCGTCATCGACAAGGGCATCACGTTCGCGCACTTGGCGGGCACGATCGAAGCCTTCACCAAGGCGTTCTTCGGCAGCGACTTCACCAGTCGGCTTCGTCCGAACTACTTCCCGTTCACCGAGCCGAGTGCGGAGTTCGACGTTCGTAGTGCGAACGGCAAGTGGATAGAGCTCGGTGGTTGCGGCATGGTGCACCCCAACGTGCTGCGTGCCGGCGGAATCGATCCGGAGGTCTACACCGGGTTCGCCTTCGGCTTCGGTATCGACCGCATGGCCAAGGAGCGCCACGGCGTCGCCGATCTGCGTGACATGTATGCCAACGATCTGCGCTTCGTGAGGCAGTTCTGATGGGCTGTGAGGTGGCGTAGTCATGCGCATCGTTCGTTCGTGGCTGGCCGAGTACTGCGACGTCAAGCGAATCCCCGACGAGCAGTTGGGTGACGTCATCACATCGCTCGGGATGCAGGTCGAATCGATGGAAGTCGTCGGCACACCGGTTGCGGGAGTGGTCGTGGCCCGGGTGTTGCGGACCGAGCGGCACCAGGATGCCGCGAAGGTGCACAGGGTGTGGGTGGATGCCGGTGACGGCGTCGAGCGCCACGTGTGGTGCGGAGCGTTCAACATGCAGGCGGGAGACCTCGTACCACTCGCCACGCTCGGTACGAAGATGCCCGATGGGCGCGAGATCCTGCGCCGCGGAATCCTGGGCATCGATTCCGAGGGCATGCTCTGCTCGGCGGCCGAACTGGGATTGGCGAGCGATGCCGCAGGGATCATGATCCTGCCTGCGAGGTCCAAACCGGGTCGCAACGTATTCGAGGCCCTCGGCGTTGCACGCGACGTGGTGTACGACCTCGACATCACCCGTAACCGGCCCGATGCCACCGGACATCTCGGAGTAGCGCGCGACGTGGCTGCAAGATTGGGCGTGAAATTCGCACCTCCGAATGGTGACTCCGCCCGCAAAGGTGCGGCCCGTCGGATTCCCGTGAAGATCGTCGACCAGACGTCGTGCGCCCGGTTCAACCTCACGGTGATGAGCGGTGTCGTCGTCGGACCCTCGCCCGACCATCTCGTGCGCCGCGTGATAGCCGCGGGGATGCGGCCGATCAACAACGTCGTTGACGCATCGAATCTGGTGATGTTGGAGTGCAACCAGCCGAATCATGCCTATGACGCTTCGAAGATTGCATCCGGTTTCCGGGTTCGCAGGGCGCTTACCGGCG
>JBIJCI010000059.1:0-8092 GCA_044344715.1 Ilumatobacteraceae bacterium | reverse complement strand
CGAGGTGGATGCCGAATTGGTGGTACCGGATCCCGATTTGAGCATCAGCGAGGGTGCCATCGCGCCGTGGCGAAGCGCTCACACCATGTACTTCACGAGAATGCTCGAGGCGGTTGCCGAGGAGGAGGGAATCGATACGGACAAGCCGTGGTCGAAGCTCACCGAAAGGCATCGCAAGATCATCATGAACGGTCTCGGTGAGAACGTCATCGTCAAGTACCGCAATCGTTACGGTCGGGTACGCGAGTACAGTACGGCGTTCGAGGGCGTGATTCCCTGGTTGAAGCGCCGCCACGAGGGTGCGGAGAGCGACTACCAACGCGAGCAATACGAGAGCTACATGCGCGAGAAGCCCTGTTCGTCCTGCAAGGGAGCACGACTCAGGCCCGAGTCCCTGGCGGTGCGGGTCAACGAGAAGTCGATCTCGGACGTTTGCAACATGTCGATCGCGGAATCGGCGGCGTTCCTTGCCGGACTGAAGCTCACCAAGCGCGAGAAACTCATTGCTGAACGCATCACGAAGGAAATCAACGCTCGGCTGGGGTTCCTCCTCGATGTCGGTCTCGACTACCTGACGCTGTCCCGCTCGGCTGGAACACTCGCAGGAGGGGAGGCGCAGCGAATCCGGCTTGCCAGTCAGATCGGATCCGGCCTCGTCGGCACGCTCTACGTGTTGGACGAACCTTCGATCGGTCTCCATCAACGCGACAACCATCGTCTGATCGAGACGCTGCACAGGCTCCGTGATCTCGGGAACACCGTGCTCGTGGTGGAACACGATGAGGACACGATTCGGGCCAGTGACTGGATCGTCGACATCGGCCCCGGTGCAGGAGAGCATGGCGGTGCGGTTGTGTACACCGGCCCGGTGAAGGGCATCGAGAAGGCGAAGGAGTCACTGACGGGCGCATACCTCTCCGGACGGCAGCGAATAGTCGTCCCGGTGTCGCGTCGCGCGATCGGTTCCGATGCGTTGGTCGTCAAGGGTGCACGTGAGCACAACCTCAAGCAGCTCGACGTGCGCATTCCGCTCGGATGCTTCGTCGCCGTGACCGGGGTGTCGGGCAGCGGCAAGAGCACCTTGGTCAGGGACATCCTCCTGCCGGCGCTGATGCAGAAGATCCACAAGAGCAAGGAATCCCCCGGGCGTCACAAATCGGTGACCGGAATCGACAAGCTCGACAAGGTGATCGACATGGACCAATCACCAATCGGTCGTACACCTCGCTCGAACCCGGCCACCTACACGGGCGTCTTCGACGACATCCGAAAACTCTTCGCCAATACTCCGGATGCCAAGGTTCGGGGCTACCAGCCGGGACGCTTCTCGTTCAACGTGTCGGGTGGTCGCTGCGAAGCCTGTTCCGGTGACGGCACGATCAGAATCGAAATGCAGTTCCTCCCCGACGTCTACGTCCCCTGCGAGGTGTGCAAGGGGGCGAGGTACAACCGCGACACGCTCGAGATTCGATTCAAGGGTCGGAACATCGCCGAGGTACTGGACATGCCGATCAGCGACGCGCTCGGCTTCTTCCAGAATCAGCCCCGAATCGCGAGACACCTGCAAACCCTGGTCGACGTCGGACTCGGCTATGTACGTCTCGGACAGTCGGCACCGACCCTCTCGGGCGGCGAGGCGCAACGGGTGAAGCTCGCCTCCGAGTTGGCACGACGTTCGACGGGACACACGATCTACCTCCTCGACGAACCGACGACGGGACTCCACTTCGAGGACGTACGACGCCTCCTGATCGTTCTCGCCCGACTGGTGGACCAGGGCAATACCGTGCTGGTGATCGAGCACAATCTCGACGTCATCAAGACGGCGGATTGGTTGATCGACCTCGGTCCCGAGGGTGGCGACGGTGGGGGCAGCATCGTTGCCGAGGGCACCCCCGAGGACGTCGCCCGCGTGAAGGCGAGCCACACCGGGCGCTTCCTGCTCGACGTCCTCCGAGACGGCTGAGGACATGCGACGCCCCGATATCGCCGAGATACCGACCGGTGCGGGTTCCTACCAGTTCAGGGACCCGAGTGGTCGGATCATCTACGTCGGTAAAGCGGCGAATCTTCGTGCGCGAATCTCGAGCTACTTCGTCGATCCCGCACAGTTGCACGGTAGAACCGCCGCGATGGTGGCGGCGGCTGCCGACGTGACCTGGATCGAGGTACAGAACGAGGTCTCGGCGCTGATGCTCGAGTACAACCTCATCAAACAGCACCGTCCGAGATTCAACGTACGACTGCGCGACGACAAGAGCTATCCGTTCCTTGCCGTAACCACCGATGAGCAGTGGCCTCGGGCAGTCGTGATGCGCGGTCGAAAGCGCAAGGGAACCCGCTATTTCGGCCCCTACGCACATGCCTGGGCGATCCGCGACACCCTCGATTCGTTGGTCAGGACGTTCCCGGTCCGAACGTGCTCCCCGGCAAAGTTCAGGCAGCACGAGCGGTTGATGCGACCGTGTCTGCTCTTCCATATCGAAAAATGCTCGGGTCCGTGCGTCGGCGCAGTCTCCGTCGACGACTACTCGCGTCATGTGAAGGGACTCGTTCGGTTCCTCGAAGGCGACACCGAGGACGTTCGGGTGGAACTCGGGGCGGCGATGTCACGCGCTTCGGACGAGGAACGCTTCGAGGATGCCGGACGTATCCGCGACAGGCTCGGCGCAATCGACAGGGCACTCGAGAAACAGCAGATGGTGGGGGATCGCTCCGACGACGTCGACTTCGTGGCACTCGTCGATTCGGAGTTGGAGGCGAGTGTCCACGTCTTCTACGTACGCAAAGGCAGGGTGCTGGGCAGCAATGGCTTCATCGTCGACAAGGGCGATGATCTCCAGCAAGCCGGACTCATGAAGCACGTCGTGGTCGATCTTTATGCGGAGGAACCCGCGCTCGGTTGGCCCAAGGAAGTGATGGTCACGTGCAATCCGGATGACCGCGAAGCGTGCGAGGCGATGCTGTCGGAGCGCCGTGGTTCACGCGTGGAGATCCGGGTACCGCAGCGCGGGGATCGGCGCGAGCTCATGTTGATGGTGGCGAAGAACGCGGGTGATGCCCTCGTTCGTCACCGGATGAAACGGGCCAGCGACCACAACTCCCGGAGTCGGGCGCTCGCCGAGCTGCAGGAGCGACTCTCCCTGACGCAGGCACCCCTGCGGATCGAATGTTACGACATGGCACATCTGCAGGGCACCGACTACGTCGGCTCGATGGTCGTCCTGGAGGATGGGCTACCTCTGAAACGCGAGTACCGGAAGTTCAACGTTCGAACGGTCGTTGGCAACGACGACTACGCCGCCATGCGCGAGGTGTTGACCCGTCGACTGAGCGCCTACGTCAATGAGCGCGATGCTCCCGCAGAGGAGCGCGGTACGAAACCCGGTCGTTTTGCCTACCCACCGCAGCTGATTCTCGTGGACGGCGGCAAGGGCCAGTTGAACGTTGCCCGCGAGGTTCTGGAAGAGTTGGGGCTGGAGGATGAGATCGACCTTGCCTCGATTGCGAAACGCTTCGAAGAGGTGTTCGTGCCGGGCCGGGTGGAGCCCGTCCGGATACCTCGAGGGAGCGAGGCGTTGTACATGCTCCAGGTGATTCGAGACGAGGCGCACCGGTTCGCCAACAGCTTCCATCGCGCACGGCGATCGGTACGAATGCGAGCCAGCGAGCTGGATGGCATCAAAGGTCTCGGTCCGAAGCGCCGCGACGCGTTGGTCAAGGAGCTCGGTGGGATCGCGCAGATTCGTGCCGCATCGCTCGACGACCTCCGACGACTCTTGCCCGACGATGTCGCGCTGGCGCTCCATTCGAAGCTCCACGAGCCTGGGTAGCGTTTTCACGTGGCCGAAATCCTCCTGATCACCGGATTGTCCGGTGCGGGTCGATCCCAGGCGGCGGATGTCCTGGAAGATCTCGGATGGTTCGTCGTCGACAACATGCCGGTGGAACTGGTCGACAAGTTCGTCGAACTTGCCGGCGTCTCGTCCGACCGGTCATCCCGCCTCGCCTTGGTGGTTGGAGTGGCCTCGCAACAGGTTCATGCTGCGGAGCTCGCTCCGAGGCTCCGCGCGGCGGGACACGTCGTTCGAATACTCTTCCTCGAGGCATCGACGCAGGCGCTGGTGAAGCGATATACCGAATCACGTCGGAAGCATCCGCTTCGCACCGAATCGGGAACCGTATCGGAAGCCATCGAGCATGAACGCGAATTGCTCGAGCCCGTCCGTGGCGGCGCGGACAAGGTAATCGACACGAGTGGTCTTCTGCTCCAGGAGTTCAAGGCGCACATGTCCGGGTTGTTCGCATCGGATGATCAGCCGGACACGCTGCAAGTGTCCGTGATGTCGTTCGGATTCAAGCACGGCCTGCCACTCGACGTCGACACGGTCCTCGATGTCCGGTTCCTCCCGAATCCCCACTACGACGAGTCGCTGAGGCCGCTCAGTGGACTCGACGATCCGGTACGGACGTTCGTACTCGGACAGCAGCCGGCCCGTGAATTCCTGGATCGGGTGGAGGGACTCTTCGCATCGCTGATTCCCGCGTACAGGAACGAAGGAAAGAGCTACCTCACCATCGCCATTGGTTGCACCGGCGGACGTCATCGTTCCGTTTCGATGGCAGAGGCCCTGTGCTCGCGGCTGCAGAAGATCGGGATAGCGGCGCGTGTCACGCACCGCGACATCGACAAAAACTAGGATGCGTCGCATGACCGTACGAGTTGGCATCAATGGTTTCGGCAGGATCGGCCGAAGTTTCTTCCGCGCAGTCCACGGCAGTTCGAGCGACATCGAGATAGTGGCGGTGAACGACCTCGGGGACAAGGCGACGATGGCTCACCTGCTCAAGTACGACTCGGTCATGGGTGTACTCCCCGAGGCCATCCACGCGACCGGCGACGGGATTTCGGTGGACGGCCGGACACTGAAGGTGCTCTCCGAGCGGGATCCCGCGAACCTGCCGTGGAAGGCCCTCCAGGTCGACGTTGTCGTCGAGTCGACGGGATTCTTCACCGATCGCGACAAAGCGGCTGCGCATGTGGCCGCTGGTGCACGAGTTGCCGTCATCTCGGCACCGGCCACGGGCGCCGATGCCACCTTCGTCTACGGAGTGAACCACACCGATTTCGATCCCGCCAAGCACCAGGTGGTGTCCAACGCGAGTTGCACCACCAATTGTTTCGTGCCACTGGTGAAGGTCCTCGATGATGCGTTCGGCGTCGACAACGGGATGATGACCACGGTGCATGCGTACACCGGGGATCAGATGTTGGTTGATGGCCCCCACAAGGATCTACGTCGTGCCCGCGGTGCGGCAATCAACATCACCCCGACATCCACCGGCGCAGCACGCGCCACCAGCCTCGTCATGGCGGCGATGAAGGGCAAACTCGACGGAACTGCCCTTCGCGTTCCCGTCCCCACGGGGTCGATCACCGACTTCGTCGCCAATCTGCGGAAGCCGGCGTCGGTCGACGAGATCAATGCAGCGTTTCGGAGTGCGGCGGAGGGTTCGATGAAGGGCGTCCTCCAGTTCTGCATCGATCCCATCGTGTCGAGTGACATAGTTGGCAACCCCCATAGTTGCGTCTTCGACGCCGACCTCACCATGAGCATGGGTTCGCTGGTGAAGGTTCTTGGTTGGTACGACAACGAGTGGGGGTACTCGAACCGACTCGTCGATCTCGTCGGTTTCATCGGCCGCAAGCTCCGTTGACGATCCTCTCCGCGTGAAGCTCCCGACTCTGGAGGATTTGGGCGACCTCCGCGGCAGGACCGTTCTCGTGCGGACCGACTTCAACGTGCCGATGAGCGGTCCCGACGATGCCCGGACGATCACCGACGATTTTCGGATCCGTGCGGCGTTGCCGACCATCAAGTGGTTGCAGGAGCACGGCGCTCGCGTCGTTTGTGCGAGTCACCTCGGACGTCCGGACGGCAACCCCAGTCGGAAGTACTCCATGACGCCGGTTCGCGAGCGGCTTGCCGAGCTGGCACCCGGCGTCGAACTCCTCGAGAACCTGCGGTTCTCGGCGGGGGAGGAATCGAACGACGCCACTTTCGTCGCCACGCTGGTTGCTGGGGTCGACGCATTCGTCAACGATGCGTTCGGTGCGTCGCACCGCGCTCACGCCTCCATCGTCGGTCCGCCCCGAACTCTCCCATCCGCCGCAGGGTTCCTCGTTCAACGGGAGGTCGAGGTGATCGACTCGCTGCGCACCGCACCGAAGCGTCCGTTCGTTGCGGTCCTGGGTGGTGCCAAGGTCAGCGACAAGTTGGGAGTCATCGACACGTTGGTCGGTTTGTGTGACACGCTGCTCATCGGCGGCGGAATGTGTTTCACGTTCCTCGCTGCGCGCGGACTTCCGGTCGGCGATTCGATCTGCGAGGTCGACCAGCTGGACTATTGTCGGAGGCTCCTGAACGAACATCCCCAAATCACGCTTCCCGAGGACATCATCGGCCTGGATGCCGACGGCACCTACTCGACCTTCGGAACACGACTTCCCCCCGGAGCCAAGGGATTGGACATCGGACCGGGAACCGCAGCCGCATTCAGCGATGCAATCATGGATGCACGGTCGGTGTTCTGGAACGGCCCGATGGGAGTGTTCGAGGACGCGCGATTCGCCAAGGGAACACGAACCGTCGCCCAGGCGATGGCCGATACGAAGGCGTTCACCGTCGTGGGCGGCGGTGATTCCGCTGCCGCTCTCGCGCTTTTCGGTCTGGATGACGGAGTGGATCACGTGTCGACCGGTGGCGGAGCGTCGCTGGAGCTCCTGGAGCACGGTGATCTTCCCGGGTTGCGAGCCTTGAGGGAGGCGAACAATGTCCGATGAACGGGTACCGATCATCAGCGGCAATTGGAAGATGAACAACAACCACTTCGAGGCGATTCAATGCATCCAGAAGTTGGCCTACCTGCTCCAGAAGGACGACCTGTCGTCGCTCGAAGTATCGGTGCATCCACCGTTTACCGACCTCCGGAGCATCCAGACTCTCATCGATGCGGACCAACTGAAGATCCGATTGGGCGCCCAAAATTGCCATACGGAGGACAAGGGGGCCTTCACCGGGGAAGTGTCGCCCGTGTTTCTCTCGAAACTCGGTGTTCAGTACGTGATCGTCGGCCACAGCGAACGACGCGAATTCTTTGGTGAAACCGACGAATTCGTCGCCCGAAAGGTTGCGGCAGTGCAGAAACACGGGATGGTTCCGATTCTGTGCGTTGGGGAAACCCTTGCGGAACGTGAGGCAGGGCACACGCTCGACAAGGTCCGAGGACAGGTGCGTACGGTCCTCGAACATCGCACGAACGAACAGGTGAAGTCGATGGTGATCGCTTACGAGCCGATCTGGGCAATCGGAACCGGTCGAACCGCTTCGCCATCCGATGCCCAGGAGGTGATTGCGGCCATCCGTGGGGAGGTTGCCGAGGTGTCATCGAAGCCGGCGGCATCCGCGGTACGTATCCAGTACGGAGGCAGCGTCAAGGCCGGGACGATCGTCGACATCATGAAACAGCCCGATATCGATGGGGTGCTCGTTGGGGGCGCCAGTCTCGATCCTGCAGAATTCGCCCGAATCGTGCAGTATCGGCGTCATCTGGCCTAATACGGTTACGCCGCGGCACTCCCGAACGCCGCGACCCTGAGTATGGTGGAGTAGTCATCATTATGGGGGTGACGCCCCACCTTTTCGACGGGGAGGTCGAATACATGAAGAAACACAGCAAAGCGACTCGTCTCGCTGCCTCGCTGTTCGCGGTCGCACTCGTTGCGTCGGCGTGCGGTGGTAGTGACGAGGACGTAACCGAGGACACCGCAGCGGAGGAGCCGGCCGGCGAGCCAGTCTCGTTCCCGACGCTGGAGCAGTGTGCCGAAGTCACGTACGACTACACCTACACACCTCCGGCAAGTGCCGGCATGACCGTGACCTACGACATCGCCCCTGAAGCGGTCTGGGAAGACGGTTCGCCGATCACTGCCGCAGACTTCGAGGCCACGTGGCAGGCTGCACTGAACACGCCGGGTTCCATCGGGACGGTCGGTTACGACCAGATCTCGTCGGTGGCTGCGGGTTCCAGC
>JBIJCI010000023.1:0-27670 GCA_044344715.1 Ilumatobacteraceae bacterium | reverse complement strand
GTTGGACATCCCGGACGAGGGCGTTCCCGTGCTGCGCAACATGTTGTTCGCGCTCGACGGCCTGAGCGTGAAGGGTGCGGTGCTCGACACCGTCGTCGAATCGATCGACGGAGACGGCGGCATCGTGCGCGAAGCCGCGACGACGCGGTTCTTCAAGTTGGGGACCCTCGAGCAACTCATGCACACGTCGGCCAGTGCCGCGCTCGCCTACCTGCTCTTCTCCTTCGGTCTCGCACTCCTCGTGTTCGAGTTCTTCACCGCGGGGGTCGGTATCGCCGGTTTCGTCGGGGCGGTCTGCACGCTGCTCGGTTCGTTCGGGTTCGCCGAGCTGCCCGTTCGCCCGATCGGCCTCGCCCTTCTCGTCCTCGCCGTGTTCGCATTCGCCATCGACGTGCAGGTGGGCATCCCGCGACTCTGGACGGGAGTCGGTGTGGTCTCGTACGTCGTCGCATCGTTCACGCTCTACGGACGCGTGCAAGAGGCGTCGCTGCGGCTCTCCTGGCTCACGTTGGTGGCCGGAGTGGCGTCGATGACCCTGGCGTTCGTGGTCGGCATGCCATCGATGGTGCGTACGCGTTTCGCCACGCCCACCATCGGCCGGGAGTGGTTGATCGGACTACAGGGGGTCGCTTCCACCGACATCGCACCGGAGGGCGAGGCGCTCGTGCGCGACGCGCGGTGGCGCGCGCGTACGAACCGCGCCACCCCGATCAGGGCCGGTGAACCGTTGCGGGTGGCCGCAATCGACGGCATCACGCTCGACGTCGAGCCGCTCGAGGGTGCGGCGCGGGACTACCGCGAGATGCGCACACCGCGGGAGAAATGAGCGGGTCGCACGGGTCCGTCGACCCCGCGACGGTACCGCTGCGACCGGCGTCGACCGTGATGCTCGTCCGCGACGCCCCGAGCGACATCGAGGTGTTCATGCTGCAGCGCACGACGAGTGCGGCGTTCGCCAGCGGCATGTTCGTCTTTCCCGGGGGACGGGTTGACGAGGTCGATGGGTCGGCGGAACTCGACGAGCTCTGCGACGGGTTGAGCGACGCCGAGGCGAGCGACCTGCTGCGGATACCGAGGGGTGGGCTGGCCTACTGGGTGGCGGCCATCAGGGAATGCTTCGAGGAGGCCGGTGTGCTGCTCGCCCGCGATGCGCGCGGCAACTTCGTGTCGCTCGGCGACCCCGACTCAAAGGAGCGGTTCGAGACCGCACGCCACGAGGTTCACGAGGGATCGCTCCCGCTCGGTGAGCTGTGCCGGCGCGAGGGTCTGCGACTCGCGGTCGATGCGATCCGTTACGTCAGCCACTGGATCACCCCGGTCGGCGAGAAGCGACGGTTCGACACGCGCTTCTTCGTCGCCGTCGCGCCGGATTCGCAGGACCCGCTGCACGACGAGAAGGAGACGATCGCCAGCCTCTGGGTGTCGCCGACGGATGCACTGGCGCGGGCACGGCGCGGCGAACTGGCGATGATTCCCCCGACGATCGCCAACCTCGAGTTCCTCGCTGCGCACCGCGACACGCGCACCGCGGTCGAGGCGGCGCGTCGGGTCGGTGTGCCGACTCCGATCCTGCCGAAACTCCGCCACGATTCCCACGGACGTGTGGTCGGAATCGTGTTCCCCGACGATCCGGACTACGACAGGCTTCCCTGACGCTCAGCGAGGCGTCTTGCGCAGCGCAACTTCCACCGTGTCGAGGAGTCGAGCCGAACATCCCGCCAGGTCGCCGGAGGGGACGGTGGCGGCGATGATCTTGCCGGCGATTACGCGGAATGCTTCGGCGGCCGCGGAGGTGCCGTCGATCGCCACCGGTTCGCCGGTGTCGCTCCCGTGCGCCACCGCGTTCTCGATCGGTACCTGACCGAGCAACTCGGCACCGATCTCGCGGGCGAGCGCCGCGCCGCCACCCTCGCCGAATAGCGGGTAGCTGGTGCCGTGCTCGCAGGTGAAGTGGCTCATGTTCTCGATGACCCCGGCGACGCGAAGGAAGCTCCGCTGCGCCATGTCGGCGGCGCGGATCGCCACCTTCTGTGCCGAGACGGCCGGCGTCGTGACGATGATGAGATCGGTCCGCGGAAGCATGCGGGCGAGTCCCATTTGCACGTCGCCGGTGCCGGGGGGCATGTCGATCAGCAGGTAGTCGAGCTCGCCCCAGTGCACGTCGTTGAGGAACTGCTCGACGGCCTTGGTGAGCATGAGACCGCGCCACATCAGCGCCGTACCCTCGTTCTCGACGAGCATCCCCGTGCTCACCACCTTCAGTAGTCCGGAACCGACGCGTCGTTCGTTGGGGATGATCCTCGGCTTCTCGACGCCGTCGATCCGACGGGCCTCCAGCCGGTCGGCCATTCCGAGCATTCGCGGCATCGAGAAGCCCCAGATGTCGGCATCCAACACCCCGACGGTGCGACCGTGCGCGGCGAGTGCGACCGCGAGGTTGGCCGTGACGGAGCTCTTGCCCACACCGCCCTTGCCGCTGGCGATGGCGAGGATGCGGGCATTGAGCGGCACCGCGGTGTCGGAGGCGTTCTCCCGTGCGTTCCAGCGAGCCTTCGTCATCACCGCCGAGCGCTCCTCGGCGTTCATCTCCCCCCAGTCGATCCTCACCTTCGACACCCCGGGGTGGGTCTCGAGCCGCGACTCGATGTCGTTCTTGATCTGGGCGCGCAGCGGACATCCCTTGATCGTCAGCTTCACCCCGATGGTGACCAAGCCGTCGTCGGATACGTCGACATCCGTCGCCATGCCGAGGTCGACGATGCTTGCGCCGAGTTCCGGGTCGATGACGGCGCGCAACAGGTTGCGAACCTCGTCCCGGGAGGGCGGGCGAACCGAGCCGCGCGGCGAGGGGCCGGTCGTCACGCCCTCAACCTACCGATGCCCCTCCAGCCGGCCTTCCCGCGCGACTGTGGCAGGTTTCGCCAACTCCCGGGTGCTCTGTTCGTTGTCCGATGCGGGGGTGGCGGTAGTTTTGGGGTCGCCATGATCACACTCACTTCCGCCGCCGCCACCAAAGTCAAGCAACTGCTCGAGACGGAGAACGCCGCCGACCTCGCCCTGCGGGTCGCGGTTCGTCCCGGCGGATGCTCGGGGTACTCCTACGAGATGTACTTCGACGGTGACTTCACCAGCGAGGACAAGGTCGAGAGTTTCGGCGACGTGAAGGTGGTCGTCGACCCCGCCTCGGCCCAGTTGCTCGCGGGTGCCAGCCTCGACTACACCGACGGACTCAACGAGTCCGGTTTCAAGATCACCAATCCGAACGCCAACCGCACCTGCGGTTGCGGCCAGAGTTTCAGCTGACCGAACCGCGTCTCACGCGAGTACCGACGCCAGTTCGACCTCGTCGAACACCGCGTCCAATCGCGCCGTCACCACTCCCGTGGCATCGGTGACGAAAACCGCCGGCTCGTAGGTCATCGCCAGCGCGGTGACGATCGGTGCCACGGTCGTCGCATCCGGGTCGGCGTAGACCTCCGCGTGGAGGAACGTGGCGGAACCGCCGTCGTTGCGTGCGGCACCGACGAGCGCGTCGAGTGCAGGTGCACAGGTGCCGGTCGAGCAGTGCGCCGGTGTGCCGACGAGGAGCACCACGGGAGTGCCGAGCGAGAGCGCGTCCCGCAGTGTGACACCGTGCAGCGGGCACGGCTCGGGGAGTCGGGTACACACCGGGTCGACGCCGCGCGCGTCGTCGAACGTCGGCGTGTCGAAGACCGGGAGACGATCGCCGATCCCGGGCACACCGATCTCCCCGCGGGCGAACACCTGGAATGCGGCACCGTCGCTCGGCCCGCCCTCGAGCACCAGACGATAGAAGCCCGGTTCGGCGATCTCGGTGCGGAATGGCCAGTAGGGAGTCGCGATGTTGGCATCGTGGCGGCGGGCGACCAGACCCTCGACGATCGTGTCGTTGCGCCCGCCGTCGATACGTACGACATGCGCCGAGAGTTCGTCGGGGGTGCCGTTCGAAGCGCCGGCGGTCAGTAGTCCGCCGTTGCTCGCCAGCGAGATGGGTAGACGCACCGGTCCGGCGACCAGGTTCTGGGGGAATCGTTGTACCAGTTGCACGTCATCGGGGAGCGACGATCCTCCGGAGTTGCCGCACGCGGCGACGATCGGAGCGGCGCCGAGAACGAGCGAGCCACCGAGCAACGTACGTGCCGAATCCCGCAGGAATTCGCGCCGGGTACCGGTTCGCACGCGGTAAGGGTAACGAGCAATCGTGCGTCTAGCCTTGGCGACATGGCTGCACCAATCGGTCCCTACACACCCGTCGTACGCGCCGGCGACTGGATCATCGTTTCCGGACAACTCGGTTTGCGGGACGGGAGCCTCGTCGAGGGCGGCGTGCGGGCGCAGACCGCCCAGGCGATCGCCAACCTCCGCAAGCAGTTGGCCAGCGTCGGGGCGAGCCTCGGCGACGTTTCCAAGACGCTCTGCTTCCTCACCGACATGGACACCTTCGCCACGTTCAACGAGGCGTACGTCGCCGAGTTCGGCTCGCACCGTCCGGCACGCAGCACCATCGGTGTCGCGGCACTGCCGGCTGGTGGAGCAGTCGAGGTGGAGGCGTGGGCGTACGTGCCCGCCACCGCTACCGAGCGGACACCGAGCAGCGCGACCAGGAAGTCGTCGGGCAAGACGTCGGCACCGAAGAAGAAGTCCGCATCAAAGAAGAAGTCGGTCAAGAAGCCGACCCGCAAGAAGAGGTAACGGGATGATCGGCGCGGTCGTCCTGGTCGTGGTGCTGCTCGCGTTCCCGGTCATCGTCGGCGTCGGCACGGTGGTCATCGCTGCCATCCTCGGTGAGTCGCTCCACCGCGATGCTCGGACGCGCAACGAAGCGAGCGAGTTGCTCGAGCTCAACACCTGAGCCCGAACCAACGCTCCCACGATCTCGTCGTCCATTCGGCGCGGCTCGTCGCCACGCTCGACGCGTCCCGACGCGAGCTGCCCGGTGGGTGGGTGGCGATCGACGGTGGGTTCGTGGTTGGCGTCGGCTCCGGAACACCGCCGCCCTCGCGCGATTCGATCGATGCATCCGGGTGCCTGGTGACCCCCGGGTTGGTGAACGTGCACCACCACCTGTACCAGAACCTGACGCGTGCCTACGGGCCGATGACGAACTCCGCGTTGTTCGGTTGGCTGCGAACGCTGTACCCGCTGTGGAGGGCGCTCGACGAGGAGTCGGCGCACGTGTCGGCATGGGTCGGACTCGCCGAGCTGGCACTCGCCGGGTGCACGACGTCCTCCGACCACCTGTACCTGCACCCGCGCGGGGCCGGTGACCTGCTGGCGGCCGAGATCGCCGCCGCCCGCGACCTCGGGATCCGTTTCCATCCGACCTACGGATCCATGTCGTTGTCGGAGAAGGACGGAGGGCTCCCACCCGACGACGTGGTGCAGGACCACGACGAGATCCTGGCGGCGAGCGAGCGGCACGTCGCCATCCACCACGACCGCTCGAACGGGGCGATGGTGCGTATCGCACTGGCACCGTGTTCACCGTTCAGCGTCACCAGGCAACTGATGAGCGAGTCGGCCGCCCTGGCCGAGCGCCTCGACGTTCGTTTGCATACGCACTTCGCGGAGAACGACGAGGACGACGCATATTCGCTGGCGACGTTCGGTTGCCGCCCGACCGAATACCTCGCCGACGTCGGATGGATGAGCGACCGCGTCTGGCTCGCGCACTGCGTGAAACCGAACGATGCCGAGATCGTCAGGCTCGGCCGTGCCGGCGTCGGTGTGGCCCACTGCCCGAGCAGCAACCTGATCCTTGCATCCGGTATCGCACCGACGGTGAAGCTGCGTGATGCCGGCGTGCACGTCGGCATCGGTGTGGATGGCTCGTCATCGGCCGACGCCGCATCGTTGTGGCTGGAGGCGCGACAGGCGATGCTGCTCGCCAAACTGACGAGCGGCGCCTCGGTCGGCACGGCGCGGATGGCACTCGAGATGGCAACCCGCGGCGGCGCAGGATGCCTCGGTCGCACCGGCGAAATTGGTGAACTGAGCGTCGGCAGCGTCGGTGACGTCGCGGTGTGGTCGCTGGAGGGCCCGCAATTCGCGGGGGTGATCGACGATCCCGTCGAGGGCTGGTTGCGTTGCGGACCCTCGAGCGCGAAGCACACGATCGTGCACGGACGCGCCGTGGTGCGCGACCACCGACTGGTCAGCGAACGACTCCCGACGATGATGGACGACCACCGTCGTCTCTCGCGCCGGATGCAGCGCGCCAGCTGATCCGGGGATAGCGGTGCGATGATCGGCGACCTCCTCACCGCCTTCGGACTCGTCTTCCTCGCCGAGCTGCCGGACAAGACGATGTTCGCCACCCTGTTGTTGGCGACCAAGTACTCGCGTCGCATCGCAGTGTGGTGCGGAGTCAGCACGGCCTACTCGTTGCACGTCGTCGTGGCGGTCCTGCTCGGCGGGCTGCTCTCCAGATTGCCTGCCGACCCCGTCCGTTATGCAGTGTCCGCGCTCTTCGTGGTTGCGGGGGTCCTGCTCTTCGTCAACTCCCGGCGTGCGCGGGACGAACGCACGTCGGACCACGATGCCGGGGGAGCGGGGACGTGGAGGTCGGTCTTCGCGGTATCGGTCGCCACCGTCGGAGTCGCAGAGTTCGCCGACCTCACACAGTTGACGACGGCGAGCCTCGCCGCAACGCGGGGTTCACCCGTCGCGGTCGGTGTCGGTGCCGCGTGCGCCCTCGCCTCGGTCTCCGGATTGGCGGTGCTGGCGGGTCGCACGCTCGTGCGGCGGGTGAAGCTCCACCTCATTCAACGCGGGGCGGGCGTGTTGTTCGTGGTGATTGGTGCGCTGACGTTCGTCTGAGCGGTGCGGGCGACCGGCCGTCAGCCCGACCACTTCGACGCACCGAACCGGTAACCGACGCTGCGCACGGTTTCGATCAGGTGTGCGTGTTCCTCGCCGAGTTTCGCCCGTAGTCGGCGCACGTGGACGTCGACGGTCCGCGCGCCGCCGAAGTACTCGTACCCCCACACCTCGGAGAGGATCACCTCGCGCGAGTAGACGCGCCCCGGGTTCTGCACGAAGAACTTGAGCAGCTCGTACTCCATGAACGTGAGATCGAGCGGACGCCCGCCGAAGGTGGCCTGGTACGTCTCGAGGTTGAGCCGCAGTCCGCCGTGTTCGACCACGGTCGACGAGGGGGCGGTGAGTTCGTTGTAGAAGATGTGCCGCAGACGGGCCTCCAGCTCGCGCGGGTGGAAGGGCGACAGCTGGAAGTCGTCGAACAAGTTGTCGCGTTGTTCGAGGTCGGCGATCTGGGCGCCGGAGATCAGGACGAGGATTCGACGGACCGGTCGATCCAACCGTCGCAGCGCGCGACAGGCTGCCCAGCCGCCCTCGGGATCGTCGTCGCAGGAAACGACGGCTCCGGCCCAACCATCGACGGGCTGCAGGCGCGAGAGTGCCTCGGTACTGGCGACACCCTTCCACGAGTACCCCGAGAGGTCGAGCGTGCGCGCCAGCTCGATCGACGGCGACTCGGGGAAGACGGCGAGCATGCCGACGGCGGCACCGTACGTCGTCATAGTGACCGCAGGTAGGTGTCGATCTCGAACTGGGATACGTGGGTCTTGTACTTCCGCCACTCGGCGCGCTTGTTCCGCAGGAACCACTCGAAGATGTGGTCACCGAGTGACTCGGCCACGAGTTGCGAGGATTCCATCGTTCGCAGGGCATCGTTCAGCGACTGCGGCAGCTGTTCGATCCCGAGCTTGGCGAGCGCCGTGTCTCCCATCTCGAAGAGGTTGGCGTCGGCTTCGGCGGGGAGCTCGTAACCCTCCTCGACACCGCGCAGTCCCGCGGCAAGGATCACCGAGAACGCGAGGTAGGGGTTGCAGGCCGGGTCGGGGGAACGCAGCTCGATCCGGGTCGCGAGGTCGTTCCCGCGCTTGGGAACGGGAACACGGATGAGTCCGCTGCGGTTGTTGCGTGCCCAGGACACGTGCACGGGAGCCTCGAAGCCCGGCACCAGCCGCTTGAAGCTGTTCACCGTCTGGTTCGTGATCGCGGTGATCTCGCCGGCGTGACGCAGCAGTCCGGCCATGAAGGACTTGGCGACGGCACTCAGGTTGTAGGGGTCGGAGTCGTCGTAGAACGCGTTCGCATCGGCCTTGAAGAGCGAGAGGTGCAGGTGCATGCCGGAACCCTGCACGCCCTCCAACGGCTTGGGCATGAAGGTGGCGTGCACGTTGCGCATCGCCGCGATCTCCTTCACCACGAACCGGAACGTCATGACGCTGTCGGCCATCGCGAGGGCGTCGGTGTGGCGGAGGTCGATCTCGTGCTGGCTCGGTGAGTCCTCGTGGAAGCTGTACTCGACGGGGATGCTCATCGTCTCGAGCGTGCGGATGGTCTCCTTGCGCAGCGAACTGGCGATGTCGGTGGTGGTGAGATCGAAGAATCCTCCCTCGTCGAGCGGGGTCGGTCGTCCGCCGGTGGGTGGCGCGAAGTAGAAGTACTCGATGTCGGGCGCGACGTAGAACACGAAGCCGAGCTTGCGGGCCGCCTCCAGGTTGCGGCGCAGCACCTGTCGCGGGTCACCCTCGAAGGGGGTGCCGTCGAGCTGCGCGATGTCGCAGAAGACGCGTGCCTCGGCCGCCCGCGGGTCGACCCACGGGAGTACCTCGAACGTGTTGGGGTCGGGGATCGCCAGCACGTCGGCTTCCTGGACACGGCCGTAGCCGTCGATCGACGAGCCGTCGAAGCTCATGCCGTCGTTGAGCGCGTTCTCCAGCTCGGCGGGGCTGATCGCGAAACTCTTCAGGTTGCCGAGCACGTCGGTGAACCACAGACGCACCAATCGGATGCCGCGCTCCTCGACGGTACGAAGGACGTAGTCGCGTTGGGCGTCCAGCATTCCCGGCATCCCTTCAGTCAACCGTCGACGGAACCCGCCGCCACGGCCGAAGCCACCGGGGCGCGTACCGACGCATCGGTCGACACGCGCCCCGCGGGGTTATTTGCGAGCCTTCGGCTTCTTCTTGGCGCTCTTCTTGGCGCTCTTCTTGGCGCTCGACGTCGGCACCTTCTCCTGTGAGCAGACGGTCTCGAGCAGCAGGCGCGTGACGACGTAGGGGTCCATGTTCGCGTTCGGACGACGGTCCTCGGCGTAGCCCTTCTTGTCGCGGGCGACCTGCCACGGGATGCGGATCGATGCGCCGCGATTGGAGACCCCGTAGCTGAACTGGTTCCACGGTGCCGTCTCGTGCTTGCCGGTGAGTCGGCTCTCGATGTCGTGACCGTAGTGCTTCACGTGCTCCATCACCCGACCGCCGATCGCCTTGCACGCCGCCTCGATGGCGTCGTAGGAGGCGCGCATCGCCTTGGTGGAGAAGTTCGTGTGCGCACCGGCACCGTTCCAGTCGCCCTTCTGCGGCTTGGCGTCGAACGACACCACGATGTCGAAGTCCTCGGCGACCCGGTGGAGGAGCCAACGGGCCACGTAGAGCTGGTCGCTCACTGCGAGTGCGTCGAGCGGTCCGACCTGGAACTCCCACTGACCGGGCATCACCTCGGCATTGGTGCCGGAGATCTCGAGACCTGCATCGAGGCAGGCCTGCGTGTGGATCTCGACCACGTCGCGACCCATCACGCGTCCGGCGCCGACGCCGCAGTAGTACGGCCCCTGTGGTCCCGGCTCGCCGGCAACCTCGGGGAACCCGTACGGACGCCCGTTCAGTCGCATGAACGTGTACTCCTGTTCGATGCCGTAGATCATGCCGTTGGCCGAGAACTTGGCGGCGGCCTCGGCGCACGCTGCGCGCGTGTTGGTCGGGTGCGGCTGTCCAGTACTGGCGAGGTACACCTCGCACATCACGAGGATGTTGCGGCCGCCACGCAGCGGGTCCTTGCACCAGAAGACCGGCTTCAGCATGCAGTCCGACGACTCGCCCGTCGCCTGCTCGGTCGACGAACCGTCGAAACCCCAGATGGGCGGTGTCTTCACCGAATTGTCGAGGATCTTCGTCTTCGATCGGAGCAGTGGTGTCGGTTTCACACCATCGATCCAGATGTATTCGGCCTGGTACGGCATGTCGTTTCCTTTCGTCGGCGGGACGGTCAAGTCTCCTTCATCTTCGTGTCAGCGGCGTCATCCGATTGTTAACGGCGTGTAAAAAGGTTCCCGGGAAGCACGAATCCGCCGCTCGGTAGCCTGACGTCGTGCCCGACACGGCAGCGCCGAACGTCCTGCGGGTCGGACTCGCCCAAGTCAACCCGAGGGTCGGTGATCTCGAGCACAATCTGGCCCGGGTCGAGGAGTACTTGTCGCGGGCGGAGGCGCTCGGCTGCGACCTCGTCGCTTTCCCCGAACTGACGCTGTCGGGCTACCCACCAGAGGACCTCGTCTTGAAGGCGGGGTTCGTCGCCGACAACCGTGCGGCATTGGAGAAGCTGGCCGCGCGAAGCGGGCGCTGTGCGGTCGTGGTGGGGTTCGTCGACGTCGCCCACCAGGATTCCGTCGGGCGCCCCAGCGCACGACCACCCCGACTCTTCAATGCGGCGGCGCTGTGTGCCAACGGCTCGATCGCCGGCGTGTACCGCAAGCAGCTGTTGCCGAACTACGCCGTGTTCGACGAGGCGCGCTACTTCGCGCCCGGCCACGACGACCGCACCCTCTATGACGTGGCCGGCACGGCGGTTTCGCTCAGCATCTGCGAGGACGTATGGGTGCCCGACGGTCCGGTTGCGCGGCAGCGGGCGGCGGGATCACAACTCTGCATCAACATCAACGGGTCTCCGTTCGACCGCTCGAAGGGTGGGGAGCGTGAACGCACCGTGGTGAGCCGTGCGGTCGAGGCGGGGATTCCGATCGTCTACGTCAACCAGGTGTGCGGCCAGGACGAGCTGGTGTTCGACGGAGGCTCGCTCGTCGTCGACGCACGGGGTTCGGTGATCGCGCGCGCCGCACGCTTCGAGGAGGAGTTGCTCGTCGTCGACGTACCCGTCGCGGGACGCGGATCCGCCGCACGTCCGGTTGCGGTGACGGCACCCGTCGCGCCCCGCAGTCCGGTTCGTGCCGGACTCGCCGCCGAACCGAGCGAACCCGACGAGGTGCTCGCCGCCCTCGCGCTCGGCACCCGCGATTACGTGCGCAAGAACGGCTTCACCGACGTCGTCATCGGGCTCTCCGGTGGCATCGACTCGGCACTCGTCGCCGCGGTCGCCGCCGAGGCACTCGGCCCCGGACACGTGCACGGTGTGTCGATGCCGTCGCGTTACTCGAGCGAGGGCTCGCGGCGCGACGCCGAGGTCCTTGCACGGAACCTGGGCATCGACCTGCTCTCCATTCCGATCGAGCCGGCGTTCGCCGCCTACCTCGCCATGACGAAGGATGCATTCGTCGGTCGGGATGCGGACCTCACCGAGGAGAACCTGCAGAGTCGCGTGCGCGGAACGACGTTGATGGCGCTCTCCAACAAGTTCGGTTGGATGGTGCTCACGACCGGCAACAAGAGCGAGTTGGCCGTCGGCTACTTCACGTTGTACGGCGATTCCGTCGGTGGATTCGCGGTGATCAAGGACATCTTCAAGACCGACGTGTACGCGTTGAGCCGACGGGTCAACGAACGGTCGGGACGCGAGATCATCCCTGCATCGACCCTCGACAAACCGCCGTCGGCGGAATTGCGCCCCGACCAGCGGGACGACCAGAGCCTGCCGCCCTACGACGTGCTCGACGCGGTGCTCGCGTTGTACGTGGAACAGGACCGCACGGCCGCGGAGATCATCGCACTCGGCCACGATGAGGAGCTGGTGCGACGCATCGTGCGGCTCGTGGACAACAACGAGTACAAGCGCCGACAGTTGCCGCCCGGTGTACGCGTGACGAGCAAGGCGTTCGGCAAGGATCGCCGACTGCCAATCACCAACTCCTACCGCGGCTGAACGCGTAGATCGCCGCGGCGCTCAGCACCGCACAGGCGATGCCGGCGAGTGCCGCCCCGGGAATCCCCGTCGTTTCGTAGAGCGACGTCGCCACGAACGTGAGGACACCGCGGCCGAACGTTCCGGCGCCGATCACCAAACCGAAACCCTTGCCGGGCGACGAATCGACGAGGTTGGTCGCCAACGGCAGCATGCTCACGACGCCGTACTCGAAGCCGACGATGAAGACGGCGAGGCCGACGAGCCCGACGAGCAACGACGAATCGAATGCGGCCAGGAGTGCCGCCGAGGGAACCATCAGCGCCGCGCCGAGCGCGACACTGCGCTCCTTGCCGATCCGGTCGGTCAGTCGCGCGCTCGACGTGGAGGAGACGAGTTCACCGACACCGAGGGCGAACCCGACTGCGGCGATTCCGGATGCGCCAACGTCGAAGTCGTCGGCCAGCCAGGCACCGAAGGTCACGAAGAGGCACTGGGCGCCTCCCATCATCCCGAACATCGAGAGCGGAACGAGCCAGGCCCGTAGGGTCATGCGACCGGGCGTCGTCTCCGGGTGACGTTCGGAGTGCGTGGCGCCGCCTGCCGCCCGGACCCGGCGGTCGAGCCACACCGCACAGGATGCGATGAGCACCCCGCCGATCACGCAGGCAACCCGCCACGAAGACACGGCGGTTACGAGTCCGAGCGCCGACACACCGACGAGGAGGCTCAGTGCCCACGAGGTTTCCGTGAGCCCGACCACGCGACCTCGCCGCTCGTAGGGAACGCGGTCGGCGATCCACGCCGCCATCCCCAGGTCGAAGCACGACTTCAACAAGTTGAGCAGCGTGAGACCCACGCACAACACGGCGAGGTTCGGAGCCAACGCCATGAGCATGATGCCAAGGAACGCCCCGGCGAGGCCCGTGGCCATCGCGGTCCGTCGCGAGACGCGGTCCACGAACGTGCCGAGGAGCGGTGCCACGAATCCGGCGAGTTCGGAGATGCTGATGATGAGACCGACCTGCGCGATCGAAACCCCGAAGCCCTGTTCGGCACCGGCGATGATGGCGATGAAGGGCGGGGCGAACCGGTAGCCGGTGTTGGCGACGAGACGGGTGGCCGTCAGCGGAAGCAGGTTGTCGCGGACTGCACGGTCGTAGGTGGAGTCAAGCAACCGCTCCAGCACGACGAGCGACGCTAGACGGAATCGTTGGTCGTCGGTTGTGTGGCGTGCGCCAGAGAGACGAAGTCGCCGGCGACCAGTTCGCCGTTCGACTCCAGGCGGAACGTACACCCCTCGAGGTTGTGGAGTCTGCGGTCGTGCACGTTCATCATCCGTCGCAACGTCCTGATCAGCCCGCTGTGGCTCACGACCAGGGTGCGCTGCCCGGATGCGGCGTGTTCGCGCAGTGATTCGACCGCGCGCGCGAACACCTGGTGCGGTGGTTCGAAGTCGGGCGGCGTCTTGCGGTCGCGGAGGTAGTTCGGCCAACCCGACTCGATTTCGTGTTCGCGCAGTCCCTCCCATGGTCCGACGTCGGTCTCGACGAGGCGAACGTCGACGAGGGGTGCTCCGAGACCGAGGTGATGGGCGATGATCGTCGCCGTCTCGAGCGCCCGGCTCAGCGAACTCGCAACGATCCGATCGACGCCGGTATCCGTGCCGAGGAGTCGCCGCGCCGCATCCGCGGCCTGGCGGCGCCCTGCATCGGTGAGGCGGGTGTCGGCCCGACCCTGCCACTTGCCGAGTGCATTCCACTCCGACTCACCGTGGCGCACCACGACGAGATGCCGGTCGTCGGCTCCCGCGGCGTGCGAGTCGGGATCGTGTCGGTGCGGTGCGGTCATGGAAGAGACGTGTGTCCGACGCAGGGTAGTCGCTTGGGTACGCTGACCACGTGGCGCGACTCCTGCTCTTCGCCTCGGCGCGCGAGGCGGCGGGCCGATCGCGCGAGACGATCCACGGCGAGACGGTCGCCGACGTTCTTGCGGTGGCGCGGCAACGTTTCGGGCCCCGCTTCGAGGCCGTCCTCGGGTCCTGCACCGTCTGGCTGAACGGCGAGGAGTGCGATCCCCACGCCCGTGTCGCCGACTCCGACGAGGTTGCGGTGCTGCCGCCGGTGTCCGGTGGGAGCGACCTCTCCGCCCTCTCGCTCCGCGAGGTTCGCGACAAGCGTGCCGACCTGCAGGTCGAGGAGGATGCCGTGTCGTTCGTACGACGACTCGTGCAGGGTCGACTCGACATCGCGCGGGAGGAGGTTCGCCGCCGTGCGAGCGGTGAGCCGCGCCAGGGCGACGTGACGGGCGGCATCACGCGGGTGTTCAGTAGCGAACGCGGCACCGGCTCCAACCGCCCACCGCGAGACACCATGGTGGCGACGGATCACGCCCTCCTCGTCGAACTGGAGCGCCTGTGCGAGGCCGTCGACTTCGGCGGGCTCGCCGATCTCGACGACGTCGACCTCGAATCGTGCGTCGCACGGCTGGCGGTCTTCGAATCGTCGGTGTCGTCGCGTCGCCGTGAACTGTTCTCCCAGATCGATGCCCTGTCCGGCGAGCTCGTTCGCCGGTACCGTACCTCCACCTCGAGCGTCGATTCCCTGCTCGACGAGAGTCGTTGAGGCGTGGCGAACCGACGACGACCGGACATCGGTAGCTTCATCCGCCAGCAGCGCGAGATCGCCCAGCAGTCGATCCGCGACCTCGCGAAGCGGGCGGGTGTCTCGAATCCCTACCTGTCGCAGATCGAGCGTGGTTTGCGACGCCCCTCGGCGGAAATCCTCCAACAGATCGCCCGCGCCCTGGAGATCTCGGCGGAGACGTTGTACGAACGTGCCGGCATGCTCGACCCGAAGGAGTCGTCGGGCAACACCGTGGTCGATGCAATCGCGGTGGACGAACGTCTCAACGACGAACAGAAACAGGCGATGCTGGCCATCTACCGCAGTTTCGTCACCGAAACGGAGTGATCGGCGTCCGCCTGCGCGGGTGGGGCACCGTCCAGATAGGTTCGGGACCGATGGCTGCAACCCCCGGGCAGCGCGTCGCCGTCCTGTCCCTCCACACTTCACCGCTCGCCCAACCGGGTGTAGGTGACGGTGGCGGGATGAACGTCTACGTGCGCGAGCTCACCTCATCGCTGGCGCGACTCGGCCTCGAGTGCACCACCTATACCCGGGCGTGGAAGCCCGGGCTGCCGGACGTGGTCGACATCGAGCCGAACCACCGTCTCGTGCACGTCAGGGCCGGCGACTTCGACCTCCCCAAGGAGCGTCTCGTCGACGTGATCCCGGAGTTCACCGACTCCGTCGGGCACCACCTTCGCCACCACGTGCAACCACAGGTGATCCACGCCAACTACTGGTTGTCCGGCGTGTCGGGTCACCTCCTGAAGCACGAACTGAACCTGCCGCTCGTCACCACGTTCCACACCCTCGCGCGCGTCAAGTCGATGCACGGCGACGCGGAATCGCAGGAGCGTGAGAACATCGAATCGTCGATCATCGGGTGCAGCGATGCAATCTTCGTTTCGTGCGAGGAGGAACGCACGCAGTTCCGCAGTCTCTACGGCACTTCACCGGGTACGGTCGAGGTGATCACGCCGGGCGTCGACCGGGCGTTCTTCTCACCGGGGAGCCGTAGCGGAGCACGAAGTGCGCTCGGACTCGGTGGTCACCCGGTGCTGCTGTTCGTCGGGCGCATCCAACCGTTGAAGGGTGTCGATGTCGCGATCGAGACGTTGGCGGCGCTCGGGCGCCGCGACGCGGTACTTCTCATCGTCGGCGGTGCCAGCGGAACCGACGGCGACCGCGAGCTCGCCCGTGCCACCGCGCTGGCAGCCGAACTCGGCGTGCTGTCGCAGGTTCGGTTCGTCGAGCCGCAGCCGCACCACTTGTTGGCGACCTACTACCGCGCCGCCGACGTGGTCGTGGTTCCCTCGCGCAGCGAGAGCTTCGGACTCGTGGCCCTGGAAGCCTCCGCATGCGGCACGCCGGTGGTGGCCACCGCGGTCGGTGGGTTGTTGTCGCTGGTCGACGACGGCGTCAACGGCTTCCTGGTGCCCGATCGTGACGCCGACTCCTTCGCCAGTCGCGTCGGGAGGATCATCGGCAACGAGGCACTCTCCCGTCGGATGAGCGAGCAGGCGGTCCTGCGCAGCGCCGCGTACTCGTGGCAGCGCGCCGCGATGCGGATGCGGCGCGTCATCGCCGAGTTCGCCGCGCGCGACCTCGTGTCGTGCAGCTGATCCGCCGATGAGCGACCTCCTCGACGATGGTCGTCGGGTTGCCCTCGAACGCCGCATCGACGAGTGGCTGGGCACCGTTCGTGCCCAGCACCCGAACGTCGTGTTCGCCGAACGGGCCACCAACGAGCAGGGTCGTTGGATGGTTCGCCTGCGCGGCGATGCCAAGGAGTTCACCACCATTTGGCTGAGTCTCGGCCAGCGGACGCTGCGCTACGAGACGTACGTGATGCCGTTTCCCGACGAGAACGTCGGCACGGTGTTCGAACTCCTGCTGCGACGCAACGAGCGGCTGGTCGGGGCCCACTACGCACTCGGTGCGGAGAACGCGGTGTTCCTGGTGGGCGAACTGGTGTTACCGGCACTCGACGAACGCGAACTCGACCGCATCATCGGCACGCTCTATGCGACCGTCGAGGCGCACTTCGTCGACCTCGCAAAGGTCGGATTCGCCAGCCGATTCCCGGCCTCTCAGTAGCCTTCGCCCCGTGGGGGAACGCACGACGCTCGTCGTGATCGGCGGCGGCAACATGGGTGCGGCGTTGGTGCAGGGGCTGCTGAACGCCGGACATCGCCCGACCGACGTCGCCGTCTGCGAGGCGAGGGCGGAACGCCGCACCGAGTTGCAGTCGATGTTTCCCGGGTTGTCGGTCACCGAACACGTACCGGCCTGCACCGAGGCACTCATCGCGGTGAAGCCCGGCGACGTTGCCGCGACGTGCCGGCAGGCCGTCGCCGCCGGCGCAACACGGGTCGTGTCGATCGCGGCGGGCGTCCGTCTCGACGCGCTGCAGGCCGCCTGTGGAGATCACGTGCGGGTGGTTCGGGCGATGCCGAACACCCCCGCCATCGTCGGGTTGGCGGCGACGGCGTTCGCAGCAGGCGACGGCTGCGGGTCGGAGGAACGCGGGTGGGCGACACGGTTGCTTTCATCGGTCGGTCTCGTGATCGAGGTGCAGGAATCGATGCTCGACGCATTCACCGGGCTCGTCGGCTCCGGACCGGCATACGTCTTCTACGTGGCCGGCGCCCTGCGCGAGGCGGCCGTCCGTGAGGGCTTCGATGCGGCGACCAGTGCAACGCTGGTGGCCAGGGTGTTGGTCGGTGCCGCATCGTTGCTCGAGCGGGAACCCGAAGCAGCGGACGAACTGCGCCGCAGAGTCACGTCTCCGAACGGGACTACAGCGGCCGGAGTCGCCGAACTCGAGGCGCGCCGGGTCGACGATGCCATCATCGCCGCGGTGCGTGCCGCAACGGAGCGGAGTCGCGAACTCGGCGACGCGCGAGCGTGAATCGTCAGGTTAGCAACGCCCACTTCCCGTGACTCGAGGTTCACCGCGCGCCACGAAAACTCCGGTTGCCGTGTTGCAAATTGTCGAACGGTGCGTAAGGTAGGGACGCAACAAATCACCGGGCGGTTCGCCGCACCGGGAGTCGCGCCCGCAAGGGTTGCGCCGTAAGGGTCGGTGCCGTCGGGGGGTTGGCACCGACCCCTACGTTTTTTCCGGCCATGGTTGGGCGAATCGTTGCTCCGGCGTCCGTCGTAGGGTGAGCCCTCGATGGACAAGCCCCTGTACGACACGATCTCGTTCCTCTCCGACTACGGACTGCGGGACGAATTCGTCGGCATCGTGAAGGGCGTCATCGCCGACATCGCCCCGCACGTGCGCGTCATCGACCTCACCCACGAGGTTCCGCCGTTCGACGTGCGTGCCGGTTCGCTCGCACTCGCGCGGTGCATCGCATACGTACCGACCGGCATCGTGCTCGCGGTCGTCGACCCGGGGGTCGGTACGTCGCGTCGCGGTGTTGCGGTGTCGGTGGGCGGCGGTCGCGGAATCCTGATCGGTCCCGACAACGGACTGCTCTCGATGGGAACCGCGCTTGCCGGCGGAGCCGATGCGGCGGTCGTGCTCAACAATCCGGAGTTCCAACTGGAGGCACCCGGCGCCACGTTCGCCGGCCGGGACGTCTTCGCTCCGGCGGCCGCGCACCTCTGCAACGGCGTCCCGTTCTCGGAGCTCGGCGACCCGGTCGATCCGAACCTGCTGTTGCCCGGTGTCGTCCCGTTGTCGCGCAACGAGGGCGACGAAATCGTCGCCGAGGTCACGTGGGTCGACCGTTACGGCAACTGCCAGCTCAACATCGGTCCGGATGACCTGTCCGAACTCGGCGAACGCGTGAGCATCACGTTCACGTCGGCGACCGGCGAGCGCAGTACCCGGTCTGCCCCCATCGTGCGCAGCTTCGCCGACATCGGCGGAGGCATCGGACTGGTCATCGATTCTTTCGGGATGCTCGCGGTGAGCATCGACCGGGGATCGGCGGCCGACGAGTTGTCGGTGGCCGTCGGCGACTCGGTACGACTCGGGCCACTCGCGGAAACGGGCGGTGTCACGGCCAACGTCCAACTCCGCCGCGGCCCGACCGGCCGGTAATCGCACTCACTAGGGTTGTCGGCGTGCGTCCCGCTACCACGTTGGCGCTCGGCCTGCTGTTGTTGGCGATCTTCGCCGCGGGAATCGTCTCCATCCTGATGAGTTGATGCCGTGAACCTCGCGTCGATCCTCGATCCGCACCCCGATTCGTCGGTGGCGATCATCAGTCGGGGAACGTCCCATACCTACGGTGACGTGCGCCGGCGCGTGGCGGCGGTGCGCGGTGCGCTGGCGGGCCTCGGTATCGACAAGGGGGACCGCGTGGCACTCCTGTGCGGCAACACGGTCGAGTTCGTCGTGGCGTATTTCGCCTGCCTGGGTCGCGGAATCGTCTGCGTTCCGCTCAACCCCACCGCACCCGGCCCCGAGTTGCAGCGTGAACTCGCGGTGGTCGGTGCGCGGGCGGTCGTGGTTGCGCCGTCGGCGGTGGCCGGTTGGGCCAACGTCGACCGTTCCGCACTTCCTCACCTCGCCCACGTCGTTAGCACGACGACGGAGCCGCACGACGCCCTCAGGTTCGAGCAACTCACAACGGCGCCGCCCGCTCCGATCGTCGAGGTCCAGGCCGACGACCTGGCCATCATGCTCTTTACGAGCGGCACTGCAGGTTCGCCGAAAGCCGCGATGCTCTCGCACGGGAACCTGCGCAGCAACCTCGACCAACTCGCGCAGGTTCGCAAGCTCGACGGCACCGACGCGGTGTACGGCGTTCTGCCGTTCTTCCACATCTTCGGACTGAACGTCGTGCTCGCATACTCCTTGATGCGCGGATCATCGGTGGTGCTGGTCGAACGCTTCGACCCGATGACGGCGGTCGAGACGATCCGTGACCGGCGAATCACGCTGATTCCCGGTGCCCCGCCGCTCTGGATGGCCTTCGAGCAGATGCCCAACCTCCCGCGCGACACGTTCGCGAGCGTTCGAACCGCGCTCACCGGCGCCTCGAAGATGCCGGAGCACACCACGAGGGCACTGTTCGAGCGGTTCGGGTTGCTCGTCACCGAGGGCTACGGACTCACGGAGTGCTCCCCGGTCGTGACCACCACCACCGACGTGGACCGCGATACTGCACTCGCCAAGATCGGCTCGATCGGGCGGGTGCTGCCCGGCGTGGAGGTGCGGGTCGTCGACGAGAACGGCGACGACGTGTTGCGGGGCGACTCGGGGGAGATCTGGGTGCGCGGCCCCAACGTGTTCCGCGGGTACTTCGAGGACCCGCAGGCCACGGCCCGTGCACTCACGGCCGACGGCTGGTTGCGGACCGGCGACGTTGCGGTCGTCGACGACGACGGTTTCTTGTACCTCGTCGACCGCGCGAAGGACCTCATCATCGTGTCGGGATTCAACGTGTATCCGGCGGAGGTGGAAGAGGCGATCCTCGATCACCCCGCGGTGGCGCAGGCGGCCGTGGTCGGTGTGGAGCATCCGCACACCGGCGAGACGGTCCGCGCCTACGCGGTGCTGCGTCAGGGACACGCACTCGACGAGGATGCACTGATCGATCACTGTCGGGCGCGGTTGGCCCGCTACAAGTGCCCGACCAAGGTACTCTTCGTGCCCCAATTGCCGACGGGTGCGACGGGGAAGGTCCTGCGGCGCGAGCTGCGCTGACAGCCGGTCCTCGGTCAGCTCGGGAGGTGCCGGCGAGGTCGATCCGTCGATGATCCAACGCTCGGCACCATGAAGCCGACGAAGAGGATGACCGCCCCGACGGACAACGTGATGGTGAACGCCCGCTCCTCACCGAACCGACCTGCCAGCGAGCCGCTCGCCGATAGCACGAGCGTGCCGATCGCAACGAGGACGTTGCTGACGACGAGACGGCTCGACGTCGGACCGTGGCTTCCGGACGCAACGGGCCGGGTCGTCCGCCGCGCGACGAGCCGCCATACCGACCAGACCGTGCCGACGAGGATGACGACGGCCGGCACGCCGGATCCGATCGCGGCGAGGAGTCGCGGCAGTACGCCGAAGTGGTCGCGCGCACGGGGGAACTCGTCGGCGACGACGTCGCGACTCGTCGGGGCAACGAGCATCACGCCGACGGCGAAGGCGCTGAGAAGGGCGAGGATCCGCCGCATCGGCAGGGCGATCCGGTCACCGAAGAGGAGTGCCACCGATCCGAGTGCGAGCCACGACACGTTGAGTACCGCGCCCGTGGTGAAGAAGACGCGGAACACGCCGGTCGACCATCCCGTGGC
Organism: Ilumatobacteraceae bacterium; assembly: GCA_044344715.1. GTDB lineage: Bacteria > Actinomycetota > Acidimicrobiia > Acidimicrobiales > Ilumatobacteraceae > F1-60-MAGs027. Next base: position 6,884 of record JBIJCI010000023.1, on the reverse strand, counting down.
GGTCGCCCACCACAGCGAGAAGGATCCGACGGCGAACAACGACATGGCGACCGCCCATGCCCCGTGGTGGGTGGTCCGTCGTCGGTGCCATCGGTCGGCGGTGATCAGCGCGAAGCCAGTGGCAACGAGCCCGGCGACCGAGGCCATCGCCACCGTGAGGGAGTCCACGACGGCACAGGCTAGGTAGTCGTGTCATCCGCCACGCCACGCCCGCAAGCTCGTGAAACTCTGCGCAAGGACCGTACCCTGAACGACATGCCGACCCCCGAGAAGACCACCTCCCCCCGTCGCCGTCGAATTCCGAGTGCGGCGGTGAACCGACTCCCGGTGTATCTGCAGATCCTCACCGACCTCCAACTCACCGAGACGACCCAGGTATCGAGCGACCAGCTCGCCGCCCTCGCCAACGTCAACGCGGCGAAGGTTCGCAAGGACCTCTCGTATCTCGGCACCTACGGCACCCGTGGCGTCGGCTACGAGGTGGCATTCCTCGTTTACCAGATCAAGCGCGAGCTCGGCCTGCTCACCGAGTGGAAGACCATCGTCGTCGGCGCCGGAAACCTCGGCTCGGCCATCACCGTCAACGGCGGGTTTGCATCGCGCGGTTTCCCGGTCATCGCGATCTTCGACGTCGACCCGCGCAAGGTCGGATCCCGGGTCGGTGACCTCACCGTTCGCAACCTCGACGAAGTGCGGGAGTTCGTGAACGCCAACCAGGTGCGAATCGGCGTCCTCGCCGTTCCCTCGACCGCCGCGCAGTCGGTGGCCGACGACCTCATCGAGGCCGGAATCGGCTCGCTGCTGAACTTCGCGCCCATCGTGCTCACCACCCCGAGGAACGTGGCCGTGCGCAACGTCGACCTCGGTGTCGAGCTGCAGATCCTCGGTTACCACGAGCAGATGCGCGGACAGGCGTCGCCACAGAATCCCGTATCGGTGTAGTTCCCGGACGCCGTCACGCATCGTCGTCGGTGCGAGCGGTTGCGTCGTAGCCTGACGAGTGATGCGTCAGTTGGCCTCGTGGCGGACGTGGACGGCGATCGGGCTCGCCCTGCTCCTGGTGGTACTCGTGATTGCCGCGCTCGGTCGCGGATCCGACGGTTCGGATGCCGGCGGTGGACTGCAGCCGAGCGTCCGGCGGGTCGAGACCGTGGCGTCGGTCATGGAGATTCGTGCCGGGGCCGTGTTCTCCATCAACGACGGGGTCACCTTCGGCTCCGCCACGCTGACCCTCGACGACGGTCGCGTCGTGTTCCTCGGGCCGGATACGCCGGGGGAGATTTCGTGCGCCGACCTCACCACTCCGGCGGCGTGCGTCCTGCTCGCCGACATGATCGGTCAGGGGGTCGTCTGGTACGCACTCGTAGCGGCCGACGACACGACGTCACGGGTGCTGCAACTCCCGACGCTCGTCGACATGGTCGACGGTGGCGACACCGGAGTGCTCGACAACGGATGGCACGTGCCGCTCGCGAACGGCGTGGAGCGAACCTGCGCGGGTGAACCGCGTTCGCCGACGCTGCGCGCATTCATCGAGTCGTACTCTTCGACGGGAGTCCTTACCATGCTCGACCTCGATCGCGACGAGGTCGTCGAGGTGATCTGCGCCGGGTAGCCGGCCGACCGAATCGTCAGGCGTCGGGGGCGAGGCGCACGATCCGTGCCGCCATCGCGTACGCAACCTCGGCGGGTCCGCGCTCGTCGGGGCGCAGCAGGTTGGCCATGATTCGCAGCACCCATTCCATGAGCGTGCGACTGTGGATTCCCACCCGCGACAGTTCGCGCATCAGTGCCGGCCGACCGATGACGCGCGCGAAGAGTCTCGCCACCTTGAAGTACTGGCCGTACTCCGCCTCGAGCAATCCCGGGTATTGCTGCAGCGCCGAGGCGTCACCGCTGCGGAGTGCATCGTGCAGAACGCCGGCACCGATGCGCGCGGTTTCGTACGCGTAGTCGATGCCCTCGCCGTTGAAGGGGTTCACGCTGCCGGCCGCGTCGCCGATCACGAGGTGCGTCGCGCCGATCTTCGGCAACACCGACCCACCCATCGGGATCTTGCCACTCGTCGCCCGGCACTCGGGTGTCGACGGGTCGATACCCCAACGGTCGGCGATCATGTGCGCGTAGGAGTCGAGGAGATGGGACGTGTTCACCTCCTTGAACTTCTTGAACGTGGAGAGCAACCCGACGCCGACGTTGATGGTGCCGTCGCCGACGGGGAAGATCCATCCGTATCCGGGCATCGAATTGCCGTCACGGTCCTGGACGTCGAGTGCCGATTCGATCCACGGTTCGTCGTGTCGCGGACTGGTCCAGTACGTGCGGATTGCCGTGCCGTAGGGCCACTTCTTGTTGCGCGCGGTACCGAGTGCCCGACCGAAGCGGCTGTTCGCTCCGTCGGCAACCACCACGTACGGCGCACGAATCGCGACCTTGCGGTTCCCGTCGAGATCGTTGACCACGGCGCCACGAACGCAGCCCTGCTCCATGATCGGGTCCAACGCCTCGTGGCCCTGCAGCAGCGCGGCCCCCGATGACTCCGCGTTCATCGCCACCATCGCGTCGAGTTCGCGCCGGCGCACCACGTATCCGTGCCGCGGATACACCGGGTGGGTCGGCCACTGCAGCTCGAGTTCCTTGCCGTGTGCGGTGGCACGCAATCCCTCGTACCGGTGGAACTGCTTCAGTCGCTCGCCCAGACCCATGTCGTCGAGCTGCTTCACGGCTCGCGGCGTGAGTCCGTCGCCGCAGGTCTTCTCGCGGGGAAAATGCTTGCGTTCCACCACCGTCACGTCGTGACCGTGCCGTGCCATCCAGTACCCCATCGCTGCACCTGCCGGCCCGCCGCCCACGACGAGCACCTCGGTCTCGCGCGTGGGTAGTGAAGCGACGTCGGTGTGCGACGAGGCGTCGATGCTGGTTGGCAGTTCGTCGGACATCGGCTCTCAGCGTAAGGAACGCGGCTATCGAAGACTCGACGCTGCGCTGTGGCGGACGGCTACGTCCGACGTATTACTTGGCGCTGGGCCTGGCTTGCGTGCCGATCTGTCGCGGCGGCACCTCGAGCATCGAGAACGTGTCGGCCAGAGTGTCGAAATCGACGGAGCCTGCTTCCAGGGCGGCGAAGATCTCCGAATCCTCGGAACACCAGGTGGCGTACTCCGACGACCATTCCTCGCCGTTCGGGTCGGCGCCCGCAACGGCGTAGCGAACGTGGCACACCACGCCGAGGATCTCGTAGTTGGTGAGCCCGCCACCCCAGGTTTCGCCCTGCGCCGGCATGGCATTGCCGTTGTAGGAGAGCGGTGCGTGCGCTCCACCCTCGCGATCCGGGTTGCCGTACACCGCGAGTCCGGCCGATACGTACGGCTGACTGCCGGTGTAGACGAAGTTGAGCATGTCCTCGATGTGCGGGAACGTCTTCAGTGCTTCGCCCTCGTGGAGGATCCGTCCCGCACCGCCCTGTCCCGCGGCACCATGACAACTGGCGCATGCGCTGTACACGCCTTCACCGACCGCCATCGGGCCGGTTGCTTCGCGCTCCTGCGGGCTGACTGCAAGGAGATAGATGAATGCCCACACGGGGAGGAGGCTCAACGTTGCCATCGCCCAGAACGGAATCTTGTTGCGCGTCTTCGCTGCAACGACGTACGCCGGATCGGGTTTCGGTGGCGGTGGCGGCAGCGCCTCGGAGGGGAGTGCCGGGGCTGCCGACGACGTGGACGTCTTGGCAACTTCCTTCGATGCGCTCGGCTCGCCCGATGGCGTGCCACCCGACAGGACCGTGCGACGATCCTTCGAACGCTTGAGGAGGTAGTCGGGTATTTCGGTCACCGCTGTACTCCCGAGGACTCTCGAATGCGCTGCATGTCCGTGGCAAGACTAATCGCCGCCGTCGCGCACCCGACATTTTGCACGAGCGCACGACGCTCTCCTTCCGTCACAGGCATTCCCGGGCGTAGGGCGAGCCCCCGAAACGTGCGAAGACTAGGCTTCGACACGGTGTTCGCGCCTCGTCGCGGGCAACCATGAAAGGCACCTACCTCGCATGATTGCAGTCGACATCCTCCGATGGCCCGGCGTGAATCAGGCGTTCCTCTTTTCCTTCATCGTCACGAATGTGATGGCGTACCTCATCGTTTGGGTGGGCAAGCGGCGACCCGTCGACCGCAAGGCCACGTGGGGCGAGGCGATGTTCGGCAGCGCCTACGCGTTCTTCGTCATCTTCCTCGCGTTCGGTGTGGTGCCGCACCAGTGGATCGACCACGCCGACAAGGACCTCGGCTGGCGCAAGGACAAGTTGATCTTCGGTCCGTTCGACATCCTGAAGCCGCAGGAGTTCGGTGGGCAGTTCCCGTTCACCATCAGCTACGAGGCATTGCGAGACATCGTGGTGCTCGTCATCCACGGTGTCTACATCGGACTCTTCATCTATCTCTTCGCATGGTGGCAGAAGCGCGGCGAGGCGAAGCCCGCCGCACTGCCGAGCAGCACGTACGGTCGCCCACTCGTGAGGAAGTCGTAACGCGATGACACGCACCGACGCCAATCCGCCGATGATGCCGTACACCGACGAGTACACGCTCGTCGAAGTGGACGCCGACTACCTGAACAAGGCGGTGAAGCCCAAGCAGTTCATCCACATCGACCAGAGCGAGTGCATCATGTGCGAGGGCTGCGTCGACATCTGCCCGTGGAAGTGCATCCACATGGTGAGTCCCGAGGCGGTCGTCGAGTCGCAGGGCACGGAGTTGCCCGGCTCCGATCCGTCCGACAACGTCGTCTTCGTGATCGACGACGACATCTGCACGAGGTGCGCACTGTGCGTCGACCGTTGCCCGACCGGCGTCATCGTGCTCGGCAAGGTCGGCGTCGCCCCGGCGAAGGGCGACCCGCATGCCCGCACCAACAACCACGGTTACGCCTACGGCATGAGGTTCTAAGGAGGAACAATGTCGAGCATCGTCGAAGAAACCCCGCGCCCCACGCTGAAGGAGCGTCTTGCCAAGATCGGTGAGCAGGTACAAGGCAGCCAGGTTTGGAGCTCGATCTTCCGTCCCGGCTCGATCTTCCGCAAGGGCTACACCGATTCGCCGCGCAACCGCTCGTACGTCGTCATGAACTCGGTGCTCTACCACTTGCACCCGGTCAAGGTGAAGCGCCACGCGGTGAAGGTGAGCTACACGCTGTGTCTCGGAGGGCTCTCCTTCTTCCTCTTCATCCTGCTCACGATCACGGGCATCTTCCTCATGTTTTTCTACCGACCAACCGCCGCCAACGCCTGGGATGACATCCAGTCGTTGCACACCTCGGTGACCTTCGGGCTCATGGTGCGCAACATGCACCGCTGGGGTGCGCACCTCATGGTCCTCTCGGTGTTCCTCCACATGGCGCGCGTCTTCTACCACGGCGCATACAAGGCACCCCGCGAGTTCAACTGGGTCGTCGGCGTCATCCTCCTCACGCTCACCTTGCTGCTGTCGTTCACCGGCTACCTGTTGCCGTGGGACCAGCTCGCACTGTGGGCAGTCGCAGTGGGAACGAACATGATGGGCTACTCGCCGGTGATCGGATCGCAGGTGCGATTCGTCCTTCTCGGAGGAACCGAAATCGGCCCGGAGACGCTGTTGCGCTGGTACGTATTGCACGTCATCTTGTTCCCGTTCGTCACGGTGATCTTCCTCGCCATTCACTTCTGGCGCGTCCGCAAGGACGGCGGAATTTCCGGACCGCTGTGAGCCGGTGAAAGGAGCCCAACGACCATGACGGAGATCCCCGAACACCTTCTCAAGCGCGCCCAAGCGGCCCGCGAAAAGGCCGCATCGACCGGCGGTGACGACGCATCGTCGGCGCAGAGTGCCGGCGCGTCGCGCATCCCGCAGGAACTCCTCGATCGTTCGAAGGCTGCCCGTGCCGGCGGCGTCGCCGTTGCCGACGCACCGAAGGCTCCGGTCGTTGCCGCCCCCGTCGGCGGTGGCGTACCGATGGGTGCCGGCCCCGGTGGTCACACCCAGCGCCTGCTCACCGTCGTCAAGTCGGGATCGATCCAGGACGTGAAGGCCGTGCCGGTCGACAAGGTGCACACGTGGCCGCACCTGCTGTCCGTCGAGTTCGTCGCCGCGCTCGCGTGCCTCGCGTTCACGTTCATGTTCTCGTGGTTCGTCAATGCTCCGCTGTTGCAGGCCGCAAACTTCAACGCGACGCCGAACCCGTCGAAGGCCCCGTGGTACTTCCTCGGGCTGCAGGAACTACTCACGATGTTCCATCCGATGATCGCGGGCGTCACCATCCCGGGAATGGGACTCATCGCGTTGATGTTCGCGCCGTACCTCGATCGCAACCCGTCGAACAAGCCCGAAGACCGCAAGTTCATCACGAGCCTGATGACGGTTCACATGATGTTCTGGGCGATCCTCGTCATCATCGGCTCGTTCTTCCGCGGTCCCGGCTTCAACTTCACGTTCCCGTGGCGTGACGGAATCTTCTTCGAGCTCTGATCGGCGGTCACCATGAGCAGCATCACCATCATTTCCATCGCAGTCGCCGTGCTCTTCGTGCTCGGCGTCGTCATCGCCGTCACCGCGACCCGTCGTCGCGACCGCGTCGGCGTGCTCTCGCGCGAGACGAAGCTGCGCGACCGCGTGTCCCGCAAGGCTTCCCGTGCGGCCGAAGCAGCCGCAGTGAGCGCCCGTTCCGCATCGACGGCGGTGGCGGTGCCCAAGGCTGCCGAGGTTGCCCCGTGGTCGCCGCCGGATCCCGAAGTCATCGGCGTGTCGCGTCGTCAGTTCTTCAACCGCGCGACGGTGACCCTGATGAGCGCAGGTCTCGGCGGTTTCGGTGCCGCGGTCGTCGCGTTCCTGTGGCGCGGAGCGTCGGGCGGATTC
>JBIJCI010000058.1:0-8665 GCA_044344715.1 Ilumatobacteraceae bacterium | reverse complement strand
CGTAATCGAACTCGGCCACCGCCCGCTCGCGTGCCGCCATTCCCATGGCGTTTCGCCGCGCCGGATCGCCGAGGAGCTGTCGCAGACGTTCGGCAACTGCACCGGCGTCGCGGGGATCACGAACGACATGGCCGGTGTGGCCGTCCACCACGGCTTCGGCGGCCCCGCCGCTGTCGCCGGCAATCTGCGGTACCGCGCATGCGGCAGCCTCGGCGAACACGATGCCGAAACCCTCCTGTTCGAGACCCGCCCAACGGTTTCGGCAGAGCATCATGAACGCGTCGGCGCACCCGTAGAGGGCGGGCAGCTGTTCGTCGTGCACCCTGCCGAGCAGTCGCACCGGGGCCCGCAACTCGTCGATCAACGCCTGCAGTCGCCCGCGATCGCGACCCGACCCGCCGATCAGCATCGTGAGCCCGTCGATGTCGCGCGCCACCTGCGCCACGGCCCGTATCGCTACGTCGAATCCCTTCCGGGGTACGAGTCGGCTGAGACCCACCACGAGTGGCGCATGCGGCGACACGCCGAAGCGCTCCCGAGCCGCCAGCCGTGCGTGGTCGTCGAGGGGAACGAAACGTTGCGTGTCGACCCCCGGGGGGATCTGCACCACGCGCAGGCTGGTACCGGCCGCACGGACCGCTTCGGCGGCGGGATACCGCCCGGAAGCGATCACCTGACTCGCCCCGCGCAGGACGTGCGCGAGCGCCTGACGCGAACCCGGGAGGCGCCCCGGCACCGTGATTTCCGCGCCGTGCACGATGACCGTGTACGGCAGCGACAACGACCGCCCGACGAGGCCGAGCGGTAACGCCGGGTCGATGACCACGTGCTGCGCCCCGAAGTCCCTCGCCAGCCGTTCGATGCGCCGCACCATGCCCGGGTGCGGCAACAGCACGGGTTCGCGGGTGCGTTCGATGCGGTACGCCTGCGTCGCATCCCACGCCGCAGTTCCCTCGTACGGGCTCGTCAGCACCGCGAACGAGGCCGGATCGAGTCGTCGCCACAGCTCCCACAGCATGTTCTGGATGCCGCCAACCTTCGGCGGGAAGTCGTTGGTAACGAGGAGGTGCTTCATGTCGCTCGGACCGAGCCAGGAACGCGGTTCACGGCACCGATTCTTCCGCAACGAGGCGTTCAAGACCGAGTTTCCGTGCAGCCCAGACTGCGTGCTCACGCAGCAGCACATCGTCGCCGTGTACGTACCGGCTCAACACGCTGGCAACATCGTCGCTGCGACTGCCTGCATTGCCGAGGATGATCAGCGCGTTGCGCCGCACCCACCTCGGGTTGCGGTCGGCTACGTACCATTTCCCGACGATTCGCATCACCTCAGCATCCGGCGCCGTGAGTAACTCGAGGGCATCGACGGTTCGGCGCTCGTCGCCGTGGGTGCGATCGATCGCCCCGCGACGGCTCGGCGGGCAGACCTCCTGGCAGTCGTCGCATCCGTACAGTCGCGTTCCCAGAGCGTCGCGGAACTTGGGATCGAAGGTTCCGGGTTTCTGGATGAGCCACGCAAGGCACCGTCGTGCGTCCACCACCCCCGATTCGACGATCGCACCGGTCGGACACGCATCGATGCACCGGCGGCATGCACCGCAACCATCGGGCACCTCGCGTTCGGTCGTCTCGAGACCGGCGGTGGTCACCACACAGCCGAGCACGAACCAACTACCGAGACCCTCCAGCAGCAGGTTGGCGTTCTTGCCGTACCAGCCGAGACCCGCGCGCCATGCAACCTCGCGATCGACGATCGAGTTGTCGTCGGCGAACACCGTCGCACGGAATCCGTCGCGTTTCAGCTGCGTTGCTGCGGTTTGCAGTGCGTCGCGCAACGGTTCGTAGTGGTCTCGCCAGGCGTAACGGGCAACGCGCGCAGCGACGGACGAACCGGATTGCGCCGACTGGTCGACGGAGCCGTCGGCCCAGTACGACCTCGCGGCCACGATGATGCTGCGCGCCCCCGGCACCGACGCCGTCGGAGTCGTCGAACGCTCGGGGTTACGAAACGTGAACTGCATGTCGTCGGCCAGACCGGTAGCAACACGGGACTCGATTGCCGCCCGTGCCCGCAACAAGGGATCGGCACTCGTAACCCCGACACGATCGGCGCCGGCCGCACGCACCAGTTGGAGCAGTCCGGCGGTGTACCCGTCGTCGCGCTGACCGTCACCTACCGCCGTCGCGCGCTCCACCCAACCGAAGGCTACGCACTTCGCTGGTGGCGGAGTCGCGGTACGAGACCGCTCTTGGCGAGCACGGCGAGGGTGCGCAGCTCTTCGTAATCGAAGATCACGGCGTCGTGCCGTGGTTCGCCGCACAACATCGGCACGATGCAGTCGTCGCAGGCCGCGGTGTCACGGGCCACGCACGTATCGCAGGAGATGCTGATGCTGGTGCCGGTGAGCGGTTGGGGCGTCGTGTCGTCGCGCATGCATCCAACGTGACCAAGGGGTGTCATGTGGTAACTCGCCGTTACACCCCCGTGACATCCTTGCCGTCGTGAGCATCGACATCATCGAGGACGGCACACCCTGCGACTATTGCGGCACCCTCATCCAGTTCTTCGACGACGACTTCGTCGTCTGCCCGGAGTGCGGCAACGAATTCTGGAACATGGACTACACCGGCGAATTCCCCGGCGATCGACCGGACGGCATCGTCTAGCGAGACATCGACCGGACGGCATCGTCGAGCGAGGCATCGTCGGGCGAATAGGGTCAGTTCGGCATGACTACCCCGCCGGTTCGAATTCGTCGGCTGCTCGTCGTGGCGGCCGTCCTGTCGGTGGCAAGCGTGACTGCGTATGCGTCCGACACCCCGAGCGCACTGTGGTTGGCGCTCATCCCCCTTGCGTACACGGTGCCGATCTTCATGTGGCTCGATCATCTCGAACCCGAGCCACCAGCGATGCGCTGGAACGCGTTCCTCTGGGGCGCGGGAGTCTCGGTGTTGGTTGCCTCGGCGGTCAACGAGTTCTTCATGGCCGGCTTCGGACTCATCGCCGCCGCGGTGGTCAGTGCACCGATCATCGAGGAGGTGATGAAGGTCCGCGGGATTTCCACGGCCGCCAAACGCGGGCAACTCGACTCCCCGCTCGACGGCGCGGTGTACGCCGGCTACGTCGGGCTGGGTTTCGCCGCGGTGGAGAACGTGATCTACTTCTCAAACGCGGTGAGCGAGGATGCGCTCGGCATCACGTTCGTGGTCCGAGGGTTGCTCTCCCCGCTCGCCCATCCATATTTCTGCGTCTGGGCGGGCCTCATGGTGGGTCGCGCAGTCGTCGAAGGTCGTTCCCGCACGCTGGCCGTGCTTCGTGGCCTCGCCGTTGCGATACCGCTGCACGCATCGTGGAACCTCGCGGCATCGGTGCCGCTGCTCTCGATCCTGTTGCTCGGACACGTCGTCCTCTTCTTCGTCCTGATGCGGCGTCTGCGCCGAATGCGACACGAGGAGATGGCGCTCGTGCGCGGGCACCTCAACCAGCTTGCGTTCACGTACAACCTGTCGCCCCTCGAGCTGGAGGTCTACGGCGATGCCCGGGCAACGCGTCGTCTTCGCCGGCAGCTCGGGCGTAACGAGCGTCGGGCGTTCGATGAACGTCGGGCCCTCGTCACGAGGTACACCCTCCGCCTCGGCGGCTGACGCATCACGTCACACCGGGCCCGTTGCGTGCGTAATGGCGGTGCCAACCCACCGTCACGAAAGGCGCATGAATGTCCACTTCCACTCCTTCGGCTTCCACCCGCACCCCGCTGCTCCCCACGATCCGCAACCTCGACGAGGCCCGCGAGTCGTGCGCCGGGTTCTCCAGCGTGCTCACGGTCGGGCCCGAGGAGTACGAGGTTCACGATTTCGGTCACCCCGACCACAAGGTGGTCAGCTTCGACGACGTCACCTACGACTTCGACGGCTTCCGTGCACCGACATTCGACCTCGTCGTCGAGGCGGTCGAATGGGGTGCGAATCGCGGGAACCTGCTCGTGCACTGCCACGCCGGGATGAGTCGCTCGACCAGCACGGCATGGGGCATTGCAATCATCAACGGTTTCGATCCGCAGGAGGCATACGACCTCCTGAAGCAACGACACCCGGTGGTCCCACACCGAGCGTGGGCACCCGGCAGCCCCGAGCGCTCGTACCTCGTGCGGCGGGCCTTCATTCCCAACGAGCTCGTCGTGAAGCACCTCGAGCGGTACCTCGGATTCCGCAGGGGAACGCTCCTCGACATCGCCGCCATCGGCTCGCGCAACGACGTCGACCTCGGCGAAGAGTACGACTGACCTCGGCGCACCCCTGCGCAGCACCCGACTACAGGGCGACGGGACCGTTCTCGTCGATCCGTAGGCGGTGCACCACACCACCCTCGGGCATCGATGCGGCAACATGGGCGGCCCGTGCCGGATCGACGATGCACGCCATCGTCGGACCCGAGCCGGAGAGCCACGCTGCCCAGGCCCCGGCATCGAGCGCCATCCGTATCGCACGTTTGGTGTCGGGCACCACGGCGAGTCGAACGTCCTGGTGCATCTTGTCGAGCGTTGCGTCGTGGAGCGCGGCAACGTCACCGGTCGCCATCGCCGCGACGAACAACGACGAACGCGACAGGTTGTAGACCGCGTCGTCGAGCGACATCGTCGTTGCCAGTTTGGTTCGTGACTCCTTCGTACTGGTGGTGTTCGACGGCACCCACACCACCATCTCTGCGTACACCGCAATCGGCACACGGATCGCCCGACCTGCAGCTGCAACGGTCAGTCCGCCGAGCGCAGACGCGGCGGCATTGTCGGGGTGTCCTTCCAACTCGCTCGCCACCCGGAACGCCGCCAGCCTCGCCTCGAGCGAGTTCGCCGCAACCACACCTTCGCGTTGCGCGATGGCCAACAGTGCACCCGCCACACGGGCCGCCCCGCTGAAGCCGAGACCGCGACCCATCGGGATGCGGTCGTGTGCCCAGATGTCGCCACTGCCACCGTTCTTCACGAAGGCGACGGATGCAGGATGGTGCCGATCGCAGGTTGGCGCGTCGGAAGGCTGATCGTGTTGCACCAACCCGGCTTCGAAGCGCATCGAGAGCGCGAGACCGAGCGTGTCGAACCCCGCCCCGAGATTGGCGGTGCTCGCCGGCACCGAGACGCGAATCACGCCGTCAGGTTACTTGCGGCCACGAATGCGTCGAGCACGGCCTTCGCGCGACCACTCGCAATCGACGCGTCGGCCAGTGCGATGCCCTCGCGCAGCGATGCTGCAGACCGGGCAACGAACAGGGCGGCGCCAGCGTTCAGTACGACGACTTCACGCACCGGTCCACCCAGACGATCGTTCAGGAGGTCCGTCACGACCCGGGCGTTGTGTGCGGCATCCCCGCCCTGGAGGGATTCGTTGGGGGCCCGGCCGAGACCCAGTTCGACGGCGTCGATCGTGAGGTCCGCATTCGACGTGCCGACGATCGCCGCGACCACACCGGTGGCGACGGTGCGGTTCGGCCCGGCGAGCGACAACTCGTCGAGGCCGCCGTTTCCGTGAACCACCAGCGACCCCACGGTTCGCTGTGCGAGTACCGCCGCCATGGTCGGCAGATGCGTTTCATTGGCCACTCCGACCAGCATGTACGCCACCCGTGCCGGGTTGGCCATCGGCCCCAGCAGGTTGAACACCGTCGGCACACCGAGTTCACGGCGCACCGGTCCGACGTGCCGGAACGCCGGATGGAACGCCGGAGCGAAGACGAAACCGAAACCCGTCGTTGCCACGTTGCGCGCAACCTGCTCCGGAGACTGCTCGATCCGCGCTCCGAGCGCTTCGAGCACGTCGGCGGTTCCGCACTTGCTGGAGGCCGAGCGATTGCCGTGTTTGCAAACCGGCACACCCGCGCCGGCAACGACGAGTGCCGCCATCGTCGACACGTTGACGGAACCACTCTTGTCTCCCCCGGTGCCGACGATGTCGATGGCCCGCGCCGCGACGTCGTCGGGCAACACCACCGGCGTTGCGGCATCGCGAACCGCGTCGAGGAACCCTGCAAGCTCGTCGGGCGTTGCCGGCAGCGCATTGTGCTCGAGAAGGAATCGACGGATCTGCTCGGGCGACTCCGAGCCGGAGAGCATCGCGCGCATCGTCGATGCCGCGCCGTCCCGGGTTTGCACCCGACGTTCGGCGGTGCCGCCCGCGTCGCCCTCAGCCATCGGAAAAACGCTATTGGCACCGCTCACATCGGCAGTGCCCACAACGCACAACGCCGGCAGGCCCGCTTTCGCGGACCCACCGGCGCGGTGGAATCTTGGTCCGTGGTTTAGAGGCTGCTCAGGTCGACCGTCGGCGGAACGATCACCGCGTCGATGACGTGGATGACGCCGTTGCTGGCGGCCACATCGACGGAGACGACGTTCGCCTCGTTCACCTTCACACCACCGTCGGTGGTGATGGCGATGTTCGAGCCCTCGACCGTGGCCACATCACCGGCCGTCACGTCAGCCGACATGACCATTCCGGGGACGACGTGGTAGGTGAGGATCGCGGTCAGGACGGCAACGTTCTCCGGGAGGAGCAGCTTCTCGAGCAGGCCTTCCGGCAGCGCATCGAACGCGGCGTTGGTCGGTGCGAACACCGTGAACGGACCGTCACCCTGCAGGGTCTCGACCAGACCGGCGGCCTGGATGGCGGCTACCAGCGTGGAGAAGTCGGGGTTGCCGCTCGCCACTGCGACGATGTCGCCGGCTTCCATGGTCTCTTCGGCCATGGTGTCCTCGGTGACTTCGGCGGCGGTGTCCTCGGTTGCTTCGTCGTCGGATCCGCACGCGGTGAGCGCGACGGCTGCGATTGCAGCGACGGCGAACAGTTTCTTCGCTTTCATGGGTTTCCTTTTTCTTGGGGGTTGATGCGGCAGGATTGCCGCTGCTTCACCGTACGGGGCACCACGCAGTACAGGCGTACGTACTGGGCGAGACATGTGCCATAGGTAAACGTCGGTGCCCGGCACCGCAACGTGCTAGTCGCGCAGGTCGGTGAGCAGCTCATCGACGGTGAAGTCGGGGAGCTCGATCACCTCGAGGTAGTCGGGGTGGTCGCAACGCAACTGCACACCGCCCTTCGCGAAGGCATTCACTTGTTCGTTCGTGAATCGGAAGTGCAGGTAGTGCACTGCGGCGGTAACGGTATCGCGGGTCAGACCCTCGGCATGCTGCTCGTCGACCGTGCCCCGCACCTCGGACCCGTCAGCCAGCCGCAGCACAATCGAGTTCTCGATGTTGACCAGTTTGGGCAGCCACTCGCGCATCTGGTCGTCGCTCGTCAACTCGATGAAGAGCGTGGCGCTCAACTGACCCGGCTCGGGAATCATCGGATTGAACGCCTTCAACTCCTCCATCACGCCCTCGTCGGTGACGACGCGCTCGACACGGAGCATCTCCTGAATCTGGCTCTGCATGGTCAGCCGGTTCTCGAACGACACGGTGACGATGGTGCCGAGGTGCATTCGCCGACGGCGCTTGACATCGATCACCCGGGCTCGCATCTCCGCGCGCACGCGCTCGTAGGCGCGGTGGTCGAGAATGTCGTTGAGGGTGAGTTTGCGCTTGCTGGTCATGGTGGACACGGGGGATGTCTCCTTGTTCGTGAGGGGATTATTCGGTATCGAGGCCGTAGGCCTTGGCAACGACCTGCAACGGGTGCAGCGGTGCGGCACCCGTTTGTTCGGTGATTGCCGTGTTGGCAAGGTGACAGTCGCCGGCGACCACGTCGCCGTTGGCGTCCTTCACCATGTCGCCGAGCTTCTTGCCGATCGGCATGCTGAGCTCGGCGTTCTCTGCGCGCAGACCCCACATGCCGTCGATGCCCGAGCACTGCTGCACGAGCTTGATCTTCGCGCCGGTCAGCTTCATGAGGTCGCGACTCTTCAAGCCGATGTTCTGCGCGCGCAGGTGGCAGGGCGTGTGGTACGTGATGGTCCCGGGGATCTCGCCGCTGAACGTGGTGTCGAGCGACGCACCATCGGTCTTGTGCACCTTCATCAGGTACTCCGCGGCGTCGTAGGTGTGCTCCGACACGAGTTGGGCGTCGGGGCCACCCACGTAGTCGACGTAGTCCTTCTTCAACACGTAGCTGCACGTCGGCTGCGGGACAACGATGTCGTTGCCCTTGCGCACCTCGGCCGCGAGCGTTGCCACGTTGTCGACCGCCACCTTGGTGAACGTGGCCATGTCACCCGAGTGCAGGTACGGTGCGCCACAGCAGCCGGCATCGGTGAGCGAGCACTCGATGCCGTTGTGCTCGTACACCTTGACGAGCGCCTTACCGATCGCCGGCTCCTGGTACTCGACGAGGCAGGTCGGGAACACCGTGACGCTCCCCTGCTTCTTGCCGA
This sequence comes from Ilumatobacteraceae bacterium, assembly GCA_044344715.1. GTDB lineage: Bacteria > Actinomycetota > Acidimicrobiia > Acidimicrobiales > Ilumatobacteraceae > F1-60-MAGs027. Next base: position 303 of record JBIJCI010000058.1, on the reverse strand, counting down.
CGCGAACCTTCGGGCGCTGCTTGAACCACGACGAGAATCGGGTGCGGGCGAATTTGGGGAGCAGTCGCACGCTGGAAATTCCGGCGGTCTTCTCCACCACCTTGCGGATGAGCGAACCGGGCTTGGCACCCATCACCTTGTTGGTGAGCTTCACCGTCGCAACCGACACCTTGCCGATGGCGTCGGTGTTGCCCATGACTGCGGTGGTCGCCTTGTCGCGCAGGGTGACCTGACCGTTCGCACGACGCATCGCGTCGGCGCGCAACATCAGGCGCGGGAAGTCGAGCGCCCATTCGTGCTGGC
>JBIJCI010000057.1:0-8753 GCA_044344715.1 Ilumatobacteraceae bacterium | reverse complement strand
CCGTCAAGATCGCCGGCACCGAGGTAGCATGAGGAATCCGACAAGCGAGGGGTCATGAGCGACTCCGATTGGCGAGAATCCACGTGCCCCAGTCCGAGGACGTGGAGAAGTTCATGCGTGAGGAGTCCCACACGCCCGAGATATCCCCGCCCTGGCGGGTAGTCCTCGAGGTGCCGCGTGTCGACGTAGACCCATCCTGCGGTTGCCCGCCGCTGGCCATCGGAATCGATGCTTGAGAACTGCCCACCAACCGCGGCAGCACCTGGTGGGAGTAAGTCAGTGTCCCCTCCACTCCCGAATGCGATGACAACCGGGGCGGCTGGGGTGTATCTGCGCCAGTCAGTTCCCCAAGAGCTCATTGGAACAGCATCGGTGAGCCCGATGCGACGAAGGGTGAAGTTCGAACTTTCATTTATGTCATCGATCGCAACTTGGATGTCGTCGAGCAGCGACGACCACTGCGACTCTGATACTTGGCGCAGGTTCACCGCAACGTCAATAGGGGTCCCGCAATCCCACACAGGATGACGACCGTCTGCGTCGGTGAACAAGGAGTACCGCTTACCGGCAGCCGTCCAAACTGTCTCGACAGCAACAGCCGATACCGATACGACATCGGCTATCCGCCCACCAAACTCGAACGAGAGAATGAAGCCGGCAAACAGCCGAGACCAGTACCTGGTGTGGCGTCTTGATTTGATCATTCACTTTCAGAGTGACGCCCGGACTATCTCGCCGCATTCGACCCCTTTTCAAAGCCTGTCTTCAATCTTCTCAACGAACCACAGGTGGTACGATTTATCCATGCCCAAAACCCGCAGATTCGTGATTGCTTTGTCATCTGGATTCTTGGTTGCGACTATCAGCCTTGGTCATGCTTCAGCGGCCTCTACCTCAAGCTCGGCCCCCGAAAAGACGCCTGCTCCGATCACTCGCACATCCCCATCTGGACAGTCGTGCAGCACCGACATGTTCGGAACCACCAGATGCTCCGGCAGCGTCGGCGGCAGCCGAACCTCAAACTCGTGCAGCACCGACATGTTCGGAACCACCAGATGCTCCGGCAGCGTCGGCGGCAGCCGAACCTCAAGATCGTGCAGCACCGACATGTTCGGAACCACCAGATGCTCCGGCAGCGTCGGCGGCAGCCGAACCTCAGAATCGTGCAGCACCGACATGTTCGGAACCACCAGATGCTCCGGCAGCGTCGGCGGCAGCCGAACCTCAAGATCGTGCAGCACCGACATGTTCGGAACCACCAGATGTGCGACGCGTCCGTAGCGGCGTGATCGAAGTGCCCCCACAAACTCCACGCGAAACTCCACCACCAGTGGAGAACACTGGTGAATAGTGAGCAGCACGAAACCGCATCAAGTCAAGGAAATTCCTTGACTTGCTTGCGCCCCCGGGAAGAATCGAACTTCCGACCTGCGGTTTAGGAAACCGTCGCTCTATCCAACTGAGCTACGGGAGCATTGGGTTTTCGGGCCATTGAGCGTCGGACTCTCGGCCTGCGAGCAAGGCTAACTACGCTCGCCGCAGAGGCAGGTTCACATGTCAGACACTCCGCGATTGAAACACAAGTACGGCACCATCGACAAGGACTACGCGGTGCAGCTCGCCACGCGCCCGCCGGAGGACGACGGCCCGATCTACATGGTCAACCTCATGAAGTACCACGAGGTGGCGCAGTACACGCAGGACGCCAGTGTCGACAAACCGATCAGCGGCCGCGAGGCAGACGACCGCTACAACCCGGCGTCGATTCTCGCCAAGATCGGCGCGACCATCGTCTTCGTCGGTGACGTCGTCAGCAACCGTCCCGGAGACGAGGACTGGGACCGGATCGCAGTCGTCCGATACGCGACGCGGAAGTCGTTCATCGACATGCAGAGTCGGCGCGACTTCAGCGACAAGCACGTCCATAAGGCCGCCGGAATGCAGCGAACGATCATCGTTTCTTGTCGCCCGGAAGACGAGGAGCTCGACCGACGTGGTCGACCGAGGACCGACGAGGCACACCTCGTCATGATGGTCGTACGTCGCACCGACGATCGGGCATCCGCCTTCTCGGCGATCCCGGGAGCCGTCAACCTTTCCGCCGAGGGCACCATCGTCGGGGATGGCCGATCGTGGGACACCGTGCAGTTCGTTGTGGTGGACTCGGCAGCGGAGATGGAACGGGCCATCGCATCGACGTCCCACTTGACCGTCGGTGATGCATACGTGATCGGCGTTCGCGCCTCGATGGACGCGATCACCAGGGGCTGACGTGCACCTCGAGATCGACCGACACGACATACGTTCGACGCGCCTCGTCGATACGACGGCACCGACCGTGCTCGGCGACGGACAGGTGGCGTTGACGCTCGAGCGGGCTGCTCTCACATCGAACAACGTCAGTTACGCGCTCAGCGGCGACCTGCTCGACTACTGGGGGTTCTTCCCCGCCGAGACGGGTTGGGGACGCCTTCCGGTGATGGGCTTCGGCGTCGTGACGGAGTCGAACCACCCGGAGATCGCCGTTGGCGGTCGTTACTTCGGATTCTTCCCGCTCGGCGACCGCCACGTGGTGCATGCATCGCCCTCGAAGGGTGGGTTCGTCGACGCGGCACCATGGCGCGAGAAGCATGCCATGGCCTACCGAAGCTTCGAGCATGCGACACCGTCCGTCAACGACGATGCCGTCCTCATCCTGCGCGGTCTCTTCCTCACCTCGTACCTGCTGGAGGACTTCCTCCGGGAGCGCGAGTATCTCGGCGCCGAGCAAGTGCTCATCACCAGCGCATCGAGCAAGACGTCGATAGCCCTCGCCCACTGCGTGCAGCGCTCGTCCCACCTGAGGGTGGTCGGTCTCACGTCAGCGGGCAACGTCGGGTTCACGAGGGGCCTCGGAGAGTACGACAGCGTGCTGTCCTACGACGACATCGGCGAACTACCCAACGTCGGGTCGATCGTGGTCGACATGGCCGGGAATCCGCGCATCGTCGGGGAGGTGCACCGACTCCTCGACGGATCCGTCGCCTACTCGTGCAGCGTCGGTGCAACGCACTGGGATGCCGAACGCAGCGGTGCCAGCGTTCACCCACCACGACCGGAGTTCTTCTTTGCTCCCTCACAGCTCGCGAAGCGGGGCAAGGAGTGGGGGCGCGACGTGCTCGACCGCCGTATCGCCGACGCGCTCGCGGTCTTCATCGACGGCAGCGCCACGTGGATGACGATTCGCCGCACCACCGGTGCCGGTGCCGTCAGGGACCTTTACGACGATCTCGTCGCTGGTCGGGTGCAGCCGCAGGTCGGCAACATCGTGTCGTTCGGCTGAGTCAGTACGGCAGGGTGTAGGAGTTCTCGAACTCGTCCTGCAGCACGGTGGCCAAGGAGCGCGTGGTGTCGACTACGAGCTCCTCGTCGAGGATTCGAACGCGGTACGACCAACCGGAGGGCTTGCGCAGTCGGTCACCGAGCGTCGGTAGCGAGTCCTCGCTCATCGACGGATCGACACCCATGCACAACGCCTGCATCACATAGGCCTTGCCGCTCGGATCGACCAATTCGTACACCGGTTTCCCGGCATCGAAGTAAAAAACGGCCCCGCGGTTGACCCGATTCTCGGTGTACGGCCCGGCGCCTGGTTTGTCACCCAGCGCAATGGTCGCGATGCGACGGAACTGGATGCCGCCGAACTCGCGGATCACCGGCTCGGCGGGCGCAACCTTCGTGCCGAGACCGTCGAGCACCCACCGCCGCGGACCGTTGAGCTTGACGAACACCGCACCCAACTCGGTGGCGATCGACGTCGCATCGAGCTTCTCCCAGAGGTGCTGCGGGCAGTCGTTCAACAGCTGGGTGCCGTAGACCTCCGCATGCAGGCCGTCGTCGCGCAGGTAGACCGGCAGCACCTCGCCGTAGCGCACCCCGCGCATGCCGTCGATCAGTCGCGCGCCAGCGTTCGTGGTCATCGTTGCCCCGTTGACTCACCGTAGTGGTCGTCGGCAACAATGTACGTATGGAGGCGGGTGGCGACTCGGTCGACGTTGCGATCGTCGGAGCGGGATTCGCGGGCATGTACATGCTGCACCGTGCCCGCGAGGCCGGATTCACGGCCCGCGTACTCGAGCGCGGGGGCGGCGTGGGCGGCACGTGGTACTGGAACCGCTACCCCGGGGCCCGTTGCGACGTGCCGAGCCTGGAGTACTCCTACCAGTTCTCCGACGAGCTGCAACAGGAGTGGGAATGGTCGGAGAAGTACGCGACCCAGCCCGAGATCCTGCGCTACGCCGAACACGTCGCCGACCGGTTCGACCTGCGGCGCGACATCCGATTCAACACCACCGTCACCAGGCTCCGCTGGACCGGGGACTCGTGGCAGGTTTCGACGGCGGGCCAGGAAGCATCGGTGTTCAATGCACGCTTCGTCGTGCTCGCCACCGGATGCCTGTCGTCGGCCAACCGACCACGCTTCACCGACGACCATCTCTATGGTGGCCGCACCTACCACACCGGTGATTGGCCGCACGAGGGAGTCGACTTCAGTGGTCAACGCGTGGCGGTGATCGGTACGGGATCGTCGGGAGTCCAGTCGATTCCGATCATCGCCGGGCAGGCCGCGCACCTCACGGTGCTGCAGCGAACACCCGCCTACTCCATTCCTGCGCGCAACAGGAAGCTCGAACCCTCGTACGTGGCGGACGTCAAGGCCAACTACGCGGAGTTCCGCCGCAAGAACGCTCTCACCCGTGCCGCGCTCGGCGGCGACACGCCGACCGGACCGCACGGTGCCCGCGACGTGGGCGACGACGAGCGACGAGCGGCACTCGAGGAACGCTGGCGCAAGGGCGGTTTGCTGTTCCTCGGTGCATTCAACGATGCACTCACGAATCCCGAATCGAACCGGTTGATCGCCGATTTCGTGCGCGACAAGATCCGCTCGATCGTCCGCGACCCCGTGTCGGCGCGCAAACTCGTGCCCGGCTCGGTGATCGGCTGCAAGCGCCTGTGCGTCGACACCGACTACTACGACACGTTCAACCGGCCGAACGTATCGCTCGTCGACCTTCGTGAACGGCCGATCGATCGCTTCACCGAACGTGGCATCGTGCTGGGTGGTGAGGAGCTGGTGTGCGACTCGGTCGTGTTCGCCACCGGATTCGACGCGATGACCGGTGCCATCCAGAAGATCGACATCGTCGGGCGCGACGGTGTCCCGCTGAGCGAGGCGTGGTCGGCGGGGCCGGTCAACTACCTCGGCCTATCGGTGCACGGCTTCCCGAACCTCTTCACGGTTACCGGTCCGGGGAGTCCGTCCGTGCTGACCAACATGATTGTGTCGATCCAGCACCACGTGGAATGGATCACCGACTGCATCGACTGGATGCGGGCGAACGGCAAACCGACGATCGAGGCGCACGCCGACGCGCAGGCCCGTTGGGTGGAGCACGTGAATGCGGTCGCCGGGATGACCCTCTACACCTCGTGCAGCTCGTGGTACCTCGGCGCCAACGTGCCGGGGAAACCGCGGGTGTTCATGCCCCTGCCCGGCTTCCCGGCCTACGCCCAGCACTGTGCTGATGTGGCGCAGAACGGCTACCGCGGATTCGCTACTTGACATCGTCAAGTACGCTCACTTTCAGGCCCGGAGGCAACCATGAGCACCATTGAGCGACCCTCGTCCAACCCCTACCTCGCCAACAACCTGGCGCCCGTCAACACGGAGGTGACGGTCACCGACCTGCGCGTGACGGGACGGATCCCCACCGAACTCTCCGGCCGCTACATGCGCAACGGCCCGAACCCGGCCGGTGCAGTCGACGAGCAGAGTTACCACTGGTTCCTCGGGCACGGCATGGTGCACGGCATCCGCCTCGATGACGGACACGCGAAGTGGTACCGCAACCGGTGGGTACGCACACAGGACGTGTGCGCCGTGCTCGGCGGAACCCCACCGCCCTCGGAGTGGCCGGACGGACATCCGTCGTTCTCGGCGAACACCAGCATCATCGGGCACGCCGGACGCACCTTCGCAATCGTCGAGGGTGGCTCGCCGCCGGTCGAACTCTCCTACGAGCTCGACACGCTGCAGGTGTCGAGTTTCGGTGGAACGCTGCCGCACTCGTTCTCTGCACACCCCAAGCGCGACCCGAAGACCGGGGAACTTCACGTGATGGCGTACTACTGGGGATGGGGCAACCAGGTGCAGTACCTCGTGGTCGACACCACGGGCAAGGTGCGCCGTCACATCGATATTCCGTTGCCGGGTGGACCGATGCTGCACGACCTGGCGATCACGGAGAAGTACGTGCTGATCTTCGACCTCCCGTGCGTCTTCAACCTCGACGCGGCAATGAAGGGCACCCGGTTCCCCTACTTCTGGGACGCCGAGTACGAGGCGCGGATCGGTCTCCTACCGCGCGAGGGCGGGGCGGCCGACGTGCGATGGATCTCCGTCGACCCGTGCTACATCTTCCATCCGATGAACGCCTACGACGACGGTGACGAGGTGGTGCTCGATGCCGTGCGACACCCGCGGGTATTCGACCGTGACCGTCGCGGACCCAACGAGGGCGACCCCGTGCTCGTGCGCTGGCGCCTCAACGCCACGACGCGTACGGCGCGCAGCAGCGTGGTGAACGAGCGACCCCAGGAATTCCCGCGCGTCAACGAGGGGCTGATGGGACGCCGTTACCGCTTCGGCTACTCGGCGGGTGTCGGCACAGGATTCGCGCAGGACACGCTGATGAAGACCGACGTCGACAGCGGCTCGGTGCAGTACCGCACCGACCAGCCGCGCTACGGCTACGGCGAGCCGGTGTTCGTGCCCCGTCCGGGGGCGAAGGAAGAGGACGACGGGTGGGTGATGGCGCTGCGTCACGACACGCAGAGCGACACCTCCGATCTCGCGATCTTCGACGCGCAGGGAATCACCGACGACCCCGTTGCGGTCGTGCACCTACCGGTGCGCGTGCCCAACGGATTCCACGGAAACTGGGTGACCGACTAGTCGCGGGGGAGGACGTCGCGCAGACGCACGAACTCGTCGAGGGCACCGGCGTTCTGCAGCGAGTCGAGCGAGCACACGTCCACGGGATTCGCACCGAGGAGGATCTTCTTCACGGGGATCTCGAGCTTCTTGCCCGAGAGCGTACGGGGAATCATCGGGACCACGTAGATGTCGTCGGGTAAGTGACGGGGCGACAGTCGCGTCCGCAACTCGTTCACCAGGGTCGTGCGTTGGTCCTGGCTGAGTTCGTCGCCGTTCGTCTGCACGAACAGCAGCAGTTTCCCGAGGTCCTCGCCGGGTGCAGCGAAGTGCACGACCAAGCTGTCCACTACGAACGGGATCGACTCGATGACGTTGTAGAACTCGGCCGTACCGATGCGTACGCCACCACGGTTCAGCGTCGCATCCGAGCGACCGGTCACCACCGCCATGCCGTCGTCGAAGAACGTGATCCAGTCCCCGTGTCGCCACTTACCGGGGAAGTCCTCGAAGTACGACGCTCGCAACCGTCTCGAGTCCGGGTCGTTCCAGAAACCGACCGGCATCGAGGGCATCGGGGTGGCGATCACGAGCTCGCCGGTCTCGCCGGCATCGCACTCGGTGCCGTCACTCCGCAACGACCTCACGTCGGCACCGAGGAGCGCGCACGACATCTCCCCGGCCCGAATCGGCAGCAGTGGGGACATCCCGAGGAATGCGCTCCCCACGTCGGTGCCACCACAGATGCTGTGGACCGCCGCCCGTTCACTGACGTGTTCCTTCACCCATCGGTACCCGTCGGCGGCCAGGGGTGATCCCGTCGACCCCACGATGCGCAACGAACCGAGGGCGAAGCGACTGCGGGGCTCGAGGCCGGATTTCAGGCAATTGTTGATGAAGTTTGCGCCGAGCCCGATCATGGTGAGCCGTTCGTCGCTGGCCACCGACCACAACCGTGAGAGGTCGGGGTGCGCCGGATCACCGTCGTAACAGACGATCGTCGTACCGACGAGCAGGGCCGAGACGAGGTAGTTCCACATCACCCAGCCGGTGGTGGAGTACCACATGAATCGCTCGCCGTGCCGGAGGTCATGATGCAACGACATGATCTTCAGGTGCTCGTGGAGGATGCCCGCATGACCGTGGATGATCGGCTTGGGAAGTCCGGTCGTGCCCGACGAGTAGAGAACGTAGAGGGGATGGTCGGACGGCACGGGAGTGATCCTCACCGTGCCCCCCTCGTCCATGTTCCGCCGCAATTCGTCGACCGAGAGAAGTTCGACGCGCCGCGTCGCCCGAACCGAGGGAAGTGCCGACAGAATCCGCGACACGACCGACGTCTTGTCGTGTTCCCTCCGTGCGTACCGGTAACGATCGACGTAGAACAGCAGGGCAGGTTCGATCTGGCCGAGTCGGCTGATTACCGCATCCTCGCCGAACTCCGGTGGACACGAGGAGAATGCGATACCGCGGGCGGCACAGGCGAGGAAGATCGCGATGGTCTCGGGAACGTTCGGCAGGAACGCCGCGACCCTGTCCCCCGTTTGCAGCCCCTCGGACTCCAGGACCGACTGATAGTGGGATATCAGGTTCAACAATTGCGTCCACGTCAATTCGATACGTTCTCGCGAGTCGGAGTAGCCGACGATTACCACCTCAGATTCGTGACCTTCCGCCATTCGGAGCACCTGTTCGGTGAAGTTCAGGGTGCCGTCGCGCCACCACCGCGTGCCGAGCATTGCCGGATCCCGCTCCAGCACACTGGTCGGCTCTCTGT
>JBIJCI010000022.1:0-28445 GCA_044344715.1 Ilumatobacteraceae bacterium | reverse complement strand
GGGTCATCTTTCGCACGGCATCCGCGAGTTCGAGCACGCCCCGCTCCCGCACGTAACGACCCAGCACCCGCGGAAACGTGCCGAAGTTGCGCGGATGGGGGCGGGCGCACGGCTGATGGAGCGAGATCGCATTGCCGTCGGAGCCGACGACGGCAAGCGGGTGCCGGAGGAAGGCCGAGACGTCCTCTTCGGTTCGGTAGAAGAGCACCACCTGGATCTCGTTGCCGTACTCCTCGCAGAGCCGCAGCGTGAGCTCGTCGGGTGCGATGTGCAGCGAGCGGGCCGCCGATTCGAGCGTCTCGCCGACGTATCGACCATCCGGGGTGCTCGAGATGTGGAACCGATCCCACAACCAGGGGATTCCGTTGAACCATCCCTCGGTCATGTCGGAGAGCGCCTTCGTTCGTTGGGCGTCGTCGGCGAGACGGGCCCGCATGGCTTCGGTGCCACCGGCTTGCAGCCACGGCGGGAGGTACTGCGTGAGCGACGACGACGACGCGTCGTAGGGGTAGACGTCGAAGAAGATGTCGACACCCTCCTGTCGCGCGTCGTCGAACATCTGCAGCAGTTCCGCGCCCGTGCCCCAACGTTCGGGTCTGTTGATGGCAAGGTGGCTGAACTCGACGGTCACGCCGGTTCGGCGACCGAGCTCGATCGATTCGGCCACTGCGGCACGTTCGTCGGGTTCGGCCGCGCGGCTGTGCGTCGCGTAGAGGGCGCCGTGCTCGGCCAGGACTTCGGCGAGCGCGACCACCTCGTCGAAGTCGCCGTAGGCGCTCGGAACGTGGGTGAGTCCGGTGCTCATTCCGAACGCACCTTGTTCCAGCGCCGTACGGAGATCCGACACCATCCGGGCGAGCTCGTTCTTCGTGGCCTGGCGCTGTTCGACGCCCATCGCGGCAACGCGGAGCGTGCCGTGGCCCGCCAATGTGGCGACGTTGACGGCGATTCCTTCGTCGTGCAAAGCGGCGGAATAGCCGGCAAGGTCGGTCCACCAGGGTCGAATCGGTGCCGTGGCACGTGCGAGATGGTCGGCATGCAAGTCGAGGTGACGCGGCTCGATGGGGAAGGCCGAGAACGAGCAGTTGCCGACCACCTCGGTGGTGACACCCTGACGCAGCTTGCTCTCCCCCCGGCCGTCCTCGATGAGGGTGAGATCGGAGTGCGTGTGGATGTCGATGAAACCCGGGCACAGCACCTTCCCTGCGGCATCGACGGTGTTGTGTGCACGCACGTCCGGTGATCCCGGTGCCGGGTCGGTGCCCACCACGGTGATGATCCCGTCCTTCATCGCGACGTGACCCCGTGTCGGTGCGGCACCGGTGCCGTCGACGATGGTGACGTTGGTAATCAGCACGTCATGCATGACTCAATCCACCAGTACGCCCACCGGCGCCGAGCTCGTGCTTCACGATGTTTATAATCTTTGATGTTACCCAACCACTGCAATTCAACGACTGAAACGGACCCCCACGATGCCCGACGGCACCTCAAACGACAAGAACATCGCCCGGGGCTGGTCGCCACTGGCCACGCCGATCTCGAGCCATCTTCCGTTCTCCGCGGCCGTCGAAGCGAACGGCTTCGTCTTCGTATCGGGTCAGGCCTCGGTGGACGAACAGGGTGCGATCGTCAGCGGCGACTTCGAGCAGGAGATGAGGCGGTCGATGTCGAACGTGCAGCGGATCCTCGCCGCCGTCGGACTCGACCTCGGCGACGTCGTTCGAGTCACGAGCTACGTGCACGACCCCGCCCACCTTCCGCAGTACAACGCTCTCTACCGGGAGTACTTCTCGGCTCCGCTCCCGGCGCGCACGACGATCACCAGTTGTTTGTCGGTTGCCCTGAAGTTCGAGATCGACGTGATCGCGGTACGACGACCGCAATGACCGACTAACAGCAGTGGTTCTCGGTGGCGTGCATCATGCCACGGATGTAACCGAAGGCAAAGAGTCGGCCGAGCATCGTGTACCCGATTTCGCCGTCGTCCTCGCCGAGCATCTGCGGAACGTGGTCGGGTCGCATCGGTCCGGAGAATCCGACCTCGCGGTAGGCCCGCATCGCCTCTGCCATGTCGGTCTGTCCGTTGTCCTGCCAACTCTCGCGGAAGTCGTCGGCGGTTCCGACGACATCCCGGTAGTGCACGTACGCAATGTTCGAACCCAGTCGGCGGATCGTGGCCGGGATGTCGATGCCCATCTCCGCGAACGAGCCCTGGCAGAACGCGATCTTGTTCGATGGTGACTTGACGATCTCGACGAGGTGCTCGAAACCGGCGACGTCGTGCATGATCCGGTCGTTGCCGAGCAGATGGGGCAACGGGGGATCATCGGGATGCATCGCCATGACGACACCCGCATCCTCGGCAACCGGGATGATCTCCTCGAGGAAGTTCTGCAGGTTCTTCCACAGCTGCGGCCGTTTGGCACCGGGTTCGAGCTCGGCGCGGAATGCGGGACGCCCCGGAATCCTGGCGTTTTCGAGATCGGCGAGCCGGAATGCGGTCACCTTCGAACCACCGCGCTCCAGCGTGTCGACCGAGGTTCTGATCCAGTCGGTTCCGGCCATGAAGTTGTAGCAGACCAAGCGGATGTCGAGATCCGAGAGGTGGCGGATCAGTGCCTTCATCGCGGCCAAGTCGGTGCCGTCGTCGGTTCCGAGCTTGATTCGGTCGATCGGCAGGTATCCCTCGACGACCCCGATTTCCATACCGAAGGATCGGATGCGCTGTTGCATCCGATTGAACTCGGTGAGATCGGGGCCCGGATAGCGAACGACGATCTGGTCGACACCGCATTGTGCCGCCAGCGTGAGGTTCTCGTCCGACAGCGGGGTCAGCACTGATGCCAGCTTCATGTCGATCCTTCCTTGGTGACGGGTTGTCGGTTAGAAGACGATCAGGCCGCGAGCCTGCTCACCGGCAGCCAACGAGCGGAAGGCCTCGTCAGCCTCGTCGAGGTCGTAACGCTTGGTCACGAGCTCCTCGATCTTGATTCGTCCCGCCATGGCGAGTTCCACCAACTTGGGGAACTCGACCAACGGGTTGCTGGTTCCGTAGCGCGATCCGACGATCTTGCGCTCACCACCCATCAGCAACCACGGATCAACCGGGAACTTCTCGCCCTGACCGGGCAAACCGAGCACCACTTCGATGCCCTGCTTGGCGAGGATTACCAGGCCTTGTTCCATGGCCTTGCTGCTGCCCACGGCGATGATCGAGGCGTCGACACCGTTGCCGGTGAGCTTCTTGACTTCTGCCTCGAGGTCCTGCTTGGCCAGGTTGATGGTGTGGGTTGCGCCGAACTGGCGCGCCATCTCGAGCTTGGCATCGAGAACGTCGACACCGATGATCGGATATGCACCCGTGGCGACCGCACCCTGGATGGCGTTGAGTCCGACTCCACCGCAGCCGAAGACGGCAACGCTCTGACCGGCGCGAAGCCCGGCACTGTTGACCGCCGAGCCGAAACCCGTTGCGACCGAGCAGCCGATGAGTGCCGCAGCCTCGAGTGGGAAGTCCTTGCGGATCTTCACGGCGGCGGATTCGGGCACCACGATGTAGGAGCCGTAGGTCGCCGGACCGTAGTGGTAGACGTCCTTGCCGTTGTGGTGGAAGAGCGTCACGTCACCGGTGGTCTTGCCGATCGCCGGAGTGTTGAGACAAAGTGCGGGAAAGCCGAGGTTGCAGTACTTGCAGCTGTTGCACGACGGGGCCCACGAGATGACGACGTGGTCGCCCTTCTGCAGGTGGGATACGCCTGCACCGACGGCGTCGACGATGCCCGAACCCTCGTCACCGAGCACGATCGGCATCGGAATGCCGGTGTGCGAACCGTCGTAGGCGTGGAGGCAGCTATGGCAGACGCCGCTGGCGACCATCTTCACGCGAACCTCTCCGAAACGGGGCTCGTCGAGCTCGAGCTCGAGCATCTGCATCTTTTCCTTCGGCTTCATGAGCACGGGTGCGGTAATCAACATGTTGGAGTCTCCCTTGTTGTGACGAGTTTATAATCTTTCTACCACAGATGAACGACGATCAACCAGGGTCGACCCGCCGCGGTAAGCATGGGCGTTGACATGTCGGTCGAACTGGTGGTCGAGTGCCGGAGCCTGCTGGGCGAAGGGGTCACCTGGGATGCCGCCACGTCGACGCTGTTGTGGCTCGACATCGATGGCCGGCTCCTGCACCGGCTGCATGCGGACGGACGCCACGAACAACGGGGTCTTGCGGAGCCCACGAGCGTGGTGGTGCCGTCGCGCGGCGGTGGACTGCTTGCCGTGTCGGGTCTTCGGGTCGGTTCGTTGCTCGAGTCCGGAGCCATCGGTTCGGCCCTCGCCGAGTTGCCGGCAGCCGGCGACGGGAGGGCCAATGACGGGCGCTGCGATCCGCAGGGGCGCCTGTGGATCGGCACCGTCGATCGCAGTGGCGCCCATCAAGCAGGCGTCTTCTGCGTCGACGAGTCGGGTGATGTGCGCCGTGTTCGATCGGGTCGGGCACTCTCCAACGGCATCGACTGGAGCCCGGATGGCTCGAAGTGCTACCACGTCGATTCGTTGCATCGCACGGTGGATGAACTGCTCCTCGATGCCGACGGACTTCCCGTCTCCGAGCGCACCATCGCCACGTTCGACGTACTGCCCGACGGTGTCTCGGTGGACGCCGAAGGCGGAATCTGGGTGGCGCTCTGGGACGGTGGCGGCGTTGTGCGTCTGACGTCGAACGGCGAGATCGACTCTCGAATCGACGTTCCCGGTGGCTGGATAACGAGCTGCGCGTTCGGCGGCGACGACCTGCGGACGCTCTACATCACCTCGGCGACGGTAGACCTCGATGACGAGCGTCGTCGCGCGAACCCGCTGGCCGGCTCGCTGTTTGCGTGCCGACCCGGTGTGGCAGGCAGGGGCTACACCCCGTTCGGTGGTCCCGCGTCGTAGGCGTTACGCACTGACCAAGTCGTCAGGCACAGACGGGTGCGTCGGCACTCCAGCGGTTGAACGGCTTCAACACCGGTGCATCCGCCAGTTCGTGTCGGGCGTTCACCCAGAGGCGTGCCCATTGGTCGGCATCGTGCAGCTCGGTGTGCGGAGCCTGCGTGCTGCGGGCCACGAAGCCGGGGAACGCACCACGACCGGTGGGCTGACCGATCGGGTTGTAGCGCAGGTCGAAGCTGATGCGAATTTCCTTGCTGGTGTTGGGCAGTGAATTGTGGAGCGTCATCTTGTCGATGAACAGCAGATCGCCGGGGTGCATCGGTAGGGCCACCGCACCGTCGCGCGGCGCAACCTTCTCCGGCACCTGCAGGCCGCCCGGGCCGGCGGGACAGTGTGCCATGAGACCACGCTCGTGGGTTCGTGGCACGACCTGCAAACAACCGTGCTCGAGCCCGGCGTAGCGAAGGGGGAACCACACGGTGAGCATCTTGGTCTCGTCGGCGTCGGGCGTGACGACGCCGTTGTCCTGGTGCCAGTTGGTGGCGCCCATCTTGAGCGCACCGGTGGCCGGGTCGCGCGGCTCGCGGGATTCGGGCATCTTGATTCGTACGTGTTGCACCGGGTTGGAGTAGATCTCCGGCCCGATGAATCCCTCGACGAGGTTCAGAAGTTCCGGACAACGCAGCATGTCGAACACGGCGGGACCGTGCCACATCGGGGTGTCGTGCTTGATGTTGCCCTGCGGGAGGGAGAAGTCGAAGTACTGATGGTTGGTGTCGTTGGACTCCGCGCACACCTCGACGAAACGCTCGCCGAACGGGAGGTGGTCGTAGAGGCTGGTGATGCGACCTTCGGCGAAGAGCTTGCGCGCCAGGCGATCGAGCACCTCTTCGTACTCGCGCAAGAGCGGCGTCAGCCAACGATCGGGATCGAAAGCCCGTCGGATGACGACGTAGCCCTCGCGTTGGAAATGGTCCAATTGCTCCGGTGTGAGCGACGAGCGACTGCTCATGAGAAAAGTATATATAGTTGGTCGAACACCCGCAAGAGCTGGCCCCAGCTGGGGTAGTACCCGGTCTAAGGACCCTCACCCGAGATGTGACGTTTGACATGCCTCGGTCGGTATGCCTATATTCCTTGGAGCAAGGTTTATAACAACCACCACCTCAGAGAGTGAGACAGCTATGAGCAAGGAAAACATGAGCAAGGAAAATGGCAAGGGCCAGCAATTGCACTATGTCGGTTCATGGGGCCAGAGCTTGTCCCGTCGTGAACTGATCGCCGCCATGGGTGGCGTCATTACCCTCGGCGGAATCCTAGCCGCCTGCTCCGGCGGCTCAGACGGCGGTACTTCAGGTGGAACGTTGGTCGGCGTGATGACCCAGCAGATCCCCTCATCGCTTGACCCCATCACCAATGCGCAGGGAGCCGCCCTAAACGCCGCTAGCCCATGCCACGACTGGCTTGAGTTCGTCGCGATCAACGGCGATCTCTACCCGTCACTTGCGGAGAGCGTAGATCAGCCGGATCCGCAGACGATCGTGTACAAGATTCGCTCCGGCGTCAACTTCCAGAACGGTGAGCCCGTCAACGCGCAGGCGGTCGTCGATCTCGTTGCTTGGATTCAGGACAAGAACAATGGTGCGTGGCTCAACGCACGATTCGAGGGAGTGGAAGCAGTCGCCGTCGACGAGCTGACGCTCCAGCTCAACCTGCCGAAGGCGGATGTCACGTTCCGTTTCGCCGTAACACGACTTCCCATCGTTGCGGTCGCGACGATGGCCGATCAGGCACTGAACCCCAGTGGTTGCGGACCATACAAGTTCAAGGAGTGGGTGCAGGGCTCGTACGTCGAGTACACGAAGGATCCCGACTACCGCGAGGCTGATCGAATCAGCCTCGACACCATCAGGATGGAGCACTTCAATGACTCCAATGCGGGCACGCAGGCGTTCCTGGCGGGTGGAAAGAACTGGGTCTACCCAACTTCGCTGTCACAAGCCAAGGACCTCACCGCGCGAGCAGATGCCGGAGAATTGAGCTACTTGCCGCTTGAGCCGGGTGTCTGTTACCTGATCAACAACTGCAAGTCGGGTCCGACCGCGGATCCGAAGGTGCGTAAGGCGATCCGACTCGCCCTCGATCGTCAGGCCATGGTCGATGGGCCGTTCAACGCGGTCAGCAGGCCGTTCTTCTCGATGTTGAAGCCCGAGAGCTCCTTCTATGTGAAGGAACTCGAGTACGAGCGTGACATCGAGCAGGCAAAGGCTCTCATGGCTGAAGCAGGCTTGGCTTCGGGATTTGCGGAGAAGATCTACACGCCGAACGTGGACTACTTCATCGGTCTCTCCACGATCATGAAGGACAACCTTGCCGAGATTGGTATCGACATCACCGTTGAGATCGAGGAGACCGCAGCAGTAATCGATCGGATGTTCAATCGCAAGGAGTTCAACATGGTGGTGCTTGGTGATGCACTGTCACCGGACGTGTCGGAACTGCACGAGTACTACATCCGATCAACCGGAGCGAGGAACTGCGGCTTTTACAGCAATGCGAAAGTCGACGAGCTGCTCGATCAGGGTCTGCGTGAAGTCGACGACGACAAGCGGTTTGAGATCTACAAGGAAGTCCAACTCATCTCGATGTTGGAAGACACCGGATTCATCCCGCTCGTTGCCGAGGTATTGCCCGCGGCATACAAGGACACCAACTACCAGGAGTTCATGGGTGGCTTCATCCAGTACATCATCTGGCCGGAAGCAAAACTCGCATAACGACCACGATAAATAGGTCGGTAACACAATGACCTTGCGTTACCTGGCTTCCCGAGTATTGGGAAGCCTGGCAACACTGTTGGTGAGTTCGTTCCTGATCTTTGCGATGGTTCGGCTGATCCCGGGCGATCCGGCAACGGCGTTGCTGGGTCGGGCGTTCGATCCCGAGGTCGCGACACTGATGCGTAGACGTTTGGGGTTGGACGGTAACTTCTTCGTTCAATACCTCAACTGGATCCGTGCCGCGATCACGGGAGACTTTGGCTATTCACTGATCAACGGCGCGAAGATCAACGAACAGATTCTCGAACGTTTCCTGAGGACGCTTCATCTGATGATTGGTGGTCTCTTCGTCGGGTTGGCAATTGCCGTGCCGTTGGGCACCGTGTCAGCCCGACGCCGAGATCAGAAGTCCGGGTCGTTGCTCATGGGGCTGAACGGTCTCCTCATCTCGGTCCCGCAGTTCATCACCGGACTGCTCTTGGTATACGTCTTCGCCGTGACACTCAAGTGGCTCCCAGCAGGTGGCTGGGTTGATCCATCTTCGGATTTCCGCCGTTGGCTGACCGCCATGATTCTCCCGTGCACCACGCTCGGTCTGGCGTTGTCGGCATTTACTGCTCGGGTTCTCCGGACGAGCATCGTCGAGGCCACTTCGGCCGACTATGTCGTGGCTGCAAAGTCGTGGGGGATTCCCGAGCGGAAGGTGTACCGGTTGCACATCTACCGGAATGCGGCACTACCCACGCTGACCACCGTGGGTCTCGAAATCGGCTACCTCTTCGGGGGATCCGTGGTGGTAGAGGAGATCTTCGGCTACCCCGGAGTCGGACAGCTCACGGTGGACGCAATCTCCGGACGGGATTACCCGATGGTTCAAGCCGCAGTGCTGCTGTTCGCCGTGGGCTTTACGGTGATCAATCTCTTGGTTGACCTGTGCCTCTACTTCGTTGATCCGCGACTGAGAAAGTAGACCGGAACTTCACGGTGAGTACTCCACGCTTCTCTCCCAGTCAGAGAATTCGAATTGGCTTCGTCGTTCTCGCGCTGCTTTTCGTCGCTTCGGCACTCGTGCTCATGATGGGCTCCTACTCCTACGACGATATTGGTGCCGGCGAGAGACTCGCAGCCCCAAGTTCGTCCCATCTCCTCGGTGTCGACAGTTATGGCCGCGACTATCTCACTCGCGTAGCGCTGGGCGTCCTCATCTCACTCGGAGTCGGTGTCCTCGTGGCCCTACTGTCAATCGCAATCGGTGCGCCGATCGGTGTCTACAGTGCGATTCGCGGTGGTTGGCTCGACATGTCGATCGGTCGAACACTCGAGGTGCTCTTTGCGTTTCCCCAGATTCTGCTCGCCCTCGTATTGATCACGATCCTTGGTTCAGGAATTCAGACCGCCATGATCGTTCTGGTGATCATCTACATCCCGATCGTGGTTCGGTATGTTCGCAACGTCGCACTCGTGGAAGCCAACAAGGACTACCTGCTCTCGGCCCAGATGTACGGCTCGCCGAGATTCCGACAGTGTTTCGTGCACGTCCTTCCGAACGTTCGGGGCAGCATTCTCGTCTTGGCATCGAGTATCGCCGCCTTTGCGATGATTGCTGAAGCCACACTCTCGTACCTCGGGTTGGGTGTGCGACCACCTCTTCCAAGTCTCGGCATCCTGCTCACCGAGAACCAAGGATTCCTTTCCACTGAACCCCGCTTGATCTTCTTCCCGGCAGTGGTACTCGTGCTACTCGTAATCTCCGTGAACCAAATCGGTGATGCGTTGGTCGACAAGCTCGATCTCAAACGGAATCCCGTCAGGGCCTGATCGATGAGCGACGCTCCGGGAAACAGCCCGCAACCTGCACTCGAGGTGCATCACGTGACGGTTCGCTACAGGGGCGGCAGTGCAGCCCCGGCGGTGCTCGATGCGAACCTGGAAGTTCGTCCGAAGGAGATCGTCGGGGTCGTAGGACAATCGGGATCCGGTAAGTCAACGCTCGGCATGGCGGTGGCGGGCCTGCTTGATCCCCGTCAGTGTGAGGTGAGCGGCACCATGCGACTGGGTGATACGACTGTCGACCTGGGAAGCACCGAGAATTCGGTTTGGGAGACGTTGAGAGGCTCGCGCATCGGGTACGTCTTTCAGGATGCACAAGCTGCTCTCAATCCGCTCTTGACGATCGAGCAACTACTCGTACAGCCGCAACGACACCGCGGGGTTGATCCGTCGGTTGCCAGATCGACTGCGCGTGATCTACTCGAAGCGGTGGAGATTCCGGATGTTGATCGGCGGCTGCGACAGTATCCGCACGAGCTGAGCGGTGGAATGAAGCAGCGGGTGGTGATTGCTGCGGCGCTCATGGGGAAGCCGAGTGTTCTCATAGCGGACGAGCCGACCACGGCACTCGACGTGACACTTCAGGCTCAGATCATTCGGTTGCTCAAGCGTCTGAAGGACGAGTTCGAACTATCGATCATCTTCATCAGTCATGACATCGATCTCGTTGCCGATATCGCGAACCACATCGTGGTCATGAAGGATGGCATCGCCATCGAAGCCGGATCAGCCGACTCGGTTGTCGGGTCGCCGTCCCACCCGTACACGAGCGAGTTGATCCGGTCGATTCCGCGGCTCGAGAGAATCGGTTTCTTCGAGGACAGGGAGTACTGGTCGAGCCATGATTGACAGCAACGCTCCTCGCATCTCACTGCGAGAACTATCGGTCGAGTACCGCATAGCTCAGGGGACCTTCAAGTTCGGAACGTTGAGGGCGGTTCGCGGAGTGTCGTTTGACGTTTCCGCTTCCGAGACGTTGGCCCTTGTTGGTGAGTCCGGGTCGGGGAAGAGCACGATTCTTCGCGCTATCTCCGGGCTCACCCCCGTTGCCGGCGGAGAGATTCTGGTCGACGGAAGTCCCTACGATCCATCTCGTACGCGTGCCATCGATGCGGGAATCGCGATGGTCTTTCAGAATCCGAATGCCAGTCTCAATCAGCGGCTTACCGTTCGACGCATCATCTCGGACCCCCTGAAGTCGTCGGGTAAGGCGCGGGAGAACGGCACGACGGTTGAGCAGTTACTCGACATGCTGAAGCTCGATCATGATTTCCTCGATCGATATCCCTTCCAGTTGAGCGGCGGCCAGAAACAGCGTGTAGCCATCGCGAGGGCCTTGATCGGCTCGCCGCAGGTACTCCTGTTGGACGAACCGACGAGTGCACTCGACGTGGCGAACCAGTCTCAGGTCGTGCAGATCCTTCAAGAACTGAAGCAGAGCGCCCGATTGGCGAGCATCTTCGTAACCCACGACCTACCTCTTGCCACGCACGTGGCGGACCGAGTGGCGGTTCTGTATCTCGGGTCGATCATGGAGGTCGGTGCACAGTCGGAGATGGTTGAGCGCGCTGCGCACCCGTATACGCAGGCGCTGTTGCGCTCCATCCCCAGCCGGAAGATCACGTCATCCGAGAGACACGGTGACTTCCGTATGTCAGGGGAGATTCCGAGTCCCATTGACGTTCAGCGAGGCTGCGTGTTTCGAAGCCGGTGTCCGGCAGCCACCGAAGTCTGCGCCGAAACCGTTCCGGAGTTGACTCAGATTTCGGCGACCCACAGCGTGGCCTGCCATGCAGTCAGTGTTCGTTCCGGTCGCTGAGCAGATCGGGTAGTTGGCTCGACGCAGCACGTGGCTGTGTGCGTCGGATTAGGAGCGCTCAAGGCTTGCCGCGCGGGCTGCCTTGAGCAGGGTTGCGGTGTAGTCCGAAGACGGCTTCGACAGCACGTCCGACGTGCGACCCGCCTCGACGATGTGTCCGTGGCGCATCACGATGATCTGTTCGCACATACGGCTTACGACGCCGAGGTCGTGCGACACCATGACCAACGTGAGTCCCATCTGGTCACGCAGATCCATCAGCAGGTTGAGCACCTGGGCCTGCACCGACACGTCGAGTGCACTGACCGGCTCGTCGGCGTAGAGGATGGTCGGACTCACCGAGAGCGACCGCGCGATTCCGACGCGCTGGAGCTGACCACCCGACAACTGGTGGGGGAACCGCGACAACACCTCCGGACCGAGGCCGACGCGCTTGATGGAGGCGACGAGCTCCTGGTCGTCGGGCGTGCGGTCCTGGAGGGCACGGATTGGTTCGGTGAGCGATCGACGGATGGTCATCCGTGGATCGAGCGATCGGCGCGGATTCTGGAACACGATCTGGTTCTGTCGGCGCAGTTCGTTGGCTCCATCACCCTGGTATTCGTTGATGTCCTTGCCGTTGAATCGCACCGTTCCCTGTTGGTGGTGCAGGAGGCCGCACATCACTCGAATGAGGGTGGACTTCCCGGATCCGGACTCACCGACGATTCCGACGGTCGCCTTCAGGTCGATGTTCAACGAGATGTCCTGCAACGTCCAGCCGCTACCGCCCGAGGTGATTTTCGCCCGTGGGTAGTGGAAGGACATCTGCTCGACCGATACGAGCGGCGTGCTGGACGACGTCATGACGGACCTCCTTGTGTGGGATGCCAGCAGAGGTGACGGTGATTGGGTGAGTCGGACGTGATCGGCGGGGTGGTGACGCACTTCTCGGATGCGTGTTGGCAGCGGTTACGGAAGCGACAACCACTCGGGAACCTGCCGACCGCGGGTACCGATCCCGTGATGGTCTGCAGACGCCGTCCGATGAAGGCCGAGAAGTTGTCGTCCTTGGGCATTCCCGGGTTGGCGGCGAGGAGTGCGGCGGTGTAGCGGTGCTGTGGCCGGTTGATGATGCTGTCGATGTCCCCGGCCTCGACGATGTTTCCCCCGTAGATGACCGCCACTTGGTTGCACACGAATCGGACGACGCCGAGATCGTGGCTGACGAAGAGGAGGCTCATCTTGCGCTGCTCGCTCAGGGAGATGAGGAGGCGGAGGATTTCTTCCTGCACCGTCACGTCGAGCGCGGTCGTCGGCTCGTCGGCGATCAGGAGGTCGGGGTCGGCGGCAATCGCTGCGGCGATCATGACGCGTTGCTGTTGGCCGCCGGACAACTGGTGGGGATAGCGACGGAGCAGTGTTTCGGGCTCGGGCAGCTGCACCTGTCGCAGGAGGTCGATCACCTTGTCGGTTACCGCCCTGCCCTTCAGGTCGGTGTGGATGCGAATTGCCTCCGACACCTGTTTGCCGATGCGCATCATCGGGTTGAGTGAACGGGCAGGGTCCTGGAACACGAAGCCGATTCTCTTACCGCGTACCTTGGCGAGCTCCCGGTCACTCAGCTCGAGGAGGTTCCGGCCATCGAAGTTGACGTCGCCCGACACCTTGGCCTCGTTCGGCAACAGCCCGGCGATGGCCTTGGCGGTCATCGTCTTGCCCGAACCGGACTCGCCAACCAGACCGAGTCGCGTGCCGGGCTGCAGGGCGAGGTCGTCGATGTTGATGATTTCGTAGTCGTCGATCGTGACACGGAGGTTTCGAAGGTGCAACATCACGCCAGCCCCGTCCGTGCTTGCTGTGGATCGAGCACCGTTCTCAGACCGTCGCCCAGCAGGTTGAACCCGAGCGCCGTCATCACGATTGCCACGCCGGGGAAGAACATGAGGTACGGCGCTGCCTCGAGCAGTGACTGTGTCTCGTTGAGGAAGCGACCCCACGACGACGTGGGGGGTTGCACACCGACGCTGAGGAATGCCAGGGCCGCCTCGATGAGGATTGCCGCCGCGAACATCACCGAGCCGAGCACGATGAGGAGTGGGCTGATGTTCGGCAGCACGTGGCGGCGCAGGACGTAGGCCTTGGTTCGGCCGTACCCGTAGGCGGCTTCCACGTAGTCGAGGGCGAGAATCTGGCGAGCAGGTCCGATGGTGACACGTGCTGCGACGGGTACCTGCCAGGTGATGATGGCGAGGGTTGCCGTGGTGTTACCAGGTCCGAGCTTGGCCGCCAGCACGAGTGCCGTGAGGATTCCGGGGAGGGCGAGGCCGGCATCGACGAGGCGGGTGAACGGTCCCTGCAGCGTGCGGCGCGAGCCTGCAATGGAGAGGCCAATCAACGAGCCGAGGAACATGGCGACGATGGTGGAGACCACGCTCACGTAGAGCGAGTTGCGCGCGCCGAGCATGAGTTCGGTGATCACGTCTCGACCCGCACGGTCGGTGCCGAAGAGGAAACCAGGGGTTCCCGGCGGGGCGAGGCGGTTGGTGAGGTTGAGTTTGTTCGCCGGGTACGGGGTCCAGAAGAAGGAGACCAGCGCCACCAGGACGAAGAGCGACACGAGTGTGCCACCCAGGTACAACGTGATCGG
This sequence comes from Ilumatobacteraceae bacterium, assembly GCA_044344715.1. Lineage (GTDB taxonomy): Bacteria > Actinomycetota > Acidimicrobiia > Acidimicrobiales > Ilumatobacteraceae > F1-60-MAGs027. Next base: position 14,455 of record JBIJCI010000022.1, on the reverse strand, counting down.
GAGCTTGCGCAGTCGCTTCGACAGGCTCAGCTTTGGTGGGCGTGCGTCGTCGATGATCTCGGTTGTTTCAGGCATCGGATGACTCCTTGTCTCGGATGCGTGGATCGAGGAACCCGTAGGCGATGTCTACGAGGAAGTTCAATACGAGGATGATGAGCATGATCACGAGGGCCAGCGACTGAACGACCACGACTTCGCGACCGAGGGTGGCCGTGACGATCAGGCGACCCACTCCGGGGAGAACGAAGACGTTCTCGATCACCACCGCACCGGCGATGAGCTGCCCGAACTGGAGCGCGGCGACGGTGACGAGGGGAATCGAGGCGTTGCGCACGCCGTGCACCAGCGCCGCGCCGCGCCGGGTGCGGCCACGGGCCATGGCGGAACGCATGAAATCCTCGTTCATCACGTCGAGCATGGCGGTGCGCACGTAGCGGGTGAACACGGAAGTGACGCCGAGACTGAGCGCAGACACGGGAAGGATCGCCGAGCGGAGTGCTTGAAGGGGATCGTCGAAGAACGAGACGTACCCGCCCGTGGGTAGCCAGCCGAGACGAACGGCGAACACGAGAACGAAGAGCAAACCACCCCAGAACGCCGGGATGGCGATGCCGACCTGGGTGAACACGTCCACGAATCCGCTGCGCAACTTCTTGGAGTTGATCGCGGAGTACGTACCGAGAACGAGCGAGAGAGGAACGGAGACGATCAGTCCGCCGAGCGTGAGCATGAGGGTCGGACCGAGGCGGCGAACCATTTCATCGAAGATGTCGTAGCCCATGCCGTACGACTTGCCGAGGTCACCGGTGACGATGCCACCGAGCCAGTTGAGGTACTGCATGACGAGCGGCTCGTTCAGGCCGAGTTCCTCGCGCATGTACGAGACATCGATGGGTGCGGCATCGCGACCGAGGAACACCGTGACGATGTCGCCGCCGAGCTGACGGAGAAGGACGAACACCGCGATCGAGCCCACGAGGGCAGTGAATATCAACGTAAAGAGAGAGCGAAGAATGTGCTTCAGCATGTGGACCCCTCCGTGTACTCCTAGAAAGTAAACGACCGTCCGACGGTACGCAACCGCCGGACGGTCGTAAACCGTGTTTGGTGGTTCGGCAACCTTGCCGAACCACCAAACGTTTCAGTTAGTTACCCCAACGTGCCTTGCGCAAGTCGACACCGTCGTTCACGCGGACCGCGGGAATACCCGTCAGGTCGGCCCTCGTGATCATCGGAACCTGCACGGCAGCGATTGCGTTCACCCACGCCAGGTCGGCGAAGGTCTTCGCAAGGTCGCTCATTGCGGCGAGGTGCTCGTCGTAGCTGAGGTAGGCATCGGCCTTGGCCAACTTCTCCTCGAACTCCGGGATGCACAGGCTCGAGCTCTTGCCCAACGGCTCACGTCCACCCTTGCAGCCGAACTGCAGGATGCTGGCGGAGTCGCGGATTTCGCTCATGCCGTAGTTGCCCTTGGTCCAGGTCTTGTCCAACCAGGTGGTGAGGTCTTCACCACGGCTCTTCACCGTGATGCCGCCAGCAGCGAGCTGCTGGGTGAGGACTTCCATGGTGAACGGGTGCGAGGCAACCGTCACGAATGGGTAGTCGACCTCAATACCGTTCGGGAAGCCTGCCTCCGCGAGGAGGGCCTTGGACTTGGCCGGATCATACGGGTACGGGCAGTAGTCGCTGTTGTACGGCTCGGAGTCCGGCATCACCATCAAGCAGGTGGGGCGGGCATCGCCGTTGTACACGGCAATGGCTTCCTCACGGTTGATCGCATGCGCGAACGCCTGACGTACGCGGATGTCCTGGAATCGCTTGTCGTTGACGTTGAGCCACATGTACGAGTTCTCGGTCGAACCCTGGAGGATGACCGTGAAGTTCGAGTCGGTCTCGAACGAGTCAACTCGCTCAAGGCCCTCTGCGAGCACCGCAACGTTCAGGTCGTACTCGCCGGCCAGCATGCCGTTGAGTGACGCCGTCTCGTCGTCAATGAAGCGCCAGTCCAGCGTCTCGAAGAAGGGCAGCTCGCCCCAGTAGTCCGCGAAACGGGTCATGGTCAGGCTCGTGTCGGGGAGGTACTCGCCGAACACGAACGGACCGGTACCGATCATCGTGGTGTTGGGGTCGCTGTCGGTGAGGAAGTTCTCCGGAACGACGTAACCAGCCGACATACCGAGTTCCTTGAGGAACGTCGAGCTCACTTGCTTCAGCGTGATGACAACGGTGTTGGCATCGGGCGCTTCGACGCTCGCCACGTTGATGTGGGCGGCGCTGAGTTTGCTGTTCGGCGACTTGGCGTTGATCTCCATCGAGTACTTCACGTCGGCCGAGTCGAGGTCGGAACCATCATGGAACTTCACACCCTGACGAATCGCGAAGGTGTAGACGAGGCCGTCTGCACTGATCTCCCACGATTCGGCGAGCATTGGAGTAATGGTGCCGTCCGGATTCAACTCCACGACGGTTTCCTGGACGTTCTTGAAGGTCGGCACTCGCAGGGCGTTGGCTGCAACTTCGTAGTAGTTCCAGCTGGCCGGCTCCTGCGGCGTGATGATCGTCAGTGTGGTCTTCGTTTCTCCCGTTGCTTCGGGAGCCGTCGTTTCCTCTGTCGTGGAATCGTCGGCTGATTCGCTTGCGTCATCGTTGCCGCCGCACGCTGCTACAGCGAGTGCTGCAACGAGTGCGAAAGCAATGCCACGACGCCCCGATGTACGGGCTTTTCGCATTGGTTTCATGTTCCCCCCTTTGAAAGGACTTGGCCGTAACTGTATAGTATTTTTGTCCGTTGTTACAAATGTCACCGAAACATTTTTGAGGTGATAGACGAGCAGCCCGGGTGTTGTTGGGGTGCAGAAAATCAACGATTGTCGTGTCAATAAATAGTAGGAGGACTACTCATGGCCACGAAGAAGAATCTGTTCGATCTGACCGGACATACTGCTCTGGTTACCGGTGGCGGCTACGGACTGGGGCGCGGTCTCGTGCACGGGCTTGCCGCCCACGGTGCAACGGTGATTGGTGTGGCGCGCAGTGAGGCAAAGCTGCGCGAGACCTTCGCCAGCCTCGGGGCGCCGCACCGCTACATCGTCGGTGACCTGACCTCGGATGCCCTCTACGAGGAACTCGACAAGATGCCCGAACACGTCGACATCGTCGTGAACAACGCAGGTGGTGACCCACATTCCAAGCCATGGGGTCAGCAAACCACGCAGGAGTGGCGCGACACCTACGAGATCAATGTCATCGCCTCGGAGCGGTTGTGCCGCCTCTTCATTCCGAAGATGGCTGCCAAGAAGTGGGGACGCATCATCAACATCTCGTCGATCTACGGATCGATCGGACAGAATCCGAACAACACGGGCAAGAACGCCGGCGCAGGGGCCTACACCGCGGCCAAGCACGGATTGATCGGGTTGACCAACTACCTCGCCTGCCAGATCGGTCGGACGGGTGTCACGATCAACACGCTCAGCCCGGGGATGATCACCTGGATGGACACACCCGACGGCGAGCCAGAACTGTGGAAGCACCTTGCCGACCAGACACCGGTTGGTCGCAACAGTCAGCCGGAGGACTACGTGGCCGCCACGGTGTTCCTCGCCTCGGAAGGATCATCGTTCGTGCACGGGACCAACCTCATCGTCGACGGTGGTTGGAGCGTCTGGTGACGCCACCGGAGGGTGCGGCCGGCGGGAAGCTCGCCGGTCGAGTCGCGTTGGTGACCGGCGCCTCGTGGGGCATCGGCGCCTCGGTTGCGAAGCTGTTCGCCAGCGAGGGTGCATCCGTCGTGGTGAACACGTATCCCGACGACAAGATGAGCAAACTTGCCGACGGCGTCGTCGATGCCATTCGGGCCGACGGCGGGTCGGCGGTGAAGGTACCGGCTGACATCTCCTCCGAGGAGCAGGTGGCCGAGATGGTCGAGGCGGCACGCCGTGAGTTCGGCGATGTCGACATCCTCGTCACCAACGCGGCATACGGCGTGCGAGTTCCGTGGCATGAGATCTCGATCAAGCAGTGGGACTACACCCAGGCCGTCAACGTTCGCGGAGCATTCCTCTGCGCGAAGGCCTGCTATCCGGGAATGTTGCGCCGCAAGGGCGGCAACATCATCACGGTCACCAGCGTGACCGTCGAGTTGGGAATGGCCGGACTCCTCGATTACGTGAGTTCCAAGGCTGCGTTGATCGGTTTCACCCGCGCATTGGCCCGTGAGGTCGGCAAGGACGGCATCAGGGTCAACTCCGTCATGCCGGGTGCAATCCGTACCGAACAGGAGATTGCCCTCGGGTTCGACGAAGAAGAGCTGAAGAAGCTGTCGGCGGAACGCCAGTGTCTGCCGCGTCGCGGATTCGCCGACGATCTCGCCGGAACGTTCCTCTATCTCGCGTCCGATGACAGCAGCTTCGTGTCGGGTCAGGTCGTCAACGTCGACGGTGGCTGGATCCACTACTAGACCATCGGTCGACGACACGGTGAATCGGGCGGCTCGGTCAACCACATGATGCGCGTCGCGTTCATCCACGTGATGCAGGAGACCGACACCTTCAATCCGGTGCCGACGACCCTCGAGGGTTTCCGGAACGTTGCGTTACTCGAGGGGCCGGCCGTTCTCGAACGTGTGGACCCAGCGGGCCCCATCGCCGGCTGTATCGACGCCGTTCGCACCAGCGGCAAGGACGTTGAAGTCCTACCGATCATCCGTGCCGATGCGCAGTCCGGCGGACGCCTCACCGCCGACACGCTCTCCACGCTGAGCGACAAGATCGTCGGCCATCTTCGCCGATTGGGTCGGCTCGATGGCGTCATCATGTTCCTGCACGGTGCAGCTTCCGCGGCGGGTTTCGACGATGTCGAGGGCGAACTGCTCGCCGCGGTTCGCGCGGAGATCGGCACGGGAGTTCCGCTGGCACTGATGCTCGATCACCACGCAAACGTGACCACCAAGATGATGGCGAACACCGACGTGTTGATGGCGTTCCGCACCCAGCCGCACGACCCGTTCGAGACGGGCCGCGACCTCACGTCGATCGCCCTTCGCGTCTTCGCCGGTGAGGTCACGCCGACGATGGTGTGGCGGAAGCTGCCAATGATCACCCACCAGGAACAGTTCCTCACGGCCAGCGGTCCGATGAAGGAGTGGTTCGATCACGCACGACGGATGGAGTCGGAGGGATCCGCACTCACCATCTCGCTGTTCCCGATGCAGCCATGGCTCGATGTCGAGGAAGCGGGTTGGTCGGTCGTCGTGGTCACCAACAACGACACCGCCGCCGCGGAACGAATGGCCGACGAGTTGGCCGACCATGCGTGGTCGATGCGCGAGCGATTCATGAAGCTCGACAATCTTCCGGTGGATCGCGCCATTGCATTCGCCGATGACGCATCGCGCGGTGCGGTGCTGTTGAGTGACACCGGAGATTCGGTGTTGGGAGGCTCCACCGGTGACAGCACCGTGATTCTTCGAGAGTTGCTCGCGACGAAGCTGACGCATCGGGCGCTCGTCCCGGTTACCGACCCGAAGGTTGCACGCGAGCTGGAGGCAGCCGAGATCGGCGCCACGGTCACCGTGCAGTTGGGTGGATGGGCGAATTCGTTCTACGCCCCAGTCCCCGTGACGGCCGTGGTGAAAGCCAAGCGTTCGGGTTCCGTCTCGCTGTCCGGTCTTCCGCAGGGCTCGGTGGACATGGGCCAGGCGGTGGTGATGGAAGCCGGGAACGTGACCATGCTCGTCACCGAAACCTCGGGTGTCGGGGGCATCCATCCGGGGGTGTACCGCCACCTCGGTGTCGAGCCCGCCGACTACAAGATGATCGTGATGAAGACCGCCTCCAACTTCCAGTACATGCGCGAGATAACCACGGAGTTCGTCCGCGTGGCGACACCCGGCCCGACACAGTCGGACGTGCACTCGCTGCCGTGGAGCCGGATTCCGCGGCCGATGTATCCGTTGGATGCGGTGGAAGACTGGCGGTCATGACCAAGCCCCCGGATACGCCGGTCTCCCTGCGCACGCGCCACTGGTACGGCGGGTCGAGTCGGGACAACTACATCCACCGGAGCTGGATGAAGCGGGGACTTCCCGACGACGCCTTCACGGGCAAGCCGATGATCGGAATCTGCAACTCGGCATCCGACTTGACGCCGTGCAACCAACACTTGGATGAACTCGCGGAGTTCGTCAAGCGCGGAGTGTGGGAAGCCGGCGGAGTGCCACTTGAGTTTCCCGTTACGTCGCTCGGAGAAACGCAGATCCAGCCAACCGCCGCACTGCTGCGCAATCTCATGTCGATGGACGTAGAGGAATCGATTCGCTGCAATCCGATCGATGGTGTGGTGCTGCTCTCGGGCTGCGACAAGACCACGCCGGCGATGCTGATGGGTGCCGCATCGGTTGACCTGCCGGCAATCATGCTCACCGGTGGACCGATGTTGACCGGACGGCACCGTGGGGAGCCGCTCGGATCGGCCACGGACATGTGGCGCATGAGCGAGGAGGTGCGGGCGGGGAGGATGAGCCCCGAGGAGTTCGTCGCCACCGAATCGTCGATGACGCGGAGCGCGGGGCACTGCAACCCGATGGGCACCGCCTCGACCATGGCATCGATGGCGGAGGTTCTGGGAATGACGTTGCCGCAGAGCGCGGCGATACCGGCGCCCGATACGCGTCGAAAGCAGTTGGCGCACTTGACGGGGCGGCGGATCGTGCAGATGGTGAATGAAGACCTGCGCCCGAGCCTGGTGATGACACGACGGGCATTCGAGAACGCCATAAAGGTGCTCTCCCTGATCGGCGGCTCAACCAACGCCGTCATCCACCTGTTGGCGATCGCAGGCCGGGTCGGTGTGCCGCTCACGTTGGATGACTTCGACCGGATCGGATCGCGGCTGCCGTTGTTGGTCGACATCATGCCCGCGGGCAACCGCCTGATGGACGACTTCTTCGAGGCCGGCGGAATCCCGGCGCTCATGGCCGAAGTCGCCCCGCTCCTGGACGGCGATGCGCTCGCCGTTACGGGTCGACCGATTCGTGAATCGTGGCAGGGCCGCAACACCAGTGACCCGACGATGATCCGTTCACTCGACGAGCCGATCATCGCCGAAGCCGGCATTGCCGTGCTGCGGGGCAATCTGTGCCCCCAGGGTGCGGTGGTGAAGCCGTCGGCGGCATCCCCCGGGTTGCTCGTGCATACCGGGCCGGCACTGGTGTTCGATTCGATCGAGGACTTCAAGGCGAGGATCGACGATCCGGCACTCGACGTCACCCCGGAAACGGTGCTGGTTCTCCGCGGGTGTGGTCCGCGCGGTTACCCGGGGATGCCCGAAGTCGGCAACATGCCGCTGCCGGAGAAGATGCTGAAGGCGGGCGTGCGTGACATGGTTCGAATCAGCGACGCACGCATGAGCGGGACGGCGTTCGGCACCACGGTCCTGCACGTGGCGCCCGAGTCGACGGCCGGTGGGCCGCTCGCGTTGGTACGAACGGGCGACAGCATCACGCTCGACGTACCCTCACGCTCTCTCACCCTCCACGTGTCCGACGACGAGCTTGCGCGACGCCGCAGTCAGTGGCGCGAACCGGAGCCCATCGCCACTCGCGGTTGGTCGCGCCTGTACATCGACCACGTGATGCAGGCCGACACCGGCTGCGACCTCGATTTTCTGGTTGGTTCGAGTGGCTCGAAAGTCACCCGCGAAAGCCACTAAATCGCGGCGAGGGCCGCCTCGGTGATTTCCAACGTCCGGTCGATGAGTCGATCGTCGTGGGCGACGGAAACGAAGAAGAGTCCACGACTGGTCGGACGGACACCGCGGTCCTGCAAAGCGTCGAGGAACTTCATCAGCTTCGGCTGGTCGGCGTTCTTGGCGAAGTGTTCGCGGTTCTGCATCTGTTCCTGCACGCCGAAACGCAGCTGGAAGAGCGAGCCGGCCACGTAGTCGACCGCCAGACCCTTGCCGTTCCCGACCTTGCGCAATCCTTCGACGAGTCGCACCGTCTGCTTCTGTAGCGACGGATACGGATTCTCCTCGGCGAGGATTCGCATGGTCTCGACCGCCGCGGCAACCGAGAGATAACCGGAGTTGTAGGTACCCGAATGGTTGACCTCTCCGCGACCGACGGCCGCCATGAGTTCGCGGGAGGTTCCGATGGCCGCCATCGGATAGCCCGAAGCAATCGCCTTGGCGTACAGCGTGATGTCGCCGGTGACACCGAGATGGCCCTGCGCACCCTGGAGCCCGACACGGAATCCGGTGATGACTTCGTCGATCACCAGGACGGCACCGTGCTGCTTGCAGAGTGCCTTCACCGCCTCGATGTAGCCGGGCTGTGGTGCAATCACACCGGTGTTGCACATGATCGGTTCCATGATCACGCAAGCGATTTGGTGTGCGGCAAACACTTGCTCGACGAGCGAGACGTCGTTCCACTCGCACATGACGATCTCGCTCGCCGCCGCCACCGACTGCCCCGGTCCAACGGGGGGTGTGCCGAACGGGGTTGGTGCGGCACCTGGACCAACGAGTAGCGGATCGATCCAGCCGTGGTAGTGGCCGGTAAAGCGGAGCACCTTGGAGCGACCGGTGAACGCCTTGGCGATGCGCACCGCGAGCAGGTCCATGTCGGAACCGGCCAACCCGATGCGGATGTTCTCGATCCAGGGGACCGCACCAACGAGGCGTTCGGCGAACTCGGCCTCGAGTTCGTGCTGACCGGCGAAGCACTGTCCAGACTGGAGCGCTTGCTGAACTGCGGCGAGCACGCGCGGATGATTGTGACCGAGGATCGTCGGCCCCATCCCTGCCGCGTAGTCGATGTACTCGTTGCCGTCGATGTCCCAGATCAACGCACCGTGTGCCCGAGTGAACGTGAGCGGCACCGGTCGACTCATGAGTCGAACGTTCGAATTCACGCCTCCGGCAATGACGCGTGAGCGCCTCTCGTGGGCGACGATGCTCTTCGCGTAGCGATGTGACGGATTCTCGGTTGATGAAGACAAGGCGGTGCTCCTTTTGGTAACGCTGCTGTTACCAACCCGCAGAACTCTATAATGTTCGGCGCTGCAGGGTCAATCCTGCAACTCTTGCGTGACGGAAAGAGGATGCCGAACCAGAGCCCGCGTCGGTGGAGCATCCGGTGTCGTCCGGCGCGGGATCGTCGTGTAGCGCCGAGGGAAATCGAACCATCGTCCATGATGGGGTTGTTAGGAAAACCTAACAGTCGTTAGGCTCCCCTAACAGTTTGGGATTGGAGCAACCCGTGGGTCGTTTGCGAAACGTCAGCACCATCGCTGTTGCGATGGCGATCGTCGTCGCGGCATGTGGCAGCAGTGAATCGTCCGAACAGGTTGGCGTCACCCGCCAGGTCACCGTCTACACCGGCCGTCACTACGGCATCGAGCCGGTGTTCGACGAGTTCACCGCCGCAACCGGCATCACGGTTCGCTTCACGACCGGGTCCGACCCGGAGTTGCGCGAACGTCTCGCCGCCGAGGGTGACAACTCGCCGGCCGACATCATCATGACGGCCGACGCCGCGAACATCGCGCTCGCCGCTGCGGCCGGACTGCTGTCGCCCGTCGACAGCGACGTCCTGCGCTCGGCGATTCCCGGGGAACTTCGTGCCGCCGACGGCACCTGGTACTCGCTGAGCCGCCGGTTGCGCGTGATCATGTCGTCGAAGGATCGCGTGACGCAGCCACCGACGACGTACGAAGCCGTCGGTGACCCCCGCTGGAAGGGTCGCCTGTGCCTGCGACCCAGTACGCACCCGTACACGCAGTCGCTCGTGGCCGGGTTGATCAACGATCTCGGTGCCGAGTCGGCACGCAGGATCGTCGACGCGTGGGTCGCCAACGAGCCGCTCTACATCAACTCCGATACCGACATCCTGAAGGCGATCGTCGCCGGGGAGTGCGACGTGGCGCTCGCCAACAGCTACTACCTCGGTCGACTGCTCACCGAGGATCCGACCTTTTCCGTCACGCTCACCTGGCCCGACCAGAACGGGTTCGGTGCGCACCTGAACGTGAGTGCGGCCGCAGTGACCGCCGCATCGGCGAATCGCGCCGAGGCGATCGAGTTGCTCGAGTGGTTGGCCACCGACGGCCAGAAAACGTTCAGCGACGCCAACAACGAGTTCCCGGCCAACCCGACGGTGAAGCCCGCCGACGTCATCGCTGCGTTCGGTTCGTTCCTCGCCGACACGGGGTCGGTGCGCGAACTGGGCCGACTCAACGCCGCCGCCGTCGACCTGCTTGCTGCTGCCGGTTACGAGTAGTCGCGAATGTCCGGGGCAACGGGGCTGCGATCGCCCGGCATCGTGCTCGGCTGGACGACCATCCTCGTCGTAGTCGCCGTGTTCGCCTCGCCCGTGGCGGTTCTCGCATGGTCGTTGCTCGACCCGACCACCGACGTTTGGCGCCAGCTGTGGAGCACCCGGCTGCCGGGGATGATCGTCGACACCGTCGTGCTGCTCGTTGCCGTGGTGGTTGGTGCCGTTCTGCTCGGCACATCGCTCGCGTGGCTCGTGAGTGCGCACGATTTCGTGGGGCGCCGGGTCGTCTCCTGGTTGCTGGTGACGCCGCTGGCCATCCCCGGGTACGTCGGCGGGTTCGTGTGGCTCGACACCCTCTCCAACGTGCTCGGTGCCCGTGGCGTGCGCTCGCTGTGGCTGTGCGCCGTGGTGCTCGTGTTGTCGTTGTATCCGTACGTATATCTCTTCGCGCGGGCGGCATTCGCCGATCAGGGTGCCGGCACCATGGCTGCGGCCCGGAGTCTTGGCAGCGGGCCACTCGGGGTGTTCCTGCGGGTGGCCCTGCCGGCTGCCCGACCGGCCATCGCCGCGGGTGCGGCGCTGGTGTCGATGGAGGTGCTCACCGACATCGGCACGGTGAGGCTCTTCAACGTGAGCACGCTCGCCGACGGGGTGATGCGGGTGTGGTTCGACACCGGCAACCGTGGTGCAGCGACGGAGTTGGCCAGCGCGCTCACCGGTGCGGCGATACTGCTCGTCGCCGCCGAGCGATTGTTGCGCCGCGGCGCCCGACGGGCGCGTGGCAGTGCAGAGACACCGCTCGCTCCACGACCACTCTCCACGTTCGGTTCGGTCGCGGCATTGACCACGTCACTCGTGGTGTTGGCGATCGCCGTGGCGATACCGCTGGCACGGTTGATCGACTGGACGATCGAGGCAGCCGGTTCGGGCCGGACGCTCACCGTCGCCGGTGGGATCGGTCATCACGCCGGCAGCACGCTCGCCCTCGCCTCTGTCGCGGCGTTGATCTGCATCACCATCGGGACGTTGTTGGCACTCGTCGTCACGCACCGCGGTCGCTTGGCGCGACCCATCGGTCGCCTGTCGACGGTTGGATACGCGATGCCCGGGCCGGTGGTCGCCGTCGGTGTGGTCGTCACACTCGCCGCGGTCGACCGTCGTTCGTGGCTCCCCGACGGATTCTTGTTGGTCGGTTCGGCGGCCGGTCTCGTCTTTGCACTCGTCACGAGGTTCTTCGCGGTGAGCTACCAAGGTGTCGAGGCGAGTCTCGATCGGCTCACACCGTCGACGCGGGAGAGTGCACGGGTGCTCGGTGCCGGACCCTTGCGCACGGCACTCCGGGTGGAGATTCCGGCTGCGCGCTACGGGTTGCTCGCTGCGGCCGCACTGCTCAGCGTGGACATGATCAAGGAACTGCCGATCACCCTGCTGCTTCGTCCGTTCGGGGTCGACACGCTCTCCGTCTGGGTGTGGCAGGCAACGTCGGAGAGCCTCTGGGCGCAGGCCGCGGTACCGTCGCTCGTGATGGTGGGCGTGGGCATGCTCGCCGTCGGCGCATTGCTGGCGGCAATCGAGCGCGGTGCGGAGTTCATGTCGTGATCGCGCTCGAGGTGTCCGCGCTCCGCCGTAGTTTGGGCGAACGGGCGGTGTTGGACGGCGTCGATCTCCGCGTCGATTCCGGCGAGCTGGTCACGTTGGTCGGGCCGAGTGGTTGCGGAAAAACCACGCTGCTGAGGGCGATCGCCGGGCTCGAACCGCTCGACGGTGGTCGGGTGCTCCTCTCGGGTCGTGACGTCACGGCGGTGCCGGCGGAGAAACGTCGGGTGGGGCTGGTATTCCAGGACAACGCACTCTTCGGTCACCTGCGCGTCGGCAAGAACGTCGCCTTCGGTCTTGCGCACCTGACGCGTGCGCAGCGTGCCGAGCGCGTTGCCGAGATGCTCGAACTCGTGAAACTCCCGCACGTGGCAAGGAGGTATCCGCACCAGTTGTCGGGCGGCGAACAGCAGCGTGTGGCACTCGCGCGGGCACTCGCGCCGCAACCCGACGTGGTGCTGCTCGACGAGCCGTTCGGTGCCCTCGACGAGGTGCTCCGCGAGGAACTCGGCTGGGAGGTGAGGGGAATCCTGCGCGAGCGGAACACCGCGGCGGTCCTCGTCACGCACGACCGCCATGAGGCGATCACCCTCGGGGATCGCGTCGCGGTGATGGACAACGGCCGCATCCTGCAGTGCGACGCACCGCGTGTCGTGTACGAGGAACCGGCATCGCGCTTCGTCGCCGATTTCCTCGCGGTGTCGTCGTACGTCTCGCTGGGCAGTGGTGAACTTCTCGTGCGTCCGCACCAACTGCGGGTGGTCGCGGACGGCCCCCACACGGTGGTTCGGGTCGAGTTCCTCGGCGCCAATTTCCGCTACACGATCCGTGCCGATGACGGCTCGGTGCTCGTCGCCGACCTCGGCCCCGACGAGCCCCTGCGGGTCGGCGCGTCGTGCGATGTGGCCGTGGTGCTGAGCAACGCCTGAGCGGCCGTCAGGTTGCGAGCAGGGCGTCGGCGAAGTCGCGCAAGGTGGCGAACTCGAAGTGCGGCGTAACCGGTGCGGCCGCGGGAGTTGCGCCCGCTGATCCGGCGGCGGCTCGCTTGGCACCGTAGCGGTTGATCCATACGGTGCTGAGCCCCGCCGTCTGCGCGGGGACGTGATCATGGAAGAGGCTTTGTGCGACGTGCAAGTGACCCTCGGGTGGCACGCCGAGCTCGGCTGCCTTCGCCAACAGCACCCGGAAATTGTTGAGGTCGGGCTTGTACGAGCCGATGTCCTGTGCCGTCAGGATCGCATCGAAGGTGACGTCGAGTCGCGCGTTCGAGCCGGCGAAGCTCCGGTTGTCCACGTTGGAGAGGATCACCAGCTTGCATCGTTGCTGTAGGTCGCGCAATGCATCATGGCTGTCGGGGAACGCCGGCCATGAGGGCACCGACGCGGCGAACGCGGCGGCATCGCGCTCGCACTGCGCCGCATCACCGTTGCGGTCGGGGAGTCCGAGACTCTCGGCCATGCGACGCCACGTCTCGGCGAGGATCACCGGGTACGTCCACGTGGGATTGGCATCCTGCACGTGCGTTTCGTGCGAGGCGAAGAGCGAGAGGATCCCGTGCTCGGTGGGTCGCACACCGTGGGGCTCGGCGAGCTGTGTGACCGTGTCGACGATGCCGTACTCCCAGTCGATGAGCGTTCCGTAGCAGTCGAAGCTGAGCAGGCGTGCGTCGGCGAGGTTCATCGGCGTTGCAACGGCACGATTACGCCGGCTTCCGGTGGTTGGATTTCCAGGTGTCGAGTGCCGTGTCGAGCTCGTCGAGCGAGCGCACCAGCACATCGAGTGAACACTGCATCATCAGGTTGACCACCTCGTTCGGCGCGGGGAAGCGCGCACGCCAGTCGGTGAAGATGCCGATCCCGTGCTTGCCGAGTGCGAATGCATAGCCGAGTTCCCACGCCGTGCCGTCGTCGGTGGTGATGCCGTTGAGGTTGGCGACGATCACGTCGCACTCGTCGATCGCCCGCTTGTCGTTGCCGAAGATCGTGTGCACGGTGTCGGGTGTCTTCGGTGGGTTGTCGCGATGGGGGAGGAAGGTGCGGAAGCCGCGCGCGGCGACCCGCGCATCGACCGACTCGATGAACCACCGCTCGCCCTCGTCGAAGAGCGGGCCGGCGATGTATGCGTAGGGCAGCGAAGTCATTGCGATCGTTCTACCCGCACGCCCTGCAGAGGCCGAGCGCGTCCAGTCGGTGGCCGGTCAGACGGAACTTCACGGATCGGGCGGCCTTCCCCAGGGTGTCGTTGATGACACGTTCCGCCTGCGGGGAAACGACGAAGTCGCTCACCCTGCCGCACTTCATGCAGATGAGGTGGTGATGATGACCGATGAAGTGTTCGTCGAGCTCGTAGCGGGCGTGATCGTCACTGCCCGCTACGCGGTGCACCACGCCTGCCTGCTCGAGGTCGGTGAGGTTCCGGTAGATCGAGCTCTGTGTGAGCCTCGCACGGTGCTTCAGGAGCTCGGGTACCGAGGCTGGATGACCGATGTCGAGCAGCGCATCGATCAACCTGCGCCGACCGCTCGTATAGACGAGTCCGCCTGAGCGCAACCGCCGACCGACCTCGGCGTGGATGCCCTCG
>JBIJCI010000033.1:0-17189 GCA_044344715.1 Ilumatobacteraceae bacterium | reverse complement strand
CCCGGGCATCGTGATCCTTCGTGAAGTCGTACTGCGAACTCGGGGCCAGGAAGAAGCTGATCACCATGCGCGAGAGCACCTCGACGAGCTGGGCGGCCTCCCTGCGAGGGAGGTACGGCTCGAGCAGTGGCGTCAGGAAGGTGGTTGCAACGCGAACGATTCGGGGAACACCCTGCACCGTGAACTGCGACAGCACCTCGTTCGGCTCGGCGGCGAGCATGAGCGCGATGTTGCGATCGCTTCGCAGCTCGGTGGTGGCGACCACCATGCAACGAACGATCGTGTCCTCCAGCGTGTGTTCGCCCTCGGCGTGCGCCCGGAGGGTGGTGAAGAAGGTCTCTGCTTCCCGGACACGAAGCGCCTCAAGCAACACCTCCTTGCCGCCGGGAAACGTCCGGTAGAGCGTGGCGCGGGAGATCTTGGCGGCGTCGCACACGTTGTTGATGGTGAGTCGCTCGACGCCCCAACGCTCGATGGCCTGCTTCGTCGCATCGAGGATCGCGTCGTTGAGGCCGTGGTCAGCAACCGCCATGCCCTGAGACACTAAGACGTCAACCGTCTCATTGCAAGACCGTACGTCCTGATTTGCCTAATCCCCGGGGGTCCGTATCTGTGAGAACACGAGTCGGATGCATACCGCCACCATCAGGACGGCGAACGAGACGGCTGCGGCACGCTCAGGAAGGGCCTCGGCGATCACACCGCCGAGCACTGCCGTCGCCGCCCCGGCCGCCCCCACCACGAGGCCGATTCGCACGTCAACGTTCGCCGAGCTGCGATTCCGCCAGGTACCCACGATTCCGGTGGGCACGATTGCCGCGAGCGACGTGCCCTTGGCGAGCACCGCGCTCGCTCCTCCGAGCAACATGAGCGCCGGGACCATGATGATGCCCCCACCGATTCCGAGCAGCCCGGCGAGTACGCCCGAGACGAATCCGACCGTCACCAGCGCAATCGCGAGCCCCACGGAACGCTCGGTCGCACCACCGACGGATGCGCCGAAGAAGAGACGTATCGCCGAGGCCGTCGCGACGACGACGAACACCCACGTGAGTACCCGCTTGTCGACGCTGGCGAGCCACTTCGTGCCGAGCACCGCACCCGGGAGAGCTCCGAGCACGAGGAAGCCGACCGCGAACCATTCCACGTTGCCGTACGCAAGGTATGTGGCCAGTCCGGTGAGGGCAATCGGAACGACGGCCGCCAACGAGGTTCCGTGGGCGCGCCGCTGCTCCATCCCGGCGACGATCATCAGACCGGGCACGATCAGTACCCCACCACCGACTCCGAAGACTCCCGACAACAGTCCGGCGGCGAGTCCGACGAACATCACACGGGAGAATCGCATCGGGCAAACCTACGACGCCCGGTCGCATCACGCGCATCATCCGGTTTACGAATAGTTGACCTGAGTGGTCACCTTTACGACGGTGGGCGGTTAGCATGACGTCCGTCATCGCCGGATGTGCGACGACACGACACTCCACCTGAAAGGACCTCATTCATGAAGCAACGGACCACTCGCGTTCGTCTCCTGGCACTCGGTGCCGTGGCCGTTCTCGGCCTCACGGCCTGCGGCGGCGGCAACGATGCAGCCGACGACACGGCGACCGACGAAACGGAAGACACGGTCGCCGAAGAAACTGCAGCCGGCACCGGCAACGACTGCACCGCGGGCAAGACGCTCGTCGAGGGCAAGCTCACCATCGCCACCGGCAACCCGGCCTACGAGCCATGGGTCATCGGTGACGCGCCGGAGACCAAGGAGGGTTTCGAGGCAGCCGTTGCATACGGAGTTGCCGCAGAGATGGGCTTCAGCGACGAGAGCGTCGTTTGGGTGCGCACCGGCTTCGACGAGGCAATCCAGCCCGGCGCGAAGAACTTCGACTTCAACCTGCAGCAGTTCACCATCACCGATGAGCGCAAGGCGAACGTCACGTTCAGCGACCCGTACTACTCCACCAACCAGGCGTTGGTCGGACTCGCGGATTCGGCCGTTGCAACCGCCACCAGCGTCACCGAACTGAAGGACTTCAAGTTCGGCGCACAGGCCGGAACCACCAGCCTCGACTTCATCACCAACGTGATCCAGCCGAACACCGAGCCGTTCGTTTATGACGACAACGCTGCGGCAAAGGCGGCACTCGAGGCGAACCAAGTCGACGCAATCGTGCTCGACTTGCCGACGGCCCTCTACGTGAGCGCGGTCGAAATCGAGGGTTCCAAGGTGATCGGACAGTTCCCGCTCTCCGACCAGGTTGCTGCCGACGACTTCGGCATGGTCTTCGACCTCAACAATCCGCTCGTCGAGTGCGTTAACGAGGCACTTTCGCGCATGCGTGATCTCACCTACGAGTTGGTCAGCATCGAGGAGACGTGGCTCTCGGGTTACACCGGCGCGCCGGTCATCAGCCTCGACTGACCAAGCGTCAGGAGCACGAACGACGCCAACGGCGTCGTAGTTCGCTCGTCGCGGCGGTCAGCACCCTCGTGGTGCTGACCGCCGTCGTCGTATTGGTGCCGCGCATGCCGCGCTGGGACCGGGTCAAGCAGTCGTTCTTCGACGTCGACCAGATGCGGGACTCGTTTCCCCGCCTGATCGAGGCATTCTGGCTCGACGTGAAGATCTTTGCGTGGACGACACCCGCGATTTTCGTGTTCGCCTTGTTGATTGCACTCGCCCGTAACTCGCGCTCGCCCGCGCTGTTTCCGGTTCGGGCCCTCGCCGCTGCGTACACCGATGTGATGCGCGGCGTACCCGTCATCCTGTGGATCTACCTCGTCGGTTTCGGTGTGCCGGGGCTCGGCCTCGAGCGCCCGTACAACTCACCGCTTCTCTGGGGCTCCGTGGCACTCGGGATGACGTATTCCGGATACGTCGCCGAAGTATTCCGCGCCGGCATCGACAGTGTCCACGAGAGCCAGCGGGCCGCCGCACGATCGCTCGGTCTCTCGAGCGGCCAGACCATGCGATACGTCGTGTTGCCGCAGGCGGTTCGACGCGTCGTGCCACCACTACTGAACGACCTCGTCTCGCTGCAGAAGGACGTGGCCCTGGTCTCGCTGATCGGTCCGATCGAGATCCTGCGTCAAGCCAACATCGACAAATCCAAGTTCGCCAATTTCACCCCGTTCATCGTCGCGGCACTCATCTTCCTCGCGATCACCATCCCGCTCACCCGACTCACCGATTATCTGTGGCATCGCCAGCGCAGACGAACCAGCGGAAGCTGGGTGGCATCGTGACGCAGCCGAAGATCAGCCTCCGCAACGTCACCAAGTCCTTCGGCACGAACACCGTGCTGCGCGACCTCTCGCTCGACGCGGCAACCGGCGAGGTCGTCTCGCTGATCGGTGCCAGTGGAAGCGGGAAGACCACGATCCTGCGTTGCATCAACCTGCTCGAGCAGATCGACGACGGTCGGATCCTGCTCGACGGCGACGAGATCTCCGAGGTGGGTCGCGACCCCAACCCGATCCGTCGCCGTGTCGGAATCGTGTTCCAGAGCTTCAATCTCTTCCCGCACATGTCGGTCAACCGGAACATCACCCTCTCGCTCACCAAGGTGCTCGGTCAGCCCCGGGACGTGGCGGAGGAACGCGCCAGGGAGCTCCTGGCTCGCTTCGGGTTGAGCGAGAAGTCCGACGTGTTCCCGGACCAATTGTCGGGCGGTCAACAACAACGTGTGGCGATCATCCGTGCCCTGGCGATGAAGCCCGAGGTTCTGCTGCTCGACGAAATCACCTCGGCACTCGACCCCGAGCTGGTCGGTGAAGTGCTCGATGTCGTGCGCGAATTGAAGGGCAGTGGCATCACGCTGATGATCGCCACCCACGAAATGGCGTTCGCCCGCGAGATCTCCGACCGTGTGTGCTTCCTGCACGCCGGTACCGTGGCCGAGATCGGCACCCCGTCGAGGATCTTCGGCTATCCGCAGGATGAGCGAACACGACAGTTCCTTCGTCGGGTGCGCTCGCACTGATTCACATCGACGTCCGTACGACCCCGATTGACCACCACTAGGCGGGATCGGGCCGCCAGGTGCGATCTTCCGGCAACGAGTCGCCACCGTCGACCACGAACATCTGTCCGGTGACGTACGAAGCGCCGGCGCTGCAGAGAAACTCGATAACCGCGGCGACCTCGTCGGGCGTTCCCGAGCGCCCGAATGGCGATGCCGCTCCAGCCGCCGACTCGGATGCAGTCTGCGACCCGGTCGCAATCCAACCGGGGGCGACTGCGTTGACGGTGATTCCCAGGGAAGCCACCTCCAGCGCCACGGCACGAGTGAGACCGATCATTCCCGCCTTCGAGGCGTTGTAGCCGACGTCGCCGAGTCCGGCCTGCAACGCACCGGTGGTACTCGCCACATTGACCATACGGCCACCCGCACCCATCGATCGGACGGCACGGCGAGTGACGAGGAAGCACGTAGTGAGATTGCGCGCCAGCGACTCGTTCCAATCCCGAAGTGTGGTATCCGTGAGCGGTGAGTGGAAGAGGTCGTTGCCGACGGTGACCATTCCCGCGTTGTTCACCAGGACGTCGAGGCGACCAAACTCGTCGAGGGCCGACCGGACCAGGCCATCGACCGCCGGCTCCGACGTCAGGTCGGCCACCACACCGAGCACACCACCACCGTCGCCATGTGCGCGCAACTCGGCGACACGATCGAAGATGCGTTCGGTGGTGCTCGTGACCACGACATGACATCCGGCATCACGGAGGCGCCGCGCCGTTGCGAAACCGATACCGGTCGGCGAGCCGCAGCCCGTGATGAGTGCGGTTCGCCGTTGGGTCATGCCGGGACTGGGTGGCAGTGGAGTGCGAGCACTGGCTTCACTTCAGCGCATTCCCATCCACTTGCCGAGCTTCGAGCGACGACCCTGACGGGTGAGCGGGATTCCGGTCGCGCGGGAAACCCTGCGTTTGGCTGCAGTGATACCGAGTGCACGCTTCCAGGAGAACGTGAGACCAGGGAACAACTTCATGAGAACCTCCGTCCTCAGGGTACGTCAGACCGGCACCACTCGATTGTCGTGCAGCAACGGTGGCCGACACGGGCTCCCGGCGCTCGGCGGAGAGTCGCCGGGAGCCCGTCATCGGTCAAGCCGACGAGGAACAGTCTTGCGGCGCGTCGTGCGAGTTGCAAAGCGGACCGCCGAGTCGGGTCGCTCAGTTGGCGAAGGCGTTGCAGTAGATCAGTTCACCGTCGAGCCGGAGTCCGTGTGCCACGTACGCCAGGGTTTCGATGTGGACCTCTGTACCACAACCGACCCCCTCGCTGATGATGCCCTCGGCCGTGCCCACGTCGGCGAGGAATCGCTCCAGGGCCTCGATTCCACGGGCGGCATCGGCCGCCAGTGTCTCGCCCTCGAACTCGTCGGCATCGAGTACGGCGGCGCGCACGATCGCCTCCCAGGAGGACTCCAGTGCTTCCGTGCTGGGGAACACCTCGAGGCCGAGGATCCGCTCTCCATGTGCAACCGCAACCCCGACCTGGCCGGGCTGCACGCCGTCACGGACGAACTGACCGACTACTGCGAGGCGATCGGAGCGATGATCGAGGGCCTCGTCGATTCCGAGGAAGAGGTCACCCGCCGACTGCACCGAACGGAGGCGCAGCTCGCCGGAGATGGTGTTCCACACGGCGCTCTGCTCCGAACGCTTGCTCTTGAACTCGCGGACGTTGCGGGCCACACTGCGTTGTTTGATCGCGCGTACACGGCGAGAGGCATACCGACGCGAGTCGGCGAAACGCGAGGAACCCGACCAGCGACCTGCCTCGACACACGAGACGGGAATGACGATGGTTGCGCCGGCCGCCACGACGATCGACACGTTGACGACGCGGGTCTGCCGACCACCGCTGAGGATTTTCCCGGCGGGGATGAGAAGCTGCTCGGAGGTCGGATTGTGCACCTGGAGTTGCGGCACGGTGGGCGTGGGGAGCTCCGACACCACCAGTTCGTCACCCGCCACTTTCAGTCGGGTCTCGCGACGCTTCGGCGCAAAGATCGGAATGAGGGTGATGCCCTCACGGGTGATTGGTACTCCGGGCTTCAGTGCGGTGACGTCGCCGAGGGATGCAGTGGACATGGGTGTGCCTTTCGAGGTGGATGATGTGCCCCGAACGGGGACACCTCTGTTACGCACGTCGTAGTTCGGGTGTGACGGGCCACCCCGACCGAGGCGTTACCGACGCGAGGCGCCGATCCTGGTCGGTGACGCCTAGGCGTCGGGCAGGGTGTGGTTGGAGAAGCGGTCGCGCAGCGTCTTCTTCGAGAACTTGCCCACCGAGGTCTTCGGCACCTGGTCGATGAAGACCACGTCGTCGGGCACCTGCCACTTCGCCAGCTTCGGCGCGAGGAAGGCCAGGACTTCGTCCTTCGTCAGCGTCTCACCGTCCTTGGGCACCACGCAGGCAAGCGGTCGCTCGGACCACTTCGGATGCGGCACACCGACCACCGCCGCCTCCTTGACCTTCGGATGCGACATCAACTCGTTCTCGATCTCCACCGACGAGATCCACTCGCCTCCCGACTTGATGAGGTCCTTGGTGCGATCGACCAGACGAATGCGCCCGACGGCATCGACCACGGCGACGTCACCGGTGCGCAACCAGCCGTCCTTGGTGAAGCTCTCCCCCGACCGCGGGTCATCGTAGTACGAACTCGCGATCCACGGACCGGCGCACTGCAGTTCGCCGCTCGTCTCGCCGTCCCACGGCACTTCGTTGGTGGTGTCGGGTTCGACCACGCGGAAGTCGACACCGAGCACCACACGTCCGACCGTGGTGCGAATCTCGGCCTGTTCCTCCACCGACAACCGTTGTTCCGCCGAGTTCAGCGTGCACAGCGCGGCAATCGGCGACGTCTCCGTCATCCCCCACGCCTGGAGGATCGGGAGGCCGATCGACTCCCGGTACGACTCGCTGAGCGCCTTCGGTACCGCCGCGCCACCGCACACGATGGCCCGCAACGACGACGTGTCACGACCCTTCAACTCCGGCAACACCGCCATCCAGATCGTCGGCACCCCGGCACCGACCGTCACCTTCTCGTTGACGATGTGGTCGGCGATCGCCTTGCCGGAGAGGTCGGGGCCGGGCATCACGAGATTGGCGCCGCACGCTGCCGCCGCATGGGTGAGACCCCATGCGTTGACGTGGAACATCGGCACGACCGGAAGTACCGTGTCGCTCTCGCGGATGCCGATCGAATCGGCGACCATCTCCGCCATCGTGTGCAGGAACGTGCTCCGATGCGAGTACACGACGCCCTTCGGGTTGCCGGTGGTACCGCTCGTGTAGCACATGCTGGCCGCTTGGTTCTCGTCGTCGACGTGCCAGTCGACCGGCTCTGCCTGGCCGAGCAACGCCTCGTAGTCGTGCACCTGCACGCCAGGAACGTTCGTGGGAGCCTCACCCTTGCCGTCGTTCATGAACACGAGGTGCTTCAGCGTCGTGAAGGTTGGCATCAACGGCTCCAGGATCGACCAGAGTGACGTGTCGCAGAAGATGACCTGGTCTTCTGCATGATTCACGATGTAGGTGAGTTGCTCGGGGAACAGGCGGAAGTTGAGCGTGTGCAGGACGCGACTCGAGCACGGTGCTGCGAAGTACAGCTCGAGGTGACGCGCCGAGTTCCAGGCCAACGTTGCCACGCGCCCGTACTTCTCGATCCCCAGGTGGTCGAGCACGCCGCCGAGCCTTCGCGTTCGACCGGCCCACTCCTCGTAGGTGGTGACGGTCTTGCCGGTGGCGGTTGCGGTGATGATTTTCTTGGCGCGGGAGTACCGCTCGGCCCGCTCGAACAAATGAGCGAGCGTCAGTTGTGTGGGCTGCATGAGACCCTTCATGGTTGTTTCCTCCTCGGTGGCCGCGATCGGCGACACGTCGCCTTGGCACAGAGTACACACACCACCCACTACCGTTCATGCGTGGCCACTCCCCTCGCCCGACGATCCGTCCTTGCATTCACGACCGGACTCTTCGTGGCCGGCACCATCGGATCCAACATCGGCCCGGCGCTGATCGACGAACGGCCCGAACTGGTGTTGCTGCTCTCCTCGCGCAACCGGAATCTCTTCGCGTCGGTGCCGTACATCGATCTTGCGTCGTATGCGTTGATCGGCTTCCTGCGGGTGCTGGCAGCGGCCCTCGCCCTCTACTACTGCGGCAGGTTCTTCGGGGAGAGGGCGGTTCGTTGGCTGGAGGGACAGGCCGGTGAACCACCCCGTATATACGTGTGGCTGGAACGAGCGGTCGACCGCATGGGGGTATGGGCGGTGATCGTGTTCCCGGGGAGCAACGTGGTGTGCCTCCTGGTCGGACATCGGGGAATGGCACCGCGCAGGTTCCTGGCATTCGTCTGCATCGGCATTGCTATCAAGCTCTGGGTACTGCGGGTGTTCGGACGGGTGTTCGAGGAT
The DNA here is from genome assembly GCA_044344715.1 of Ilumatobacteraceae bacterium. Taxonomy (GTDB): domain Bacteria; phylum Actinomycetota; class Acidimicrobiia; order Acidimicrobiales; family Ilumatobacteraceae; genus F1-60-MAGs027. The sequence continues at coordinate 8,755 of JBIJCI010000033.1, read as the reverse complement.
GAGATCCGGGCGTTCCTGGACTTCATCGACGCCTACCAATGGTGGTTGGTGGTCGGCTTGTTCGCCGTGTCGCTGCTGCAGGGCCAGCTTCGCCGCGGTCCGAGCCGTCCGGACTGACCGCTCGTCCTTCGCCGGAGTCGTCGGGCTCGCTGGAACCCTCATCGCCGGCTGCGATCGTGCGCAGTCCTGTCGTGCTTCATGTCGACGTGCTTTCGGCTGTGCGCCGACTTGTTGTTGCAGACCGGCGGGTGCTGAACACGGACGTGGAGGGTGATGGTGGTGTTGCATTCCGGACATTTCCATCGGTTGCTGATACGCGGTGTTTCGTTCGTCATGGGGCAGCACTATGAGGCACCGGTGTCCGTGATTGCAACTACCCCGCCGGGTTGGAGGCTCCTACGTAGTAGGAGCCTCCAAAAAATTTTCTGACGTGCGTCTACTTACGAACGGGCGGACCGGAGCGGACGAGTTTGCGCGTTCGCAGACCCGTGTGCGAGACTGCTCGACATGGCAACCACAAAACTCGGCGGCAATCCCGTGAACACCAGCGGATCGCTCCCCAACACCAATGCTCCGCTTCCTGCTTTCACGCTCGTCAAGGACGATCTCTCCGAGGTCACCAATGGCGACCTCGCGGGCAAGCGGGTGGTGTTCAACATCTTCCCTTCGGTCGACACCCCAACGTGCGCCAAGAGCGTCCGCAAGTTCAACGAGCTCGCATCCCAGATGAGCAACACCGTGGTGCTGTGCGTCTCGGCCGACCTGCCGTTCGCGCAGAAGCGATTCTGCGGTGCCGAGGGCATTGCAAACGTGCAGAACGCGTCGTCGTTCCGCACCGATTTCGGCAAGGTCTTCGGTGTCTCGCTCGTCGACGGTCCGCTGAAGGGCCTGCTCGCCCGGGCGATCGTCGTCATCGACGAGTCGGGCAAGGTCACCCACACCGAGTTGGTCGGGGAGATCGCCCAGGAACCGAACTACGACGCAGCGCTCGCCGCGCTGAAGTAGTAGCGCTCAGTCGCGCAGGTGCGCGACTTCGTTGAGCGTGGTCAACGAGCGCAGGCCGTTGCGCGAAGCCGTCACCCGGTGGATCGACGTGTACTGCGGATAGAAGAACCCCAATTGGGTATGGATCCCGAGAATGTGGGCGAGGTACTGGTTGATCACGCCACCATGACACACGGCGACCACCCGCTCACCGGCATGCCGCGCAATGATTCGTTCGCAGGCATCGATCACCCGTTTGCGGAACAAGTCGGGATGATCGTGGCCCTCCTCCCACTCTCCGCGGATCATCTTCAACCATCGCGGGTCGTCGGTGCCGCGCAACTCCTCGATCGGAACGTACTCGCTGGAGTTGCGGTCGAACTCGCTGATGTCTTCCTCCACCACCGGTGTCAGCCCGATGTGCCGAGCCAACGGTGCAGCGGTTTCTTGGGCGCGCTTCAGCGGGCTCACGTAGATTGCGGCAATCTGCTCGGTGGAGAGATACCCGGCAAGCCGACGCGCCTGCTCCAATCCATCCGGAGCCAATTCCGGGTCGGCGACACCCTCCTTCAATTCACGACGTACGGGTAGTCCGTGCCGCACGAGTACGAGTTCCACGACCGAGAGACTACGAGCACGAGCGGGCACAACACCCGATCGAGGTCGGTGCCGGTCGGGTGAAGTCTCCGTTACGCGGGAAGGAGCGACACGAGATCGAGTTCGCGAACGGCGCGGTCGAAACGAGTGTTCATACAGTCGATGAGTTCGAACGAGCGCTTGTCCGAAAGATCCATGCCGCGGCTAGCGATGATCGGGTATGCCAGACAGAACAGCGCCGCCGAGCGGTAGTGCTGCCAGAGCGCCGCCTTGTCGACGAGGTCCTTGGGCGCACCGCCCGCGAGCACGCCGTCGACCCAACGATCGAACAATTCACGCTCGTACCTGCTGGCATCGTCGGCGGAGATGCTCTGGGTGATGAAGTACGCGAGATCGTACGCACCGATACCCGTACCGATCAACTGAAAGTCGAGCACGACGAGTTCGTCACCGGCACCAAAGAGGATGTTGTCGGCCCGGAAATCACCGTGGGCGAGCGTGTTCGGCCCCTTGGCGAGCGACGAGAGGAGCGACGCGACCGCGGCGCCGAATCGCGGACCAACCTTCATGATTGAGTCCGGCATCTTGATTTCTTTCGTGCACTTCTCCCAACCCTCCCCGAACACCATGGGGACGACGGCCGGGTAGATCGGGTCCCCAAGGCTGATCGTGGTGCCGTCCGCCGCTAGTGCATCCGCCTTCCCCCACCACCGGGCGTGCATCGTCGCCAGACCGTCGACGGCGCGCCGGGCATCGTCGATCCTCATGCCGGCCACCTGGTCGACCACTCGGAGGTTGCCCAGATCCTCGACCACCATCGCGAATTGGCTCGTCTCCTCGTTGACCTCGCCGTAGTACGACTTCGAGACCCGGAAGGGCATGTCCTTGGCGAGGGTCTTGAAGAACTTCACCTCGCGGATGTACATGCGCAAAACGGTGCTCGTGAACGTTGCGTTCGGGTCGAGCGCAGGCATCTTTACGATCACGGACTTCGGGCAGCCACTACCCGTGAGGTGCGACCGGTAGACAGCGCTCGCCACTCCCACGCCTACACCGATGATCTCGTTGCGTGCACTGGTCACCTGCCAACCGGTTGCAGCGCTCAGCCACTCGGCCGTGACCTCGTCGATCGAGCTCGGGATAGTCGTCGTCATGATGCCCTCCCCTTCGCGGGCAACCTCTGCGATTGACCCGGTTGTGGCGCCCCCTTCAGGCGTCAGCTACGGACAATACACGTTGCCGCGGGGCCTGAACTTCTTGACCTTGTCCAGCTGGGTTTTGGTGAGGTCGAGCACCACCGTGAGGTCGACGTCGCACAGAACGGCACCCTCGAGGTTGGCCTCCTTGAACGACACCGCGTTCAGCGTGGCCGCAGTGAAATCGACGTTCTTCAGGTTCGCCCGCTCGAAGCTGGCGGCGCTCAGATCGGCGCGAATGAAGACCGCATTCGACAGGTTCGCCCCGACGAAACTGGCGCCGGCCAACCGTCCGACCGAGAAATCAATGAACGTGAGTTTGAGTCGTGAGAAATCAACGCCTACGAGGTTGGCGTACTGGCACGTGGTGGTCTTGATGCACGCAATGTCGAGCACCGTGGTCGGGGTAACGGGAGGCATCGTGGTGGGTGTCGCCGCGGTCGTGGTCGTCTCGGCCCGCACAGTGGTGGTGGTACCGGCGAACTCGTCGTCGACCTCGTTGGATGACGCAACCGACGTCGTGGTCGACTCGGTGACCAACCGCACGTCACCACAGGCAGCGAGGACCACGAGAGCGGTGAGCAGCACCGGAACCAGGAGGGGGCGCTTCACCGCGTCAAGGCTATTGGTGCAACGGTCCGGCGGCGCACATTTGGTTCGTAAGTCACCACTCCGCATACGAACCACGCCACACTGAAGAGGTGGATCTTTCCCCGACCTCCCTCGCGCACCTCGCCCCGCACGTTCTGCTCGCCGCGGACGAGGAATCGGGCGGCATTCAACGTTTCCTCACTCGACCGGTGATTGCAGTCGCGATCATCCTCGGATGCTTCATCCTCACACGCATTACGTACGCAATCCTCCGCACCGTCGTGCGAAAGGTTGCCGACAGCAAGCCGGGACGCGGACACGGGTGGTGGAAGAACACCATGAGACGCGTCGGTGCCGAAACGCTCGAGGGTGGCGAGAACCGTAGGCGCCAGCGAATCGAGGCTGCCACCGGGATGTTGCACCAGTTGACGAGCTTCGTGCTGTGGATCATCGCGATCATCGCGGTGTTCAACGTGTTGCAGCTCGATGCCGCATTCTTCCTGTCGAGCGCCGGATTCCTCGGTGCCGCGATCGCGATCGGCGGGCAACACCGCGTCGGCGACTACCTGACCGGTCTCGCGGTCCTGCTCGAGGACCGCTTCGGTGTCGGCGACGAGATCGAAGCGAGCCTCGGCTGGGACAAGCCGATTCGCGCCACCGTCGAACACGTCGGCGTCATCACCACCCGTCTACGTGACGGCCAGAGCACCTTCCACATCCCCCACTCCAAACTCGACGCCGTTCGGAACCTGAGTCAGGAGCCGGTCCGCGAGTCACTGCGGATCGATACCAAGTCGACGGATGCCAAGCGCGTGTCCACGGCGGTTCGCGACCTCGCCGGCACCAAGGGCCTCACGACGGTGCTCTTCATCGACGAGATCCAGGCGGCCGGAGGTGAGGGCGACCGCGTGGAGTTGAACGTGCGCACCACCCGACCATTGACCGACGCCGAGCGTGAGCTCCTGGTACAGAAAGCGTCGGAAGTTCTCTCGAAGGACGAGTAGCGACTACACGCCGAGTAGCGCGTCGAGGCCGATCGAGAGACCGGGTCGACCGGAAATCTTCTTGCACGCCAGCATGACGCCGGGCATGAAACTCGTACGTTCGACGGTGTCATGACGGATGGTGAGGGTCTGTCCCTGGGTGCCGAGCACGACTTCCTGGTTTGCTACTGCCCCGCGCATGCGCACGGCATGGATACGGATGTCGGCCGGACCCTTCGCACCCCGCGCGCCGGGAATCGCCTCGTGGGTCGTCGGATCCTTCGCCCACGCGGTGCTGGCTGCCGCCATCCGTTGCGCAGTGGCGACGGCCGTACCCGAGGGTGAATCCGCCTTTCCATCGTGGTGGATCTCGATGATCTCGGCAGTGTCGAAGAACGGTGCGGCGATCTCCGCGAAGCGCATCATCAGCACCGCACCGATCGCGAAGTTGGGTGCGATCAGGCAGTTGCTGCGGGAGAACTCCTGCCGGAACCGGGCAATGTCGTCATCGGTGAAGCCGGTGGTACCGACCACCGCATGGACTCCGTGCAATGCAAGCCATGGCAGCGTGACTCGTGATGCAGCGGCAACGGTGAAGTCGACCACCACCTGGGCATCCGCATCGGCGAGTGCCTTCAATTCGCGTTTGATCTCCACGCCCTGAGCGGTTACCCCGCCGACGGTGTCGACGGCGGCAACCAACTCGAGGTCGTCTTCGGCGGCGACGGCGGCGCAGACCGTGGCGCCCATGCGCCCTGCTGCACCGACGACGCCGACGCGAATCATGCTCAGCCGCGGAAGTCGGCGTTGAACTCGTCTTCGAAGCTGACGGCTACCGGCGCACTACTGCCGCGGTCGTTGCCGCCACGGTCGTTGCCGCCACGGTCGTTGCCGCCACGGTCGTCGCTGCGGTCTCGACCACCACGGTCGCGGTCACGGTCGCGTCCGCCACGGTCGTCTCGACGATCACGGTCGCGACCTCCACGGCCGCCACGATCGTCTCGTCCACCACGGTCGCGTCCGCCACGACCACCACGGTCACGGCCGCCGCGATCATCTCGACCACCACGGTCGCGGTCGCCACGGTCGCGGTCTCCGCGCTCACGGCGCTCTCCGCCACCGCCGCCGCTACCGGCCATCGGCTGACCGTCGGGGCCGATGAGCGACAGGCTCACCTTGCCGCGGTCGTCGATGTCGTCGACGCGTACCTGAACCTCGTCGCCGAGGTTCAACACGTCCTCGACACGCGCTACACGCTGGCCGTTACCGAGCTTGGAAATGTGCACCAATCCGTCACGTCCGGGGAGGATGTTGACGAATGCACCGAACTGCGCGATGTTCACCACGCGTCCGGTGTAGGTGGCACCGAGCTCCGCACTCGGCGGATCGACGATGTTGAGGATGCGGGTCTTTGCATCCTCAACCTTGGACGAATCGGGCGAACCGATGGTGACGATACCCACGGCACCGTCGTCGTCGACGGCGATGTCGGCTCCGGTCTCCTGCTGGATGGTGTTGATGACCTTGCCCTTCGGGCCGATGACCTCACCCACCTTGTCGAGCGGAATGGTGAACGACACGATCTTCGGCGCGCTCTCGGCAACGGTGTTGCGCGGTGCCGGGATTGCCGACGTCATGACCTCGAGGATCTTGAGTCGTGCTTCCTTGGCCTGCTGCAACGCCGAGGCGAGCACGTCACTCGGAATACCGTCGATCTTGGTGTCCAGCTGGAGGGCGGTTACCGCATCTGCGGTACCGGCCACCTTGAAGTCCATGTCACCGAAGGCGTCCTCGGCACCGAGGATGTCGGTGAGGGCCGTGTACTTGCCGTCCTCGTAGATGAGACCCATCGCGATACCGGCAACCGGTGCGATGATCGGCACGCCGGCGTCCATGAGCGCGAGGCTCGAGGCACACACCGACGCCATCGACGTCGAACCGTTCGACGACAGCACTTCGCTGACGAGTCGCAACGTGTAGGCGAACTGTTCCTGGTTGGGAACCACCGGGAACACCGCACGCTCGGCGAGCGCACCGTGACCGATTTCGCGACGCTTCGGCGAACCGACGCGTCCCGTCTCGCCGTTGGCCCACGGGGCCATGTTGTAGTCGTGCATGTAGCGCTTCTCGGTGGTGGGCGTGATCGAGTCGATCATCTGGTTCATGCGGGGCATGGCCAGGGTGACGACGTTCATCACTTGCGTCTCACCGCGCTGGAACAGTCCGGTGCCGTGCGCGGTCGGCAGCATGCCGACATCGGCGGAAACCGGGCGCAGGTCGCGCGGACCACGGCCGTCGATGCGGACGTTCTCCGAGACGACGCGCTGGCGCACCAAGTGCTTGGTGAGCGAGCGGACGGCTTCCTTGATCTGCTTCTCCTGACCGGCGAACTTGCCGGGCGCGTCGGCTGATCCCGCCAGTTCGGCGACCGTCTCGCTCGTCGCTGCGTCGATCGCGGCATTGCGATCCTTCTTCAGCGAGATGCGGATGGCCGGCTGCAACTTGGCGGTGGCGACGGACTCGACGGCCTTGTACAGCTCGTCGGAGTAATCGAGCACCGGCGTGTACGCCAACGGCTCGATCTTGCCGCGTGCCGCGATGACACTGGCGGTCAATTGACGCTGCAGTTTGATCGACTCCTTGATCCACTGCTTCGACGCATCGAGTCCGGCGGCGATGACCGTCTCGCTGACCTTCGGTGCGCCGTTGGAGTAGAACTCGAACGACTTCTCGGTGCCGCCCGCTTCGACCATCATGATCGCGACGTCACCGTTGTCGAGCTCGCGTCCGGCGACGACGAGCTCGAACGTGCCGGCGTCACCCTCCTCGAACGTCGGGTGCGGAACCCACGTGCCATCCTGCGAATACGCCACGCGTACCGCACCGATCGGCCCGTCGAAGGGAATGCCGCTGATCATCAGCGCCGCGGACGACGCGTTGATTGCCAGCACGTCGTGCGGGTTGACCTGGTCGGCACCGATGACGGTGACGACGACCTGCGTCTCGTTGCGGTAGCCGTCCGGGAACGCCGGACGCAGCGGACGGTCGATGAGACGGCAGGTCAGAATCGCCTGCTGGCTCGGCCGACCCTCGCGGCGGAAGAACGAGCCGGGGATCTTGCCCGCGGCGTATGCACGCTCCTCGACGTCGACGGTCAGCGGGAAGAAGTCGATGCCGTCACGCACGCCCTTTGCGGCGTTTGCGGTGACGAGCACGGTTGTCTTCCCGATGCTTGCTACGACTGCACCCTGCGATTGCAGGGCGAGTTTTCCGGTTTCGAACCGGAGGGTTTTGTCGGTGCCGCTGACGGCACCAGACACTGAAATGGCCTCAGCCATGTTGTTTTCTCCTGTGTTGTGTTAGCGCTTGCGACCGGTGGTTCCCCTATGGAACCCCCTCAATGGCCGCTTTGGCTTAACGACGAAGCTCGAGTTCGTCGAGGAGTTTGCGATACTTCTCGATGTCGCGATTGCGAACGTAGTCGAGCAATCGACGGCGGCGCCCGACCAACAACATCAGACCACGACGACTGTGGTGGTCCTTGGTGTGGGTCTTGAGGTGCTCCGTCAGGCTGTTGATTCGGTCGGTCAGGAGTGCGATCTGCACTTCCGGCGAACCCGAGTCAGTTGCATGCTGACCGTGCTTCGCAATGACGTCTTTGGTCCCCAATTTGGTGGGAGTCGCCATGTTCGTACGTTGCCTCTTTCTGCCTCACCTCGCACTGCTCGTTCGGATGAACGGATGCTTGGTGGGTCGTTCCGGGACCATCCCGAAACATCGCGACCGAGCCAGAGCCCAGTCGGACTCCGTCAGACTACGGCAAGAACGGGTCACTTCCACCCCGCTACGGGGAATGGCGTCACGGTTAGCGTTCAGCGGCGTGTTCACCGGCATCGTCGAGGAGCTCGGATCGATCGCCGCACGCCACGAATCGCGCTTGCGAATCGCCGCATCGGCGGTACTCGATGGGAGCCCGATCGGCGCGTCGATCGCGGTGAACGGCTGCTGCCTCACCGTGGTGAAGGTCGGCGAGGGTTGGTGGGAGGCCGACGTGAGCGACGAGACGTTCCGTCGCACCACGCTCGGCTCGCTTGCAGTCGGCGATCGGGTGAACCTCGAGCGCCCGATGACCGCCAATGGCAGGTTCGGTGGACACATCGTGCTGGGTCACGTCGACATGGTCGGCGAAATCGTCTCACCTGCACCGAACCTGCGGGTTCGTGTCGGTCGCGAGCACATGCAGTTGCTCGTGGAGAAGGGATCGGTATCGGTCGACGGCGTGAGCCTCACGGTGTTCGGCCTCGACGCCGACTCCTTCGAGGTCGCCGTGATTCCCCACACTGCGAGCGTCACCACCCTCGGTACCCGGCGTTCGGGCGACGCGGTGAACGTCGAGTTCGACGT
>JBIJCI010000052.1:0-11422 GCA_044344715.1 Ilumatobacteraceae bacterium | reverse complement strand
CAACAACGATCTGCGCAAGCAGATCGACGACATCGACGCAGCAATCATCGAACTCCTCGCCCAACGCATGGAGGTGTGCCGCGACGTAGCAACCCTCAAGTCACAAACGAACACTGCAGTCATCCAGCCTCAACGCGTACGCGAGGTGCTCACCACCCGAAGGCAGTGGGCGATCGACAACGACGTCGACCCCGACTTCGCCGAGCAGCTCTTCCGCATCCTGCTCTCCGAGACGCACCGGATCGAGGTGGCACATGACAAGAAGTTCGAGCGCCCGACCAAGGTCGCCGACGTTCTCGCATCAGCATTGGACGCGGTCGCCTGCCGGATCGACCACGTGGTGGTCGCGGTTGCCGACCTCGGTGCGGCGACTCGATTCCTCTCTTCCATCGGATTCGCGGTCACTCCGACCGACGACGCGGGCATTGCCGTGGCCGAGGGTGGTGGGGTGACCGTCGTTCTGGTCGGACCGGGCGACAAGGCCGTCGATGCACACCTCTCCGAGCACGGCTCGGGGGTGCAGCACATCGCCATCGAGGTACTGAACGCCGGTTACGTGCGCGAACTCCTGGAGTCGGCCGGCGTTCCCCTGCTCACCGACGTGGTGGTCGACGAGCAGGGACACGAGCAGGTCTTCACGGTGCTCGATCCGTCGACGGGCGTGCAGCTCGGCTTCATCTCCCGCACCGGCAACCGGGTGCCGATGAACGGCCAGAACGTCCGCGCGCTATTTCGCGCACTCGGCGGGTCGTGAGCCGGCGAACCCCCGTTTCCGCCCGTCCCGGACTCCGTTGCTAAGGTGAGACCGCTCGGTGAATACGAGCGGGTTGCACCTCTAACACACGCAATCCGACCGATCGGGTGCTGACAGTCACGGAACATCACACGACGGGCGACGCAGGTTGCCTGTGATGAGGGCACCCATGGAACACCGACACCTGATCGACGCACCGCTCGACGAGCTCATGCTCGACGCCCGCAAGGTGCGCGACCAGCAGTTCGGCGCACGCATCACCTACTCGCCGAAGGTCTTCGTTCCGCTCACCATGTTGTGCCGCGACAAGTGCGGCTACTGCACCTTCGCCCAGCCGCCGGCCAGGCTCGAGCACCCGTACCTCTCCCCCGACCAGGTGCTCCGCATTGCGAAGCAGGGTGCAGAACGCGGATGCCATGAGGCGTTGTTCACGCTGGGCGAGCGACCCGAGTTGCGCTACGAGGTGGCGGCGGAATGGCTGCGGTCGAACGGCTACGACTCGACGGTGCATTACCTGCACGACATGGCCAAGCTCGTACTCGACGAAACCGGACTTCTTCCCCATGCCAACGCCGGGGCGTTGTACGAGGACGAGCTGGCGATGCTGCGTCGTGTCTCGCCCTCGCAGGGAATGATGATCGAGACGCTGCGCGACGACCTCGAGTGCCACCGTGGCGCTCCCGACAAGGAGCCGAAGCGCCGGCTCGACACGCTGGAGTTCGCCGGAGAGCTGGCGATTCCGTTCACCACCGGCATCCTCGTCGGAATCGGCGAGAACCGCGCCGATCGAATCGCCGCACTGGAGGCCATCGCCGCGTCGCACGCCCGGCACGGTCACGTGCAGGAGGTGATCGTCCAGAATTTCCTGCCGAAGCCGCGAACCGGAATGCAGAACGATGCCGCCTGCGATGGTGACGAGTACCTGTGGTCGATCGCGGTTGCCCGACTGATCCTGCCGCCCGAGATCCACCTGCAGGCGCCACCGAACCTGAGCGACGACTTCAGCGTGCTGCTCACCGCCGGAATCGACGACTGGGGAGGTGTGTCGCCGGTAACGGCCGACCACGTGAACCCGGAGCGACCGTGGCCGGCGCTCGACCGGTTGTGCGAGGTCACCGAGGCGGCGGGGCGTGCGCTGGCACCCCGTCTCACGGTGTACCCGGAATTCATCGGAGACATCGGCCTGTCGTCGACCCCGAAGTGGATCGACGAGTCGTTGCGATTCCGCGTGCTCGACCGTAGCGACGCCGAGGGTCTCGGTCGCGATGATCCCGGCTCGATCTGGCCGGAGAAGGTGACCGCAGCCGACGTCGTACACGACGGCGCCGAGGTGGTGCTGGTCGGCCACCGCTCGACGCAGTGGTACTCGGGAGCGAACAATCCGCCGCCGACACTGGTTGCACCGGCGTCGCTCGCCACCCGTGCGCGTCCGCTGCACGGGCCGGTGGGCGAAGTTCTGCGCGGCATCGAGATCGGCGAGGAGTTGGGTGAGGACGAGATCGTCACGCTCCTGCGCGCCCGCGGACCGGAGGTGCAGGCGATCGCCCGCGTTGCCGACCGCATTCGCCACGAGATCGTCGGCGACGACGTCACCTGGGTGCACAACCGGAACATCAACTACACCAACGTCTGCACGTTCAAGTGCAAGTTCTGTGGTTTCTCGAAGGGACCGCTGAGTCTCAACCTGCGCGGCACGCCGTACCTGCTGACCCTCGACGACATCGCGGCGCGAGTCCGCGAGGCTTGGGAGCTCGGGGCCACCGAGGTGACGTTGCAGGGCGGCATTCATCCGGACTTCGACGGCGACTACTACATCGACGTGACCCGGGCAGTGAAGCTGGCCGCTCCCGGCATCCACGTGCACGGCTTCACCGCACTCGAAGTCACCGAGGGTGCGCGGCGCCTCCAGGAATCGCTCGAGTCGTACCTCACGCGACTGAGGGAGGCCGGACTGTCGTCACTTCCGGGCACCGCCGCAGAGATCCTCGACGACGACGTACGTGCCGTGCTGTGCAGCGACAAGGTCAACACCGAGGAATGGCTCGAGGCCCACCGCGTCGCCCACCGCGTCGGCCTGCGGTCGAACGTAACGATGATGTTCGGCTCGATCGAATCACCGCGCGCGTGGGCCCGGCACTTCGTTCGTACGAGGGCGTTGCAGCACGAGACCGGTGGCTTCACCGAGTTCGTCGGGTTGCCGTTCGTGCACATGGCATCGCCGATCTACCTGCAGCGCAAGTCGCGTCGTGGTCCGACCTTCCGCGAGAACCTGCTCGTGCACGCGGTAGCCCGCCTCGCCTACCGGGGGGCGATCGACAACGTCCAGGCCTCGTGGGTGAAGATCGGAGTCGACGGCACCCGTCAGCTGCTGCAGGCAGGCTGCAACGACATCGGCGGCACGTTGATGGACGAGAACATCTCGCGTGCTGCAGGCGCAAGCCATGGCCAGGGCATGACGCCGCACGACTTCACCGAGTTGGTTGCGCCACTCGACCGTCCGTTGCGTCAGCGATCGACGCTGTACGCCCTGCGCTAGACGGCGGCTACCCCAGCGCCTCGCGCGCATGTTGGATGTCGAGAGCGAGCTGCAACGTCAACTCGTCGATACCCGCGAACTTTCGCTCGCCACGCAGGAATTCGTGGAATGCAACGCGGAGACACCTGCCGTACAGGTCGCCGGAAAAATCGAGAAGGTGCGCCTCGAGCAACGACTCGCCGGAATTCTCGTGGAACGTCGGTCGACGGCCGAGGTTCACCGCGGCCGGGTTGCGACTGCCATCCTCGAGGGTGACCATCGCCGCATACACACCGTCGGCAGGCATACAGATGGTCCCTTCGACGTGCACGTTCGCCGTCGGAAAGCCGATCGTGCGACCGCGTCGGTCACCGTGCCCGACGGTGCCGCGAACCTCGTGGTCGCGGCCGAGCATCACCGCCGCGCGTCGGACGTCACCGCCCGCCAGCGCGCGACGGATTGCAGTGCTACTGACGGGCTCCTCGACCCCGTCATTTCGTCCGATGAGACGAATCGGTAGCACCTCGTAGTCGCACTGCGCCGCGAGCTCGCGCAACAATTCGACGTTGCCGCCGCGCTTGTGGCCGAAGTGGAAGTCCTCACCGACGATGACACACCGAACCTTCAGTGCATCGACCAACACGCGGCGCACGAAGTCGGGGGGAGCCTCGGTGGACTGCTCGGCGTCGAAGTGCACGACCAGCGTTGCGTCGACCCCGGTCGACGCCAGTAGTTCGAGCTTCTGCTCGGCATCGGTGAGCAGTTTCGGCGCCGACTCCGGTCGCACCACCGAAGCCGGATGTCGGTCGAAGGTGACGACCACGCTGGCTGCACCGACCTCGGCGGCCTTCGTGCGAACCTGGGCGATCACGGCTCGGTGCCCGAGGTGCACGCCGTCGTAGGCACCGATGGTGACGACACAGCGTCGTTCGCCGAGGGCCTCGACGACGGCGGAGCGGGTGGTCGCAGTGATCACCTTCACGCGGCGTCACGCTAACGCTGCGGGCATCACCACCTCGGGCCGCCACCCGTCATGTGCGCGGGAGTACACGGCGATCAGCTCGTTCGTCGGATTGAGCACGATCCTCCGCTCCCCCTCGCGACCGTCGACTTCTCCGAGCGAACCGAGCGCCCTACCGTTACGAACCTTCGCTGCCGTCTCGTCGTCGACGCGAACCATCGCCACGTTCACACCGTCGAGGTGTGCCATCGTCGCAGTGGCCGACTGCAGCGGTGCGGTATCGATCGACGAGGGATCGTGTTCTGCGCCGACCACGAAGTCGCCGATGGCCCGACGTCGCAGGTTGCGCAGGTGAGCAAAACCACCGAGCAACGTGCCGAGGTCCGCGGCGAGCGTGCGGATGTAGGTGCCCGACGAGCAGGTCACGTCGATCGCCACCACCGGATTGCCGTCAATGCGTTCCACCACGTCACCCACCACGAAACGATGGATGGTCACGGGTCGCGGGGCACGTTCCACTTCACCGCCCTCGCGGGCGATCTCGTGCAAACGTCGCCCGCCAACCTTGATCGCCGACACCATCGGGGGAATTTGTCGAATCTCGCCGGTCAACGACCTGGCCGCCTCGCGCACACGCTCGACGGTGAGCATCGACATGTCGTGCGTGGCGGTGACCTCACCGGAGGCATCGAGGGTGGAAGTTGCGGTCCCGAAGACGACTTCGCCGGTATACGACTTCGGTAGGTCACCGAGGAACTGCAACAGACGCGTGGCGTTGCCGACGGCCACGATGAGAACGCCCGTGGCGTCCGGGTCGAGCGTGCCCGAGTGGCCCACACGTCGCTCGTTGAAGCGACGACGAAGCCGTGACACCACGTCGTGGCTGGTCATTCCGGCCGGCTTGTCAACCACGACGAAGCCGTGGACGGTCGCTGGTTTGCGCGCCACGAGGTTCGGCGCTAATCAACCACGGGATTCGAGTCGCCGGCGCCCGCCGCGCGGCGACGCGCATCCTCGCGCAACACGGCGTCGATGCGCTCGGCGGCACGCAACGTCTCGTCGGGTTTGAACTGCAGCACGGGCGTTCGACGCGACTTCACCTGCACCGCGATCTCGTGCTGCAGTCGCTTGCGGTATTCGCCGAGTGCCTCGACGATCTTGACGTCGCCCTCCACGCCCTGAAGCGAGTCGAAGTACACCGTTCCATGGTTCATCTCCGAGTCGACATCGACGCTCGTGATCGTCACCATCGTGAGCCGATCATCGTCGAGTTTCGCCAGCTCCTCGGCAATCACCTCGCGCAACGTTTCGCTCAACCTCGCGTTGCGTTCGCTGCGCCGACGGTCCTGTGCTCGCGTCGTGCGCCGTTGGTTGCGAGCCATGACAACTACGCTAAATGGTGATGTCCGCGAACGATTCGATGCCGAGGTACCGCTACAACGCGGGCTTGGCGGCCGAAATCGAGGCGAAATGGCAGGACCGCTGGGAATCGGGCCGAACCCACGAGGCACCGAACCCTGCCGGGCCGCTCGCCGAACCGCTGAAGATCGCCGGACGCAAGAAACTCTTCATTCTCGACATGTTCCCGTACCCGTCCGGCGCGGGTCTGCACGTCGGGCACCCCCTCGGCTACATCGCCACCGACGTGTTCGGCCGCTTCAAGCGGATGACAGGGTTCAACGTGCTCCATGCGCTGGGGTACGACTCGTTCGGATTGCCGGCCGAACAGCATGCGATCACGACGGGAGTCCATCCGCGCGAGAACACCGAATCGAACATCGCCAATATGCGGCGCCAGTTGCGCAGGCTCGGTCTAGCCCACGATGCCCGCAGGAGCGTCAGCACCACCGACGAGGAGTTTTATCGCTGGACGCAATGGATCTTCATCCAGGTCTTCAATTCGTGGTTCGACCCCGCCATCGGCAAGGCGCGCCCGATCCGCGAATTGATCGCGGAATTCGAGTCGGGCAAGCGTGCAACGGGCCGGAACGAATGGAGCGAGATGTCGTCGGTCGAGCGCAAACGATTGGTCAACGACCATCGTCTTGCCTACCTAGCGGATGCTCCGGTGAACTGGTGCCCGGGACTCGGCACGATCCTCGCCAACGAGGAGGTCACCGCAGAGGGTCGCAGCGACATCGGCAACTATCCCGTGTTCAAGCGCAACATGCGCCAGTGGACGATGCGAATCACCGCCTACGCCGACCGACTGCTCGACGACCTCGACCGTCTCGACTGGCCCGAGTCGATCAAGTTGATGCAACGCAACTGGATCGGGCGCAGCGAGGGTGCCCGCGTGAAATTTGCATCGGCGGCGGGCGACATCGAAGTGTTCACCACCCGACCCGACACGCTGTTCGGCGCTACGTTCATGGTGCTCTCCCCCGAGCACCCCCTCGTCGACGCACTCACTACCGACGATCAGCGCAAGGCCGTGGAGGGGTACCGTTCGCAGGCGTCCGCCACCACCGACGCCGACCGCCAGAGCGACTCGCGGGAGAAGACGGGTGTATTCACCGGCGCGAACGCCATCAATCCGGTGACCGGCCAGGAGATTCCGGTGTGGATTGCCGACTACGTATTGATGGGGTACGGCACGGGCGCCATCATGGCGGTGCCCTCCGGTGACGAACGCGACTTTGCATTCGCACGCAAGTACGGCCTGCCGATCGTCGCCACGCAGATGCCACCGGACGCATGGTTCGCCGCACACGGCATCGCACCGTCTCCCGACTGCGCGTCGTGGCCCGATGCTTTCGTCGGCGAAGGCACCTACATCAACTCGCGCAACGACTCACTCGCGCTCGACGGCATCACCGAGATGGCGACCGCCAAGAAGCGCACCAACGAGTGGCTCGAAGCACGCGGCGCCGGCACTGCGGCGGTTACCTACAAGCTGCGCGACTGGTTGTTCTCGCGCCAGCGATACTGGGGCGAGCCGTTCCCGATCGTGTACGACCACGACGACATGCCGGTTGCGGTACCCGAGTCGTCGTTGCCGGTCACGCTTCCCGAACTCTCCGACTTCAAGCCCCAGGCACTCGACCCGAACGACGAGACCACCGATCCGGTGCCGCCGCTCGCCCGCCGTGCCGACTGGGTGCAGGCCGAGATGGAGATCGTGGATCCGATCAGCGGCGAGAAGCAACCCCGAGCCATGGTTCGCCGCGAGATCAACGTCATGCCGCAGTGGGCGGGGTCGTGCTGGTACGAGCTGCGCTACCTCGACCCGACGAATTCGGAGGCCTTCGTCGACGCCGACGTCGAGCGCTACTGGATGGGACCGCAGCACGATGGCCACACCGGGGGCGTCGACTTGTACGTGGGTGGCGTCGAGCACGCCGTGCTGCACCTCCTCTATTCGCGGTTCTGGCACAAGGTGCTCCACGACCTGGGGTACGTATCGAGCGAAGAGCCGTTCCACCGCCTGTTCAACCAGGGTTACATCCAGGCGTACGCGTACCGCGATGCACGTGGTCAGACGGTTCCGGCGGCCGAGGTGCAGGAGCGCGACGGCACGTACGTGCATGCGGGCGAGCCCGTCACCCGCGAGTACGGCAAGATGGGCAAGAGCCTGAAGAACGTCGTCACCCCCGACGAGATGTACGACGAGTTCGGTGCCGACACCTTCCGTCTCTACGAGATGTCGATGGGGCCGCTCGACCAGAGCCGGCCGTGGAACACCCGCGACGTGGTCGGTATGCAGCGGTTCCTCCAACGGGTGTGGCGCAACCTCGTGGACGAGGACTCGGGAGAACTACGGGTGTCGGACACGGTGTGCCCCGAATCGTTGTTGCGCGACCTGCACTCGGCGATCGACGGCGTGCGGCGCGATATGGAAGGAATGCGTTTCAACACCGCGATCGCCAAACTCATCGAGCTGAACAACGCACTCACCAAGCACGTGGAGTCGAACGGATCGACCCCCCGCCCGGTTGCGACGGCGGTGGCCCAGATGCTGAGTCCGCTGTGCCCGCACCTGGCGAGCGAACTGTGGGAACGCCTCGGCTGCGACGGCGAGATCACCTACGCATCGTTCCCCGTGGCTGATCCGGCGCTGTTGGTGTCCGACACGATCGAGGTTCCCGTCCAGGTCAACGGCAAGGTGCGTTCACGAATCGTCGCGCCCGCCGGCTCCAGCGATGATCAACTCAGTGCCCTGGCACTCGCTGACGAGAAGGTCGTCGCGTCACTCTCGGGCGGCGAACCGCGCAAGGTGATCGTCGTGTCCGGCCGCCTGGTGAACGTCGTCGTCTAGCGCATCGGGCGCCACAGCGAGTCGTCGACGGTGACGACGCGGGCGAGGAAGTCGGAGCCGTCGGCGCCCCACGAGTACTCCATGTACTGCGGCTCGCCGAGCTGGTACGAGAACGCTCCGTCGACGATCCCGAACTCGTAGGCGCTCGACGGTGCGACGATTGCCTTCACCCCGGCAAACTCAGCGAAGCAGGTCATGTGCGCGTGACCCGAGACGATCGCGTGGATGCGGGCACCCCGTGCCACGGCCGTGGTTACCGTCCCGCGCAGCCTGGAGATCGAGTCGTCGTCGAGGCGGATGGTGGCGAAGACCCTGCCGCCGAGCGGGATGCACGGGTGGTGCATGGCGATGATGCTCGGCGTCGCATCGAGACGAGCGGCCAACCAGTCGAGCTGGGCGGGGTCGAGTGCCCCATCCTCGCGGCCCGCACGGGTGGAGTCGAGCACCACCAGGCGCGCTCCCGGCAAGTCGACCGTGTAATCACAGCGGCCGTTCACGGCGGGCAGGTTGAAGAGACGCTGCATCTTCGGGGAGTCGTCATGGTTGCCCGGTGCGAGCCAGACGGGGACCGTGGCCGACTTCAGTACCTCCGCGAACGTCGAATACTCCGCATCGGTACCTGCCTTGGCGGCGCAGTCACCGGTAACGAGAATTCCGGCGCAACGTTGCGATGCATGCAACAGCGCCGCACGTAGGTTGGCGACCGGCTCGGCACCGGCGTGCGTCGAGTCGCCCGCACCGGGAATGTGCGTGTCGGTGATGTGCGCGATCATCGTGCGCGGCATGGAGCAAGCGTAGGCGCGAAACGTACGTGGCTACCGGGCGTGAAGGACGTTTGCACCCCCGAACCCTGGTTCTCGCGCCGTTTGATGTTCGCATGACAACAACAACACAACAACGAACCTTCAATGCCATAAGCGTCGTGGCGCTGGTGCTGGCGATCCTTCTCGCCGGCTACTTCGTATCACGACCCTTGTGGGACGACGATGACTCGCTCGCCGATCAGCTGACGGTGCTCGGCTATTGCCCTCCCGGCCAGACGCTCGGCACCGTCGGGGAAGACGGCACGCCGGCTTCCGGCGACGACGTCTGTTCTCCGTTGAATTCGGCAATCGGTGACCTGGTCCCGTCGGCCGACAATACGTATTCCCTCGGAAGTTCCGTATTCCGCTGGAAGAGCCTGCAGCTCGGACCAGGCACGCTCTTCATCCAGGACGTCGTCACTGGAAGGCAGGCGGGGCTCACCGTCGAGGACGGTGCTCTGCTGATCGACGGAGCAGACTCGCTGCGCATCGGAAACATCCAGCTCACCTCGACCGGTCTGCGCTCGTTGTTACAGTCGCGAGACATCACGATCGGCCAGGCCGGTGATACGGGCTTCCTCGCGGTTGCTACGGGAATCCGGTTCCCCGACGGCACCACACTTACGTCGGCAAGCGACCTCGGCCTGATCGGCCCACGCGGTCTACCCGGTGTTCAAGGTGCCGCTGGCGCACGAGGTGCGGCCGGTGCGAACGGAGCGCAAGGTCCCGCAGGTTCGCAAGGTCCCGCAGGTTCGCAAGGTCCCGCAGGTTCGCAGGGTCCGGCTGGTTCGCAGGGTCCGGCTGGTTCGCAGGGCCCCGCAGGTTCGCAGGGCCCCGCAGGTTCGCAAGGACCGGCGGGTGCAACCGGAGCAACTGGTGCAACCGGAGCGCGCGGTCTGACGGGACCAGCTGGTGCAACCGGTGCAGACGGTGCAACCGGAGCAACCGGAGCTCAGGGTCCCGCAGGTCCCGCAGGTCCGGCGGGTCCGGCAGGCACGCTCGAGATCGGTGGCTCCTGCTCATTCGACGACGGCGGAACGATGGTCTCTGGCGTCCTGCGCTGGAAGGTCACCGGCCCGCACGCGACGCTCGAGTGCTTCACCAGTCGCTGATCGGTCTGCGCACGCGCCGCTCCGCGGCGGCGCGTGCGCACCGACTCTGCGGTGCGAACGACGCTCGTGGAGCTGAGGGGAATTGAACCCCTGGCCTCCTCCATGCCATGGAGGCGCTCTACCAACTGAGCTACAGCCCCGAAATCGCCCCGTAAACCTAGCGGAGACCAATCACCTGCGACTAACGCCAGTCGAGCGACGGGCGATCCCGATACAGACGCTCAATCTCGTAGTAACGGCGTGTCTCCTCGGCGAATACATGAACCACGACATCGCCGTAGTCGAGCAGGATCCACTGCGATTCGGCGATTCCTTCGGTTCGTACCGGCGAACGGCCTAGTTCACGGCGGACACGATCTTCGACGTCGCCGGCAATCGTACGAACGAGGCGCGGATTGCCGGCACTCGTCACCACGAAGAGCCCCACGATCGGCAGTACGGCCGCAACGTCGATGATGCGGATGTCGAGGCCCTGCTTGTCGTCCGCGGCGCGAGCCGCGAGCGTGGCGAGAGCCAGCGTGTCGTCGTCGGTGGTGGTCGTCGTCATCCTGCGCGTACCGAGGCTACGAAGTCGGCGCCGAGAATGATGGTGGCATCGACCCCGACGATCCTGACGGGTCGGGACCTGGTTTCCAGCGTGCCGAACGACTTGGCGAGCAGGTCGGCGAGCACACCAGCCAGCTCGGCATCCGACTCGATGATCGTGGCCGACGACTCCTCCGCCGATACCTCACGCATCACGCCGACACCCACTCCGGCGTCCAACAAGGCCGCCACGGCGGCGCGACTGACGAGCGGATCATTGAACGGGCTATCAACCATCACGGAGATGGGGAGGTTCGAACCGGACATCGCGCTCGGCGCCACGGAGGCGAACACCATCACCGCTTCCGCACGGTCGATCGAATAGAGGTCCGTTCGATCCGGGTTCGCGTTGGTGTCGAGGATCGGGGCCGCAGCCAGCTGCCAGACCTGCATCGACCCCGCGAGCATCCTCTGCATGAACGTCGCGACGTCAG
>JBIJCI010000020.1:0-29239 GCA_044344715.1 Ilumatobacteraceae bacterium | reverse complement strand
GTCGAACAGCAGGTGAAGACCCGCTCGTTCGGCATGGCCAAGGACGGTGCCTCCGTGCGGGTCGGCGGCACCATGCCGTTGCGGACTATCTCGATGGTTTCCGAACAGGGCGTCGACGTGCGGGTTCGCAGTACCACGCCATCGGTGTGCACGGTGTCGCGCGGTACGGTGACCACCTCCATCCGCTTCGTCTCCCGTGGATCGTGCGTCGTGAACGTGGTGGCCAAGGGTGACGCCGTGTTCGAGCGCTACTCGCAGAAGTTCACGTACAAGGTCGGCTGAACGCCGTCGCGCGGCGGCTCACAGCCCCGCGCACGTGCCGACGATCGTCCGACTGTCGGCGCCGCCGGCAATGGCCCCGTCGTCGCGAACGACGATGCAGTGGGCATGACCGAAGCCCGCGTCGAAACGTCCGCGTCGTTCCACGGCATGCCCGCGGTCGGCAAGACCGGTCATCCACGCGTCGGGTGCGTGTCCTTCTACTTGTACGGTCGGCGGTCGCCCGGACGTCCACGTGTCGAAACCGGTGACCGGACCGCGCAGCGCGAACCGTCCGGCATCCACCGTCTGCCAGGGGAACTCCGATTGTCCGTGGCGTAGGAGGCGGGTGATGATCTGCAGGAGGATCTGGGGTTGCGCGTCCCCGCCCATCGTTCCGAGTACCGAGAACAACGAGTCGTCGGCCCGCGTGATCACCGCCGGACAGAGCGTGTGCGGCGGCTTGCGACCCGGTGCCACCTCCGCCGGATGACCGCGCTCGACGCTGAAGCCGAGGCCACGATTGTGGAGGTTGATGCCCGTGCGCGGCTCGACCAGCAACGAACCGAAACCCGACGCATTGGAGTTGATGAGCGATACCCCCATCCCGTGCCGGTCGACCGCGCAGAGGTAGGTGGTGTCACCGTCGGTCGCCGGCACCGGGCGGACCGAAGCCAACGACGGATCGACGAGGGTCGCCCGTTCGATCAGTGACGGAAGGAGTGACGCGAGATCGGCTGCATCGTGCAGCACTGCGGGGCGGTCGTGGCTCACCGCGGTGAGCGCCTCGACGAGCAGGTGCGCCCACTGCGGATCGTCCGGATCTTCGGGGAGGTCGAGCGACTCGAGCACGCCGAGGGCCGCAAGGAAGAGGTATCCCTGCGACGGGGCGGGGATCGACCACACGCGGTGCCCGTGCACGCGCAGCGAGAGCGGGGTTACCCAGTCGGCACGGGCCGACTTGAGGTCGTGCGTCGAATACGCACCGTTTCCCATCGCCACGAGACCCTCGCCGAATTCACCGAGGTAGAACGCCGCCGCTCCGCCCGTCGCGATCGCCCGCAGCGTTCGCGCCACACCGTCGCGCCGCACCAGGGCGCCCGCACGGGTCGCCTGTCGTGCGAGGTCGGCGAAGTTCGGGGCGTACGTCGCGTTCATCACTGCGAGCGATCCGGCGAGAAGTGGTGATGCCGCAAAGCCGTCTTCCGCCAGGCGGATCGCCGGTGCGAGGATCGTCGACATCTCGAGCGTGCCGAACCGCTCGTGCAACTCGAACCAGCCCGACACCGCACCCGGCACGGTGACGGTTCGGATGTCGCCGTGGAACGGCATCTGCCGGTGTCCTTCGTCGCGGAGCTGCCGCGAATCGACGCCCGATCCCGTACGCCCCGCCGCATCGAGTGCATGTACGGAGCCGTTCACGTGCACCAGCGCGAAGAGGTCGCCACCCATGCCGCACAAGTGCGGCGCAACCACCGCCATCGCCGCACTCGTTGCGAGTGCTGCATCGACGGCGTTGCCACCTGCGGCGAGGATGTGCGCGCCGGCCTGCGTTGCCGCTCCGTCGGCGCTGGCGACGACACCGAAGCGGGAGTGCGCGCCGGACGTCATGCAACCTGCGCGTCGCTGGCGTAGCGCACGCCGAGTTGACGGCGGATCTCGTCCATGGTCGCCGCGTAGGCGAGCGTCTCGGCGTGGGGGAGTCGCGGGCTCTCCACGTAGCCGTGCTCGATGCAGCGGTGCACCTCGTACACCTGGTGGCGCAGACCCTGGCCCGTCTCGTCGTGCCGGTGGTATCGCTCGGCCTCGCCGTTGATCTGCACGGTGAAACCGGGTGAGGTGTGCATCCGCCGTTCGAGCCGGATCGTGCCGTGCTCGCCGGTGATCGTTGCGGTGCACGGCGTGGCGTGACGGGTGGTACTGCGTAACGTCGCGGTGGCACCGGAACGGTACGACAACGTGTAGGTCGCATCCACGTCGACGCCCTGGTCGTTCAGTTCGCCCGTTGCCACCACCGAGTCGTGACCCCCGAGTACGAACCGCGCGAAGTGCAGGCAGTAGATGCCGAGGTCGAGGAGGGCTCCGCCGCCGAGTGCCGGGTCGTTGAGCCGGTGTCGGCGGTCGAGCGGGGCGGAGAAGCCGAAGTCGGCCTCCACGTGCGAGATACGTCCGAGCGGCTGGCCTTGCAGCACCTGACCGAGTGCCACGTACACCGGGAGGAACCGGCTCCAAATCGCCTCCATGACGAACCGACCCTGCGCGAGCGCGGTGTTCACCATCGATCGCGCCTCGATTTCGTTCAGCGCGAACGGCTTCTCGCACAACACGTGCTTTCCTGCCCGTAGGTACGTCTCGGTGTCGCTGCGGTGCCGTGAGTTCGGCGTCGCCACGTAGACGATGTCGACGTTCGGGTCGGAAGCCAGCTCCTCGTACGATCCGTGCCACCGCGGGATGTTGCGCTGCAATGCGAACTCCCGTGCGGTCGCCTCGCTGCGTGAACAGACCGCCACCACCTCGGCGTCGGGCACCTGTCGGAGCGCCTGCACGAAGTCGGTTGCGATGCGACCGGTTCCCGCGATGCCCCAACGAAACCTCATGTGCCTATGCTTGCCGAACGTGCCGACCTCGGACCGACACGGACGGCTGGCCGGGGTGGTGCGAACCTTCGGCTGGCTCGGAATCATCGGAATCGGCGGACCCGCCGCTCACATCGCGATGATGCGCCGCCGAGTGGTGCAGCGTGACGGGTGGGTGAGCGAGGACGACTTCGCCCGCATGGTCGGGGCGTGCGCCATGGTGCCGGGCCCGAACTCGACCGAGATGGCAATGGCCCTCGGCGGTCGTCGGGCCGGGTGGCGGGGGCTCCTCGCCGGTGGTGTGTCGTTCATCGTTCCGGCATTCGTCATCGTGTGCGCCGTTGCGTGGTTGTACGGGGACGTGCTGACGAGTGCGGTGATCGCCGACGTGCGGCGGTTCCTCGTGCCGATCGTGGCGGCGATCGTGCTCGACGCATTGTGGTCGTTGCGCACCACGGCGGTACGCGACCGGCGCGACGTGCTGGTCGTGGTCGTGGCACTCGTTGCCGCGGCGGTCGGTGTTCCGGAGTTGCTGGTGCTGGCGGTGGTCGGCGTTCTCGGCGTGGTGGTGCGCAGCCGACCCGGCACGAGCCGCACCGGTGTCTGGCTCGCCCCGATCCTCCTCGCTGCGGTGACGCCGTCGATGACGCGGATCTTCCTCGTCTTCCTGCAAATCGGGTCGGTGATCTACGGCAGCGGGTACGTGTTGCTCGTGTTCCTGGAGAGTGAGGTGGTGGACCGCGGTTGGATTTCCCCCGAGGTGTTGCTCGACGCCATCTCGGTCGGGCAGTTCACACCCGGCCCGGTGTTCACCACCGCCACGTTCATCGGTTGGCACCTCGCCGGGTTCGGCGGTGCGTTGGTGGCGACGCTCGGCATCTTCGGTCCGTCGTTCGTCTTCGCCGCATTCGTCGACCGTGTGGTGTCACTTGCCGGGAGGTCACGACCCTTCGCAGCATTCCTGCGCGCGGTCTCGAGCGGGTCGATCGCGTTGATGGTGGTGGTGATGTGGCGACTCGCCGACGAGGCGCTCGTCGACTGGCTCGCCGTCACCACGTTCGCCGTCGCGTTCGCGGTGATCCGCTACGTTCCTTGGCGCCACGGGCCGTATTGATGCGTGCCGTGCCGCTACGTCCCTTCGCGCCACGGCACGTGATCGGGCCACCGGCCGACGCCACCGGACTCAAGCCTCATACCGCTCAACGCTCGCTCGGTGTGCTGCGACCGCCAGGTGAGCATGCGCTGGGCGAGCGGCAGCACCCGCTGCGGGTCGCGGATCGTCGTTCGCCACGTCGCGTCCGCCTCGAGGTCGAACGCCAACCAGTCGCCGTTGCCGAACTGCACGTAGGCGTGCCGTTCGTCGCGCTGCACGCAGAGGTGCTGTCGTTCGAGTCGTCGGTCGTCGGGCCAATTGAGGGCGGCACCGTCGGCCGCATCGGAGATGTACAGCTGGCGCCAGTCGTACTCCCACGTGGCCATCCCACGCCAGTCGTCCGGCGTGGCGCCGGCCAGCCACGGCACCAGCGAGCGACCGTCGCACTGCGACGGCGTCGTTGCTCCGAGCAGCTCGCACAACGTGGGGAACACGTCGACGTTCTCGGTGAACGCATCCACCACCCGGCTGTGTCCGTCGTGGTGCACGGGTGAGCGCAGCATGCCGACGATCCGGTAGCTCTGTTCGAAGAAGCCCACCTTCTCGCGCAGGCCGTGGTCGCCGAGTTGTTCGCCGTGGTCGGCGGTGATCACGATGATCGTGTCGTCCCACTCCCCGCGTTCGCGCAGCGCGGCGACGAGGCGTCCGACCTGTGCATCCACGTCGCCGATCATGCCGTAGTACTGCGTTCGCATGCGGCGCATACCCCGCTCGGTCGACGGCGCCCTCGTGTCGGGCAACTGCATCACGGCCTCGTGGAAGCCGTGGCGGTCGGCACCCGGGGTGATCGGCATGTCGACCGCATCCGGGTCGTACTCGCGCGACCACCTGCCGGCCGCCGCATACGGCGGGTGCGGCCTCAGGTACGAGAGGTGGGCGAACCACGGCGCGTCCTTCCCGTCAACGGTTCGTTCGTCGTGCCACGCGAGGAAGCGGTCGGTGAGGAAGCCGGAGATGCCGAGCGACTCGTCACGGTCCGGCTCGCTCGACAATGCCGCGATGTGGTCGTCGAACTCGTGGCCGTGCTCGCGCAGGTGCGCGAGCCACGGCGTGTACGGCTCGCTCAGGTCGAGCACCCAGTCGAAACCCGGCAGCACGCCCTGGTACGTCGACAAGCGCGGATCATCGGCGCGGTGCGTGGTGCGCGGATCGACGCCCTGGTCGGTGTAACCGAAGAGCGTCGGTGCGTATCCGAGTCGTCGCGCGAATCGCGCCACGTTGTCGAAGCGGTCGTCGAGCGGCGAGCCGTTGAAGCACACACGGTGGTTCATCTGGTACGTGCCGGTGTAGAGGCTGGCACGCCCCGGCGAGCATGGTGCGGCTTGGCTGTAGTGCCGGGCGAACGTGGTTGCCTCGCGCGAGAGTGCGTCGAGGTTCGGCGTGCGCACCACCGGGTGCCCGAGCACCGACAGGCAGTCACCGCGGAACTGATCGAGCGTGACCAGCAGGATGTTCGGCAACCCGCGTGGCATGCGCGGTTACTGCGTTGCCCGTGCGGCGCGGTCCTCGCGCGCTGGATCGCGCCACGTCGAGCCCTCGGGTTCGACGACCACGGTGGCCAGTGCCCCGGGTGTGAATGCGAACGGGGCGTGTTCCTCCGCGATCACCGAGTGCCCGCGCAGGTACCCGACGGTGAAGCCGGCGGTTCCGTAGAAGAACGGCACGGTGATCGGAATCTCCGCCGAGCCGACCGGTAGATCGTCGTAGAACAACTCGACGTTGCCCTTGAAGCGCGCGGTCATGGTGAACTCGACGATCAATTGGTGCCTGCCGCGCGGCACCGGCACGTTCGCCGCGGCGACGAACTGCTGCAGGCCGAGGAAGTTGTGCAGGTAGTGCAGACGGTTGTCGCGCACGTAGATGGCGTAGCCCGCCGATGCCGACCCGTGGGCACAGACGGTGCCGTTGACGACACCCGGCGAGTCCACCTCCGCGATCACGCGGAAGCCGCGGTTGTGCAGGTTCGGCGCGACGGCGCGGGGCAACGAGCCGATGCCCGGCCGGTACACGTAGCGCTCGCGATGGTGGCGGCGGTCGCCGAACTTGCCGGGCTGGTTGTTCAACGGCAGCACCCGGTGCGCCTCGGCCTCCTTCCACCAGAGCGCGATCATCTCCTGCAACTTGTCGCCGCGACTCGCTGCGAGGTCGTTCGACTCCGAGCGGTCGTTGGCGACGTTGTACAACTCCCACTGGTCCTCGTCGAACGGCAGGTTCGGATCGCTCCCGTCGTAGGCGACCGCCGGCATCGGGTGGAACACCACGGCCTTCCATCCGTCGTGGTACATCGCGCGCGAGCCCATCATCTCGAAGTACTGGGTGAGGTGCTTCGTCGGGGCGCTCGCCTCGCGGAACGTGTGGGCGAAACTCACTCCCTCGATCGGGTTCTGTTTGATCCCGGCGATCTCCGCCGGTGCGTCGATCTTCAGCACGTCGAGCAGCGTCGGCATGAGGTCGACCGCGTGTGCGTACTGGTGCCGAACACCGCCGCGGTCGGCGATGCCCGCCGGCCAGTGCACGATCATCGGGTCGGTGACACCTCCCTCGTGCGTCTCGCGCTTCCACCGCTTGAACGGCGTGTTTCCCGCCCACGCCCAACCCCACGGGTAGTGGTTGTGCGCATCGGGCGTGCCGAGCAGGTCGATTCGTTTCAGGTTCTCCTCGAGGCTCTCGGGCACGAAGTTGAAGAAGAACACCTCGTTGTACGAACCCTTCGGTCCACCCTCCGCCGAGGCGCCGTTGTCGCTCATCACCACGAAGATGGTGTCGTCGAACTCACCGAGCGACCTGATGTGGTCGACGAGTCGTCCGACCTGTGCGTCGGTGTGCGTGAGGAAGCCGGCGTACACCTCCATCATCCGCGCGTACAGCCGTCGTTCGTCCGAAGAGAGCGAGTCCCACGCCGGCACCCAGTGCGGTCGTTCGCTGAGCACGGTATCGCCCGGCATGATTCCCGACTTCACCTGTCGTGCGAACACCTCCTCCCGCCACGCATCCCACCCCTTGTCGAATTGTCCGCGGTACGCGTCGATGTACGACTTCGGTGCCTGGTGCGGTGCGTGGCAGGCACCCGGTGCGAACCACAGGAAGAACGGCTTGGTCGGGTGCGCTGTTCGCGCATCGTTCATGAAGAGGATCGCCTTGTCGGCCATGTCCTCGGTGAGGTGGTATCCCTCCTCCGGGCTGCGCGGCGGATCGACTTCGTGGTTGTCGAACACGAGATCGGGGAAGTACTGGTCGGTTTCCCCGCCGAGGAATCCGTAGTAACGCTCGAACCCGCGACCGAGCGGCCAGCGCCAGCGTCGCGCACCCATCTGCTGCTCGTGCGGCGGCGTGAGGTGCCACTTGCCGACGCAGAACGTGCTGTATCCGTTCCGTACGAGGATCTCCGGGAGCATCCCGTCCTCGTGCGACATCTCGGCGTTGTAGCCGGGGAATCCCGACGTGCGGTCGGCAATGCGACCCATTCCCACGCTGTGGTGGTTGCGACCGGTCAGCAGTGCGGCGCGGGTCGGCGAGCAGAGGGCCGTGGTGTGGTAGTTGCTGAAGCGCAAACCACCGCCGGCGAGTGCGTCGAAGGTCGGCGTGCGGATATCGCTGCCGTAGCAACCGAACTGGGCGAACCCCACGTCGTCGAGCAGCACCACCACCACGTTCGGCGAGCCGGCCGGGGCCATGGAAACGTCCGGCCACCACGGGGTCGAATCGTCGAAGGTCCTTCCGATCGTTCCGCCGAACCGGGGCCGTGTCGTCTGCGCCATGCGGCAACGGTAGTCAGTACCCGCTCCGCACGGCGAGGGCGACGGCTCCGCTCGATCGACCGATGCCCCTGCGGGGCGAACCGCACCGCCACTACCTTGGAAGGTCTACAACGGGAAACTTTGGGGGTTACCGAATGGCACGTACGATCCGCGCGGCGTTGTTGCAAACCGACTGGGCCGGCACCAAGGACAAGATGATCGACAAGCACGAGGCTGCGGCCCGTGAAGCCGCCAAGCAGGGTGCACAGGTGATGTGCTTCCAGGAGTTGTTCTACGGCCCGTACTTCTGCCAGGTGCAGGATGCGAAGTACTACGACTACACCGAGGCCATCCCCGACGGCCCCACCACCAAGCGTTTCCAGAGCGTCGCCAAGGAACTCGGCATGGTGCTCGTGCTGCCGATGTACGAGATCGTGCAGCCGGGTCTCTACTACAACACCGCCGCCGTGATCGACGCCGACGGCCGTTACCTCGGCAAGTACCGCAAGCAACACATTCCGCAGGTGAAGGGCTTCTGGGAGAAGTTCTACTTCGCGCCCGGCACGGACGGGTACCCGGTGTTCGAAACCGCGGTCGGCAAGGTCGGCGTGTACATCTGCTACGACCGCCACTTCCCCGAAGGATGGCGCGCACTCGGATTGAACGGTGCCGAACTCGTGTTCAACCCGTCGGCCACCAGCCGCGGCTTGTCGGAGTACATCTGGCGCCTCGAGCAGCCGGCATCGGCGGTTGCCAACATGTACTACGTCGGTGCGATCAACCGCGTCGGCATCGAGAGCGAATACGGCGACGACGATTTCTACGGTCAGAGCTACTTCGTCGATCCCGAAGGCAAGTTCGTCGGTGAAGTCGGCGACCCGCACAAGCCCGAGTTGATCGTGCGCGACCTCGACATGGACAAGATCAAGATGGTGCGCGACCGCTGGGCGTTCTACCGCGACCGTCGCCCCGACGCCTATCCCGAACTGGTTCGCCGCTGAACATCACCCCTAGATAAGGAGTACGTCATGGCCCGCATCCTCATCAAGAACGGCACCGTCGTCAGTCCGACCGGTCGCCACGAACAGGACGTGCTCATCGATGGCGAGACCATCGCCGCCGTCTACGCGCGCGGTCAAGCCGACGCAATGGGTGTCACCGCCGACAAGGTGATCGACGCCACGGGCAAGTACGTGGTGCCCGGTGGTATCGACGTGCACACGCACATGGAGCTGCCCTTCGGCGGCACCGCCGCGGTCGACACGTTCGAAACCGGCACCATCGCCGCCGCATGGGGCGGCGTCACCACCATCGTCGACATGGCGTTGCAGCGCTACACCGAGAACGTGCAGCTCGGTCTGGCGGAGTGGCACCGCAAGGCCGGCGGCAACTGTGCGATCGATTACGCGTTCCACCAGATCATCGGCGGCATCGACGAGCAGGCGTTGAAGGACATGACGTACCTCGTGGACCACGAGGGAGTCACCAGCTTCAAGTTGTTCATGGCCTACCCGGGCGTTTTCTACAGCGACGACGGCCAGATCCTCCGGGCCATGCAGACCGCCGCCGAGAACGGTGCGATGATCATGATGCACGCCGAGAACGGCATCGCCATCGACGTGCTCGTGCAGCAGTACCTGGCCCGCGGCCAGACCGACCCGAAGTACCACTCGTACTCGCGCCCGAGCCTGCTCGAGGGCGAGGCCACGCACCGCGCGATCATCCTCTCCAAGGTCGCCGGAAACGTGCCGCTGTACATCGTGCACATGTCGGCCACCGACGCGCTCAACGAGGTGGCCGCAGCGCAGCACGAGGGACTCAACGTGTTCGCCGAGACGTGCCCGCAGTACCTCTACATGACGTTGGAGGACCACCTCGCGCGTCCGGGTTTCGAGGGCGCCAAGTTCGTCTGCTCCCCGCCGATCCGTTCCAAGCACGACCACCATCACCACCACGCCGACCTCTGGAAGGGTCTGCGCATGAACGAGCTGGCGATCGTGTCCACCGACCACTGCCCGTTCTGCTTCAAGGACCAGAAGGAACTCGGCCTCGGCAACTTCAGCAAGATCCCCAACGGCATGGGCGGTGTCGAGCACCGCATGGAGCTGATCTACCAGGGTGTCGTACTCGGCGAGATCACGCTGGAGCGTTGGGTGGAAACCTGTGCCACCACCCCGGCCCGCATGTTCGGTATGTACCCGCAGAAGGGAATCATCGCCCCGGGTTCCGACGCCGACATCCTCGTCTGGGACCCGACGAAGAAGACCAGGATCGGCATCAACGACAAGCACCACATGAACATGGACCACTCGTCGTGGGAGGGTTTCGAGGTCGACGGCAAGGTCGACACCGTGCTTTCGCGCGGAATGGTCGTGGTCGAGAACGACACGTTCAAGGGTCGCAAGGGCCACGGCAAGTTCGTGAAGCGCGGTCTCAGCCAGTACCTGCACTGATGCCGGCCCGAGTCCCCACCCTGTCACCGACCCGTATATAAGGAGCAACGCATGAACCGCATCGGCCACTGGATCAACAACAAGGTGGTGCTCGGCGCCTCCGGTCGCTCGGGTGTCGTCTTCAATCCGGCCACGGGCGAGGAGCAGTCCACCGTCGACTTCGCGAGCATCGCCGAACTCGACGCGGTGGTTGCCGCGGCCAGGGCGGCGCTGCCGGGCTGGCGCGCCACCTCGCTGTCGCGCCGTGCGGAGATCATGTTCCGCATGCGCGAGCTGGTCGACGCCAACCGCAAGGAGATCGCCAACATCGTCTCGCTCGAGCACGGCAAGGTGCCGGCCGATGCGATGGGCGAGTTGGCGCGGGGCCTCGAGAACATCGAATTCGCCTGCGGCATCCCGGCCCTGCTGAAGGGCGGGTACTCCGAGCAGGCCGCCGGCGGTGTCGACGTGTACTCGATCCGTCAGCCGCTCGGTGTGGTTGCCGGCATCACGCCGTTCAACTTCCCGGCGATGGTGCCGATGTGGATGTTCGCCAACGCGATCATGTGCGGCAACACGTTCGTGCTGAAGCCGAGCGAGAAGGACCCGTCGGCGTCGATGTTCGTCGCCGACCTGCTCCGCCAGGCCGGGCTACCCGACGGCGTGTTCAACGTGGTGCACGGCGACAAGGTCGCGGTCGACCGCATCCTCGAGCATCCCGACATCGCCGCGGTGTCGTTCGTCGGCTCCACGCCGATCGCCAAGTACGTCTACGAGACCGGTACCCGCAACGGCAAGCGCGTGCAGGCGCTCGGCGGCGCCAAGAACCACATGCTCGTGCTGCCCGACGCCGACCTCGACATGGCGGCCGACGCGGCGGTGAGTGCGGCGTACGGTTCGTCGGGCGAACGCTGCATGGCGGTGTCGGTGGTGGTGGCCATCGACTCGATCGCCGACACGTTGATCGACAAGATCAAGGCGCGCATCCCGAACATCAAGGTCGGGGCGGGCACCGATCCGTCGGCCGAGATGGGACCGCTCATCACCCGCGAACACCGCGACAAGGTGGCGGGTTACGTGAAGAACGCGGCCAACGAGGGCGCCAAGGTCGTCGTCGACGGCACCGACAAGGCGAAGGACGCCGGCTTCTTCCTCAACCCGAGCCTGATCGACGCCGCCAAGCCGGGCATGAAGTGCTACGACGATGAGATCTTCGGCCCCGTGCTCGTGGTGTCGCGCGTCGGCACCTACGACGATGGTTTGCGGATGATCAACGACAACCCGTACGGCAACGGCACCGCCATCTTCACCCGTGACGGTGGCGTGGCCCGCCAGTTCCAGTTCGACGTGCAGGTCGGCATGGTCGGCATCAACGTGCCGATCCCCGTACCCGTGTCGTACTACTCCTTCGGCGGTTGGAAGGCGAGCCTCTTCGGCGACCAGCACATGTACGGGCCGGAGGGCATCAACTTCTACACGCGCGGCAAGGTGGTCACCTCGCGCTGGCCCGACCCGCGAACCTCGAGCGTCAACCTCGGCTTCCCGCAGAACCGCTGAGCACCACGATGGACATCGGCGTCGTCCTGCAGACCACACCGCCCGCCGCGCGGGTGATCGACCTGGCCAAGAAGGCCGAGATGTACGGCATGACCCACGTGTGGACGTTCGACAGCCACATCCTCTGGGAGGAGCCGTACGTCATCTACAGCCAGATCCTCGCCCAGACCAACAACGTGGTCGTCGGTCCGATGGTCACCAATCCGGCCACCCGCGACTGGACGGTCACCGCCAGCGTGTTCGCCACGTTGAACGAGATGTTCGGCAACCGCACCGTCGTCGGCATCGGGCGCGGCGACTCGGCGGTGCGCGTCACCAACGGCAAGCCCACCACGCTCGCCACGTTGCGCGAGAGCATCCACGTCATCCGCGAACTCGCCAACGGTCGCGGCGTCGACTACAAGGGTTCCACCATCCGCTTCCCGTGGGCCGAGAAGAGCCGTTGCGAGGTGTGGGTGGCCGCCTACGGTCCGAAGGCGCTGCAACTCACCGGCGAGGTGGGCGACGGCTTCATCCTGCAGCTCGCCGACCTGTCGATCGCCGAATGGACCATCGCCGCGGTTCGCAAGGCGGCCAAGGATGCCGGCCGCGACCCGAAGAGCGTGAAGATCTGCGTGGCCGCACCGGCCTACGTCGGCACCGACATGGCGCACATGCGCGATCAGTGCCGCTGGTTCGGCGGCATGGTGGGCAACCACGTGGCCGACATCGTCGCGCGGTACGGCGAGAACTCCGCGGTGCCCAAGGCCCTCACCGACTACATCAAGGGTCGCGAGGGCTACGACTACAACGAGCACGGTCGCGCCGGAAACACCCACACCAACTTCGTGCCCGACGAGATCGTCGACCGCTTCTGCATCCTCGGCGACGTCGACGAGCACGTGCGGCGGTTGAAGGAGCTGAAGGAACTGGGAGTCGACCAGTTCTCCATCTACCTGCAGCACGACGGCAAGGAACGGACCCTCGAGGCCTACGGCGAGCGCGTGATGCCCGCCATCGCAGAACTGGCACGCGCCAAACAATGATCCCGCTGGCCGTGCGTGCCGTCAAACGAACCGCGATGTTCGTGGCGGCGCTCGGTCTGGTGGTCGTGATCTGGGAGTCGTACAAGGCGGTCGGCCCGCAGGAGGGTGGCACCGTGTTCGGTGTTCGCATCCTCCCGCGAACGAGCGACTACGCGATGCCGCACGTATGGGACATGTTCTCCCGTTTCGGTCGGCCGGAGGTTCGCGGCTCGGAGCGCACCGTGTTCGCCGCCGTGCTGTCGGGTGCCTGGTATTCGTTCCGGCTCAGCGCCGCGGGTTTCGTGATGGGTGGCATTGTCGGTGTGGGACTCGCGGTGTTGATGGCACGGTTCAAACTCGTGCAGCGCGGTGTGCTGCCGTACCTCGTGGTGTCGCAGACCGTCCCGCTCATCGCCCTCGCACCGCTCGTGGTCAGTTGGGGCGGCAAGGTGGAGGTCGGTCCGTTCGTCTGGCCGCGCTGGTTGTCGGCGTCGGTTCTCGGCGCGTTCCTCGCCTTCTTTCCGATCGCCGTCGGCACGCTGCGCGGATTGGCGGCCGCCACCGCGTCGTCGGTGGAACTCATGCAGAGTTACGCCGCATCGTGGACGAGGACGCTCTTCAAGCTGCGGTTCCCGACCGCGGTGCCGTACATGGTTCCCGCATTCCGGCTCGGTGCATCCGCAGCGGTGATCGGCGTGGTGGTGGCCGAGATTTCCACCGGGTTGAAGGGCGGTATCGGACGCCTGATCATCGAGTACGCCCGCGAGGCGACCGGCGACCCGGCCAAGGTGTACACCGCGATCTTCGGCGCGGCGGCACTCGGCCTCACGATGGCCGGGGTCGTCGTCGCCGTCGACGTGTTCGTCATGCGCAACCGACCGAAGGAGAACGTCCCGTGACCGCCGTCAGCATCCGCAACGTGAGCAAGGTGTTCAACCAGGGGAAGCCGAACCAGGTCGACGCGTTGCACGACGTGGGTCTCGACGTGAAGCAGGGCGAGTTCGTGTCGCTGATCGGTCCGTCCGGTTGCGGAAAGTCCACGCTCCTGCGGCTGATCGCCAACCTGCTCGAGCCGACGACGGGTGACGTGGTGGTCAACGGCAAGCCGGCCGCACGGGCACGCCTCGACCAGGACTACGGCATGGCGTTCCAGCAGGCCGGTCTCTTCGAGTGGCGCACGGTCCGCAAGAACATCGAACTGCCGCTCGAACTGAAGGGCTGGGACAAGAACGACCGTCGCGTTCGTGCCGACGAGATGCTGCAACTCGTGCAGTTACCGGAGTTCGGCGACCACTACCCCTGGCAGTTGTCGGGTGGCATGCAGCAGCGCATCGCCATCGCCCGCGCGCTCGCCGCGCACCCGCCGCTCCTGCTGATGGACGAACCCTTCGGCGCGCTCGACGAGATGACGCGCGAGTACATGCAGGGCGAACTGCTGCGCATTTGTGCGGCCACCGGAACCACCGTGGTGTTCGTGACGCATTCGATCCCCGAAGCCGTGTACCTCTCCAATCGTGTGGTGGTCATGTCGCCGCGACCGGGCCGCATCACGAGGGTGGTCGACGTTGCGCTCGACGGCCAACGCAACGAGGACACCCGCAACCGCACCCAGTTCTTCGAGGCGATCACGGCGGTACGCGAGGGCCTGCGCGGCATGCACGCCGCCCACGTCGGACTGGGCAACGACGACCGATGAACACGACCACGTCGTGGCTCGGCAGGATCCTGCCCGCCATCGTGTTCGGTGCGCTCTTCCTCGGGTTCTGGGAGTGGGCAGTGCGCTTCTTCGAGTTGAAGCCGTACTTTCTCACCGCGCCGAGCGCCGTATGGGGACAGTTCACCGACAACTTCCCGCTCATCCGTGGCGCGGCAACCGTGTCGGGCACCAATGCGCTGGTCGGACTCGTGGCCGGCACGGTGCTCGGTGTGGCGATGAGCTTCGTGCTCAGCCGCTTCGGCTTCCTCAACCAACTGATCACGCCGCTCGCCGTGGCACTCAACGCCGTGCCGATCTTCGTGCTGGTGGCCGTGCTCAACAACATGTACTCGATCACGAGCGAGATCCCGCGCCGGATCATGGTGGCACTCGTGGTCTACTTCATAGTGCTCGTCAACGTGGCCCGCGGTCTCACCCAGGTGTCGCCCACGCACGTGGAGCTGATGCGCTCGTACGCCGCGAGCGACGTGGCCATCCTGCGCAAGGTGCGGATTCCGAATGCGGTGCCCTTCCTCTTCGTCTCGCTCAAGATCGCCGCCCCCGCCGCGGTGATCACCGCCTTCGTCAGCGAGTACTTCGGCGGTTCGCAGAACGGCCTCGGCAGCCGGATCTCGAGCAACATCGCCAATGCCAAGAACGCCGCGGCGTGGGCGTACGTGCTCGCCGCGTGCCTGCTTGGGCTACTGTTCTACACAATCTCCGTAATCATGGAGGGCCTCAACCGCAAGGGTGGGGCGAGGTAACACAACAAACAAAACGTCCGGGTGGCGCCACCCGGAAAGGGGAGATACATGAAGAAGCGATCAGTACGGGTTGCCTTCGCCGGCATCGCCGCGCTGTCTTTGTTCGTGGCCGCCTGCGGCGGTAGCGACGAGGCAGCCGACGAGTCCACCGAGGAGACCGTTGCCGAGGAGACGCCTGCAGAGGAAACCTGCACGACGCCGACCCCGGTCAAGCTGCAATTGCAGTGGTTCACCCAGGCCCAGTTCGCCGGCTACTTCGCCGCGCAGGACCAGGGCTTCTACGAGGGCCAATGCCTCGACGTCACCATCGTCGAGGGCGGTGTCGACATCGTCCCGCAGACCGAGTTGGCCAACGGCAACGTCGACTTCGCAATCTCGTGGGTGTCCAAGGCCCTCGCCAGCCGCGAGGCCGGTGCGAACATCGTGAACATCGCGCAGGTGTACCAGCGTTCGGGCACCCTGCAGGTGTCGTTCAAGGACAAGAACATCACCTCGCCCACGGACTTCAAGGGCAAGAAGATCGGTAACTGGGGCTTCGGCAACGAGTTCGAGATCTTCGCCGCGTTGACCAAGGCGGGTCTCGACCCGGCCAAGGACGTCACGCTCGTGCAGCAGCAGTTCGACATGGTCGGTCTGCTCAACGGTGACATCGACGCCGCAGAAGCGATGACCTACAACGAGTACGCACAGGTGCTCGAGGCCGTCAACCCGGCCACCGGTGCGCTCTACACGGCGGATGACTTCAACGTCATCTCGTACGAGGCCGAGGGCGTCGGCATGTTGCAGGATGCAATCTGGGCGTCTGGTGAGCGTCTTGCCAGCGATGCGGCGTATGCCGACACCGCGGTCAAGTTCGTCGCCGCTTCGCTCCAGGGTTGGGCGTTCTGCCGCGACAACGTGGAAACGTGCCGCGACATCGTGCTCGCCAAGGGCTCGAAGCTCGGCGCCAGCCACCAGCTGTGGCAGATGAACGAGGTCAACAAGTTGATCTGGCCCGCATCCAACGGCGTCGGCTACATCGACCAGGCTGCGTGGGATCGCACGGCGACGCTCTCGCAGGAGACCAAGAACCTCGAGGGCGGCACGGTGCTGACCGCGGCCCCCGATGCCGGGGCGTACACCAACGACATCGTCGTGAAGGCGCTCGAGATCCTCGCTGGTCTCGGCGTCGACACGACCGGTTCGTCGTACGCACCGATTTCGGTCACCCTCAACGAGGGCGGCAACTAAGCACGACGACGATCGTGGTGCTCGTCACCACGTGAATCGACACGAGGGTGCGGGTCGCGAAAGCGGCCCGCACCCTTCGCTTTTGTACCGTACGTCGCAACCGGATGGCGAAGTGCTTACGCGGGCGTAGCCGGGCCGCGCAGGTTCAGCCGAATGGGAATCGTGAGCGTTCCCGCGCAGACGACCCGCGAGCCCTGCGTCGCGCGGAGGCGGTAGGAGTTCCTCGGGTTGAGGATGCGCGAGTCGGTGGAAACGATCGCCACGCCGCTCTTCGTGATGCGTGCCGTGCCGAGGCGGTACCACCGGCGGGCAGACTGCACCTCGACTTGTACGCGCTGACGGGCGAGTGCGCCGGTGGTGGTGAGGCGTAGTGAGGTCCGTCCCGCCCGTGCTGGGGTGGTGACCGCCGAACAGCTGGGCATGCCGTTTGCACCACTTCCGTCCGACCCCTGCCCGGGCGATACCGGGTTGCGGGGACAGGTCACGCCGAGTTTCGCATCGCTCCATCCGGGGTTGCTCCGACAGAAGATGTCGACGGGTACGCAAACCGGACTGCCGTTCACCACCGTGCGGATCGGGGACGTCGGGGGACACGACACCGTTGTGGTCGAGTCGGAACCGCCCGACGACGGGGATCGTGTGGGTGTCGTTGTGGTGGTCGTTGTGGTCGTACCCGATGCAGTGGAATGGTCGAACGTTGCGGCGGTTGGCGCCGAGGCAGGGGTGAGTGCCCACGAGCCACGTGTGTCGAACGGGCCGCTGGTGATCCAGGCGCGAATGGTGTAGGTGCGGCCGGGCTCGAGCGTCACCGTGTTGCACAACGTCTTGGGGCTCAGTCGCCCACCGGCCGTCCAATCGGGCCCGGGGACGAACTCGAACTGTCGGGTGAACGAGGATCCGAACGGCGGTCGCACGCCGGACGCGTCGAGCACCTCGTAGCCGAAGTCGCGCGCCTGATCGGTCGTGGTGTAGGTGACGCAGTAGCGCAACGTGGGCATCGTGGCCGAATCGCGACCCACCTCGGCCCCGGGTCGGGTGCCCGTGGAGATGCTGCCGATCGTGGCCGTTGCCGCGGCGTCGGCAGAGGCGGGTACCGGTGCGGGAATCACGCCGACCAGCGAGGTCAGGGCAACGACGAAACCGAGCCCCCTCATGCGCACGGACACTAGTTGGATGGGAAACCGTGTCATTTTTCTAGGAATTGACTTGCCCTTCATAGGAGTAGCCCTGTACCGTCACTCGTGGAAGTACCCGCAATTCCAACGGTCATACCACCCGTGCATTCGCACCCGAAAGGACGCATCGTGATCCAAGCCCTTCAGCAAGGTTCCTTCCGACGCTTCCGTGTACTCGCGGCTACGACAGCCGTGCTCGGGTCACTCATCGTTACCGCCGTGCCGGCACCCGTCTCGGCCAACGGTGGTGGCGCAACGGATCCTGCACCGGGTGGACAGCGAACCGGCGACGACGTCTTTTCGTTCGTGGCCGACGACAACTCGTGCGAGTCGATGTATGCCGACCTTGACGTACCCGTCGAGGTATCGAGTTGGGGCGGTTCGTCGTGGAGTCGCAACACCCCTGACGGCTTCCCGACCGACGAGTTGCTGAGCGCACTGGGTACTCCCGTTGTGTACACCGGCACCGTCAGGGATACGGGGAATCAACCCGTGCCCGATGCCATCGTCGGCACGTTGATGCTCTCCAATCTCCCCGGGCCGGATGCGCCGTCGCCCGAGATCGTTGCGGTCACCTGCGCGGTCACGAACGCCGCCGGACAGTTCTCGGTGCGTGCGTTGAACGTTGCCGACAACTTCGCCACACCTGGTCTGATCGGCGTCAAGTCGGCGAACCTCGGCGTGTCGCCACCGTTGACGTCGGCCTCGCTCGATACTCCCACCCTCGGATCCACGTCGGTTCGCCTTACTCCCGCGTCACCGGCCATCGTCAACGTCAACCTGCAGAACGCCAACGTCAACTGGGGCTCGTACGTCTACGACCAACAGCTCGGCTACGACGACTTTGTCACCTTCCCATCGAGCACGTACTGCGTCCAGGATTCGACGCCGACCACCGGGTTCACCGTGTGCGGAGTTTCCCGCGGGATGAGCGTGTCCGAACAGGTGACACACTTCGACGTCGTTTCGTACGACCTTCCGATCGACAACTCGGGAACCACCTCGTTCCTCCGCCTGTATCTCAACAACGACGCCGAGTTCCCATTCTCGTTCTCGTTCCAAGTCTCCGGATTCACGGGACCCAGTGCCGTTGCCAACGGGCGTTGGGGGAATGCCATGTCGAGCAGTGCAGTGCGCATGATCGCAGCGTCGATGAACCAACAGAACCCGGGTGCGGGGGCCGCGCTACTCGAGGGTTCCGCACCGGGAGACGTGTTTGTTGACGTACCCGTGGAGTCGGGAAGTTCCCTCGACGCACCGCTCGTGCCGAAGACATCCGTCTCGGGCGTTACGTTCGAGACAGAAATCTGGCGCAACACGCTTACGATCCCCACGACATCGGCCAGCGAGATCGCAATCACTGCATACCACCGGCACTTCCTCGGGTCGACGATCACCGGTGGCGTCGTGTCGAGTTTCCGTTACCTTCCCATTGAGTCCGACAACTCTCCGGACGGCCGAACCGCCTATCAGCGGCTTACGACCGGCGCGTTCGAGGATGGTCTTGCGGATTCGGACTTCTTGACGACCGCTTACCAGGGTGGCGGTGGTGGCGGTGGTGGCGGTGGTGGTGGCGGCTGCGGTGAGGCGGGCACGGGCAACGTGGCCGGCATGGTCGTCACGTCGCTCGACCCGGTGACTGCATTCGCCGACTGCGGCTACCTCGATGCGAACCCCTACAGCGACATTGCCTGGGGCGGCGGTCCGGGTTGGGACTGGCAGCAGGGTGCACTCAGCTCGTCGGTCGACGAGAACGGTCACTTCGGGTTCGACGTTCCGGCCACCGGTGTGTACCGACTGCAGTTCCGACCGAATTCCTCCACCGAGATCCCGGTCACCTATCTCGTGGCGCGCTTCACGGTGTCGGACGGCTCACTCTCCGCCGTCGAGACCTGTGCCAGCTTCTCGCTGGCAAACGACCGCAGCGAAGT
Source organism: Ilumatobacteraceae bacterium (assembly GCA_044344715.1). Lineage (GTDB taxonomy): Bacteria > Actinomycetota > Acidimicrobiia > Acidimicrobiales > Ilumatobacteraceae > F1-60-MAGs027. Next base: position 9,726 of record JBIJCI010000020.1, on the reverse strand, counting down.
GGACGCGCGTTGCACCAGCGGTTGGGTGACTGCAACCCCGAGCGATGGTCGGTATCTCCTCCATGCCTTGCCCGGCAATCTCTTCGGTCAGGTGCTGACGCCCGACGGTCAGCCGCTCGATGATCAGGCATACGCCAACGTCTACACCGAGCGACTCGTGAGTTTCGGGAGCAACTGGGGCTTCAGTGGCGACGGAACCGGTGCCAGCCCTGCGACCGACGGCAAGTTCATCTTCCGACTCTCCGACGGTCGCTACCGGTTGAACGTCGAGTCACCCCAGGGACAGTCGTACGCCGCGCTCCGTGCGTACCTGCGCGTGTCCGGTGGCGGTTCCACCGTGGAGCGGTGCACCACGTTCGACGACCAGGCGACGGACGAAGCATCCACGTTGTCGGGCTGCACCACGCTGAATGGATTGTCGTGGGAAACGCCGTTGCAGCTGCAGTTCACGTCCGGCGACCTCACCGGTCGTGTCAGCGGCGCGAGCTACTTCTGGGTTGAGGTACAGCGAAAGTCCGACCGCTGCCCGACCTGCTACCAACACATTCCCGGCGGCAATGCCAACGCCAACAATGCCGGAACCTTCTCCTTGAACTTCGACGAGGAGGGCGACTACAAGTTGTTCCTGAACCCGCCCAACGACGACACCACCGGAGCCACCCGGTCGGAGGTACTCGTCTCTGTCGCCATCGATGGCGACACCAAGACCCTCGTGGTCACCCAGAACGGCTCGACGATTACGCCGGTGAACGGCATCTACGACTTCACGTTCAACACGGCCAATTTCGTGGTGCTCGTCGAGGATCCGAACGGAACTGCGCTCTCCAATAGTTGGGTCAACGTGCAGAAGCTCGAACAACAGGGCGAGAACTTCAACTTCAACGTGTGGGTCGACTCGGCGCGATCCGGTCTCGACGGCAAGGCCCGGATGAGTCTCACCTCGAGCGGCTACTACAAGCTCGTCGCCAGCAATCCGACCAGCGATCCGTACCCCGAGCTCGCCGCCTACGTGAAGGTGGTTGCCGGCGGCACTCCGACCTTCTTCGCCTGCAGCAGCCACCAGAACCGCCCAATTGCCGATCGAAACGGTGACACCGACATCGACATCGACGATGCACTCGAGTGCGACGACGAGCCGTTGAGCATTTCCAACGCCAGCCCGTTCACGATGGCGTTCCGGGGCGCCGACTTCCGCGGACAAGTCAGCGGCTCGGGCAACTTCTGGGTCGAGATCAGCCGCCTGAACACGACCCAGTGCGAGAACTGCTACGAGTGGATCGGCGGCACGGTCGCCAACCAGAACGGCATCTTCGGCATCAACTTCGATTCGGCCGGCACCTACAAGCTCGCCATCAACCCGCCGTGGAACGACACCTCCGGAGCCACGCGCACCGAGGTCACCGTCGTGGTCTCCGGTACGTCGCCCGACTTCGACTACGTCGTCACCCGCGGTGCGACGGTGGTCGAGCCGACGGACGGTACCTATCTCTTCAGCCTGAGCACCGCCAACTTCGCAGCTGTCGTGCGCAACGGAGATTCGGCGGAGCCGTACCCCAATGCCAGTTTCGAACGTTGGAACACCGAGTACCTGCAGTTCCAGTGGTCGTCCGTGTGGGCGAACGGCAACGCGAGCGGTCAGTTCTCCACCTCGCTCCCCGACGGTTTGTGGAAGGTAACCGCCCGACCCGGCTATCAAAGTGAGGGCACGGCAACACCTGCCGCTGTCTATGTGGTGATCGAAAACGGCGAGGTGTCTGCCGCCGGCGTCGCCACCACGCAGGCGTGCGCGCAATCGGCGCTGCTCCCGTCCTGCACACGTCTCGAGACCGCGGTCTCCGGTTCTGTGTCCCGTTACGTGATGCCACTCGGCACCCCCAACTTCAGCGGCTATGTCACCGTCGCCAGCGATGTTGCACGCGACGGCAGTGGTGTTCCGACGTCGCTGTCGGATGCCGTCGCCTATTCGTGGATCGAGGTGCAGGCGTGGAACGAGTTCGAACAGCAGTACCGCTGGTCGCCGGAAGTATCGGGCGTCAACACCTCGGGCAACGGTCGCTTCGCTTCCACCCTGCCCGCGGGTAACGCCGCATCCAACCGCGACAGCAGGTACCTGGTGATCGTCAACGCACGTCCGCAGGATGCGGCGGCCGGACGTTCGCGCGGGTCGTTCCGCGTTCGCGTCGAGGACGGCGTGGTGCTGTGCGACGCCGACTACGCGTTCTGTGATGCCGGCGAGGCGCCCGCGCCGGGTCGTTTCGACCTCTCGTTGAGCGGTGCCAACCTCACCGGCGAGGTGCGCACGGGTGCCTTCCCCGACGGCGGTACAGCCGTGGTATTCGGCCAGGTTCGTGCCGAGCGTTGGAACGGGCAGTGGTTCGAGTGGTCCAACCTGTGGGCGCAGACCGGTTCCAACGGTCGCTTCGCGCTGAACCTGGAGACCAGCGGCACCTACAAAATCACCAGTGAAGCACCGTCGTGGAACAACGCCTATGCGGGCTTTGCCAACGTGTCGACGTACGTCAGGTTCGACGGCACCAACGTGTGCGAGGTGACCGACCAGAACGTCGAGTCGTGCAACGACGACGCTTCTCCAACGATCGACCTCGAGGTCGTGCTCGTAGGTGCCAACGTGCGAGGCACCGTGTCGTCGGCTGCGGGCGTGGTTCGCAACAGCTGGCTCAACGTGCAGCGCTACAACTCAGTGCTCGGTTGGTGGGAGTGGGTGACGGGTGCGCCCGTCAACTCGTCGGGAGCCTTCAGCCTCTCGCTCGCTCCGTCAGCCGACGGCGACACGAACGCCGGTGGCGTACAGCAGCGATTCAAGCTCGAGATCATGCCGCCGTGGGGTAGCTCCACGTTGACGCGCAAGGAAGTGCAGTTGTGGGTGGGCGACGTCGGTCAGGAGTCGGGTTCCAACTATTACCGCGTCTGCGACGAAGCGTCGTTGGGTTCGTGCTCGGGCGATGCGGCCACGCCGCGTAGCGGTAATGCCAGCCCGGCCGACAGCCTCGACGTGGTGCTCACATCGGGCAACCTCGGCGGAACCGTCACCACCGACGGTGTGACCGGCATGGCGAATGCCTGGATCAACGTCGAGAAGTGGACCACGCCGAGCTGGGCGCGTGAGCCGATGTGGCAGTGGGTGGAGGTGTTCGCCAACGCCAACCAGCTCGGTGCCTACAACATGGACCTCGAGCCGCAGGGTGCCGGTCACTACCGCATCACCGCGAATCCGGGCTGGAACAACCCCGACAATCTCACACGAACGTCCGTCGTGGTGTACCAGGACGTCGATGGTGACGTCTGCAGCGTCGATGGTCCGGGAGATTCGGACTGCGACGACGCAGCCAACCCGTACTCGCTCGACATCCAGCTGGCCGGGGCGAACCTGGTCGGAACGTTGAAGAACGGCTCCGACAACGTGGCCTTCGCCTGGATCGGCCTGATGCGTGAGCGCAACAACTCCGGTCTCGCCGAAGATGCCCCTCGTTCCAACACCTGGTACGAGTGGCTCGGCGGCTCCAACACCAGTGCCTCGGGCTCCTTCGGCATGCGCATCGAGGAGGACGGCCGTTACCAGTTGGAGGTCAACCCGCCGTGGAACACGACCCTCACGCGGTTCTCCGTTTACCTCCTGGCGGAGGATTCCGACGACGACGGTCTCACCATCGAGGCGGGGGAGATTCGCGTCTGCGCGTCGAAGTCCGAGTCCAACGACGATTGTCGCGACAACGAGGTCTGGTCGGAAGACTCGAACAGCCAGATCTCGTTCCCGGCAGCCAACGTGGCGATCCGCGTGTGCGACAAGGACGACTCCGGCACCACCTGCACCCCAGTCCCGAACGCCTGGGTGAACGTCTTCAGTGGGTACGAGTGGGTCGGTGGATCCAACACCAACAACCTGGGTATGGCCCGCTTCAGCCTTCCCGACGGCGAGAACTACCGCTTCGAAGCCAATCCGAACTGGGCAAATCCCGACGGCAGCCGTGTCGAAACCGCCTCCGGTATCGCCGTCCGAAGCGGCATACTCGACCTCGAGACGGTCGACGTCGAAGCAGATGCTGCAGTGATCAACGAGTCGGCTGGTCAGATCGACATCCGACTCGGATCACCCAACGTCACCGGAACCGTGTATTACATGAACGGCGGCACACGGACGGCAATGCCGTGGGCCTACGTCGGAGTCCGCAGGGACCTCGACGGCGGTGGCTACGAGTGGCTGCCGGGCGCCCCGGTCGACGGAACGGGTTCGTACAAGCTGGCCCTCGCCGACGGCGACTACACGTTGACGGCCTACCCGAACCCGTCGGTTGCGGACCGCGCACCGGTCAGCATCACGGCATCGGTCGTTGGGGGTGTGGCCACGTGCACGAGCGTCGCCGGTGCCTGCAACATCGACTTCGACGGCGTCGAGCCGAACGTGGTGTTCACGCTCACCAACATGGGCACCTTCACCCGCGCGTTGTACGTGTACGACTCGGCCGATGCACTCGTCATGTCGGTGTCGAAGGCGCCGTCAAGCGGCAGCGTGGCGATGAGCTTCGTGCTCGGCAACGGCACCTACACCCTGCGGGTGCAGGCACTCAACACCGTTGCCACCGACGGCACCACCGCGATCATCGACTTCAACGAGAACGGCAGCGCCTGCCGAACGTTCGAGTTGGAGGTCGCGGACGGCGCGGTCGCCAACCAGCCCGCACTCAACCTGTGGGCCGGTGGATTCAACGGCAACGACGCAACGACCGGCCTCGAGTGCGCGTAAGCGCAACCTAGGCAACGAACGGAGACAACACCATGAACCGCACCAGTACCGCCACGCACCGAGTCAACCGCCGTCTCTCGATGGCGGCGGTCGGTGCGCTCGTCGTCTCCTGCCTCGTACTCGCGATGCCCTCGCTCGCCTCGGCGGCGGTCGTGCAGTCGCTGTCGGCGAGCGTCACGGCATCGGGCTCGGTGACGGTGACGTGGGATCAGCCCAGTGGTGCTGGGTCGAACGACTATTCGTACACGGTGTACTTCCGCGCCGGTGCGTCGGGCGGGTACACCACCCGCCAAGTGGCGGCCGGCACCGAGTCGACGGTGCTCACCGACTTGACCGGTGGACAGTCGTACGAGATCCGGGTGACCTCAACTCCAGTCGGCGGAGCCCGCGCCGGTGACGAAGGATGCAACACCAACAGTGCGGTCGACGCGGTATGCAACACACTCAGCGAGGCTGCATCCACCTCGGTGACCGCGGCCACCACGCCGGCAGCACCGACCATCACCGACGTCACCGAGGGTAACGGCCAGATCGCCGTCACGTTCTCGGCGGGTGCCGCAAACGGCGCCACCGTCGGTCAGTACACCGTGACCTGTGGTTCGGTCAGCAACACCGGCACCAGTTCTCCGATCACCGTCACGAGCCTCACCAACGGTGTGGCCACCACGTGCACGGTGACGGCCGGGTCCAACGTGGGGGACAGCGCGGCATCGGCGGCATCGGAATCGGTGACCCCGTCGACGACGCCCGATCAGATGGCCGCACCCGGTGCCACGGCAGGCAACGGCAACGTCACGGTGACATGGTCCGAAGTCATCGCCACTGACGGCAGCGCAGTACAGGACGGAGTGGTCGACGACGGAGGAAGTGCGGTCACCGGATACGAAATCAGCATTACGAATGCCGACACCAATGCCGAGGTCACCACAGCAACGGCAGGTGCCGACGAGTCGAGCGACACGATTTCCGGGTTGACCAACGGCACCTCGTACAAGGCGCGGGTCCGTGCCACCAACGCCAATGGCTCTGGTGCGTACTCCGATTACTCCGCTTCCTTCACGCCGACCGGCAGCGACGTCGCTGCGCCCAGCGTTTCGTCGTTCACCTCGTCGCAGTCGACCCCCACGAACTCAAGTTCGTTCACCTACACCATTGAATTCTCCGAAACGGTCACCGGTGTCGCCGCCGGCGACTTCACCAACACCGGTTCGGCCTCGGGCTGCACGTTCGACCCGGGCACCGACACGGGAACCTCCCGTACCGTCACCGTGTCGGGCTGCGCGAGCGGCACGGTCATCCCGCGCTTCGCGGCCAACGGTGCCACCGATAGTGCCACCAACACCGGCCCCACGCTTGCTTCCACCGCCACGAGCACCATCACGGTCGACCGCACCGCCCCGAGCGTCTCGTCGTTCACCTCCGCCCAGTCGACCCCGACCGGTGCCGCGTCGTTCACCTACACGCTCACCTTCTCCGAGAACGTCACGGGCGTTGCCGCCGGCGACTTCACCAACTCGGGGACCGCGACGGGTTGCACGTTCGCCCCTGGCGCCGACTCCGGCTCGTCCCGCACGGTCACCGTGTCGGGCTGCAGTGCCGGAACTGTCACCCCAGTCTTTGCAATCAACGGTGCCGCCGACGCGGTATCCAACACCGGCCCGGCGTCCGCCGCCACGGCGACCACCACGATCACCCGTGATGCCTCCGCACCGAGCGTCTCGTCGTTCACGTCGGCGCAGTCGTCGCCCACCGCCGCATCCTCGTTCACCTACACGCTCACCTTCTCCGAGAACGTCACGGGTGTTGCCGCCGGCGATTTCTCGAACACGGGGACCGCGACGGGTTGCACGTTCGCCCCTGGCGCCGACTCCGGCTCGTCCCGCACCGTGACGGTGTCGGGTTGTTCCAATGGCACCGTCACGCCGCAATTCGCGGCCGATGGTGCGAGCGACGGCGCAGGCAATACCGGTCCGGCGTCCGCCGCCACGGCGACCACCACGATCACCCGCGAGTCGGCCGACACGGTGAAGTTCCCCGGTTCGGAGGCGGTCATCCTTCAGGCAGTGGAGGTGAACCGCGGAGGTATCACGCCCAGCACCGAGGGCAAGAGTGCACTCACCGTCACGATTCGTGCCCGCAACGGCGGTTTCTCCGGGACCGACTATCTGGCGGTGAGTATCGCTCTCTTAGACGGTGGTGCCGGCATGATACTGGGACACGGCACGGGTCCCCTGTCGCTGACCGGGGACACCTACCAGGATTACGACGCCACGGTGCCGTCGGGCTGGTTGGAAGAAAGCGGCTGGGCCAACATCCGAACCGTTCTCATCACTGTCGTCGGCAGCAATTCCCCGGCGTCGGAGGTGCCCGGCAACCGTGGACCTGTCGTGGAGTCGATTTCCCTGCGCCTCGACGACACCGAAATCATGTCCAACCCCGAGTTCCTCGACGGCAACGCCGATTGGTTCTCCACCCTCGGATGGCAAACCTGCAGTGCGGTCAGTGGCACCAGGCCGTGCGCCACGGTCGACACCAGCGACGTCACCGGCCCGAGCGTTTCCTCGTTCACCTCGTCGCAGTCGACACCCACCAATGCGACCACGATCGCCTACACGCTTGCGTTCTCCGAATTTGCCGACGGCGTGGCGAGCGGTGACTTCACCAATACCGGCACCGCCGAGGATTGCGAGTTCTATCCGGTCGACCCGTCCGGTACCTCGATCACCGTCAACGTGATGAACTGCGGTGAGGGCACCGTGATTCCGCAGTTCGCCGCAGGCAGCGCCTACGACTCGCTCGGTAACAGCGGTCCATCCTCGACCGCTACGGCAACCACCACGGTCACCATCGATCGCACCGCACCGACCATCGCGTCGTTCACCTCGGCACAATCGACCCCGACGAATTCATCGTCCTTCACCTACTCCCTAACGTTCTCGGAGACGGTCACCGGCGTGGCTGCCGGTGACTTCTCGAATACGGGAACCGCTTCGGATTGTTCGTTCGCGGTATCGGGCTCGGGTAGCTCCTACACCGTCACGGTGTCGGGTTGTGGCACCGGCACGGTAACTCCGGAATTCTTCGGGTTTTCCGCCGTCGATGCCGCGGACAACAGCGGCCCGGACGAGGACGTGGAGGCCTCGAACACGATCACCGTCGATCGCACGAAGCCCGGCGTGTCGGTGTTCACCTCCGATCAGTCGACGCCGACCAATTCATCGTCGTTCACCTACGGGCTCGGGTTCGATGAGAGCGTTACCGGGGTCGCCTCGGATGACTTCACGAATGCGGGTACCGCGTCGGGATGTTCGTTCTCGGTTTCGGGCTCCACCGATGAGTGGACCATCACGGTGTCTGGTTGCGGCTCCGGAACGGTCATCCCGCGCTTCGCCGCCAACGGCGCAACCGACTCGGTTTCCAACACCGGCCCGGCGTCCGCCGCCACGGCAACCACCACGATCACCGTCGATCGAACCGCGCCGAGCGTCTCGTCGTTCACCTCGGCGCAGTCATCGCCCACGAATGCCGCGTCGTTCACCTACACGCTCACTTTCTCGGAGTCGGTGACCGGCGTGGCTGCGGGTGACTTCTCGAACACCGGTACGGCCACGGGCTGCAGCTTCGCCCCGGGCAGCGACTCGGGTTCGTCGCGCACCGTCACCGTGTCGGGTTGCAGCGAGGGCACCGTGATCCCGCGCTTCGCCGCCGACGGTGCCACCGATGCGGTATCAAACACCGGTCCGTCGTCCGCCGCCACGGCAACTACCACGATCACGCGCGATACGACCGCGCCGAGCGTTTCGTCGTTCACCTCGGCACAGTCGACGCCCACGAATGCCGCGTCGTTCAGCTTCACCCTCGTGTTCTCGGAGAGCGTGACGGGGGTCCTCGCCGGGGACTTCACCAACACCGGTACGGCAACGGGCTGTGCATTCGCACCCGGTTCCGACTCGGGTACGACCCGAACGGTGCTGGTGTCGGGATGCAGCGAGGGAACGGTCATTCCGCGCTTCGCCGCCGACGCCGCCACCGACGCCGCCACCAACACCGGTCCGTCATCCGCCGCCACGGCGACCACCACCATCGTTCGTGACACGACCGTCCCGACCGCAACATGGACGGTGCCGTCTTCACCTTCCAGTTCGCGCACGCTGTCCTACACGCTCACCTTCTCCGAGAGCGTGAGCGGCATCGTGGCCGATGACTTCATCAACGCGGGCACGGCTGCCGACTGTGCCTTCACGCCGTCCGCCTCGTCGGGCGCATCGGTGACGGTCAGCGTGACTTGCTCGACCGACGGTACGGTGCTGGCAACGCTGGTGGAGAACTCGGTCTCCGACGCCGCCGGCAACGACGGCCCGGTCGCCGATGTCGAGGCTGCGAGCGTGCTGATCACGCCGCCACCGCCGCCGCCAACCACGACGACCACCACGACGGCACCCTCTCCGTCGGTGCCGAGTGCGCCGACCACCACGGTGCCACCGACCACCGTGCCGAACATCTCGGTTCCGCCGCGACTCGGCACGGAGGTGCAGAACCTGCCGGATCCGCCCGCCCGTGTCGCCGAGGACACCGCCATCGCCACCCGACCGGGCGTGTTGACGGTGTTGATCGACCCGCCGAACGTGCCGGCCACGCGTGCAATCGACCGCTACATCGTCACGATCACACCGCTGCGCGGTGGTGCGCCAACCACCCAGACGGTGTTCGTCACCGACGACGACCGCATCATCCGGGTTCGCTTCACCGGCCTTCGTGGCCGCTACGAAGTGACGTTCACCGCCATCGACGTTCGGGGTCGCCGCCGCGGCACCTGGAGTTCGGGAACCATCCTCGTCAGCTAGCGGTTGGCGGCTAATCGCCGACTACCCGCCCAGGCGGGTGGCGGTTACTCGCCGACTACCCGCCCAGGCGGGTGGCGGTTACTCGCCGACTACTCGCCGGCCCACTCGGCCGAGGGGATA
>JBIJCI010000049.1:0-12442 GCA_044344715.1 Ilumatobacteraceae bacterium | reverse complement strand
AGACCGGCATGCCCTACATCAACGAGCGTTGGCTCGGTGGCATGCTCACCAACTTCGGCACCATCTCCAAGCGCGTCACGAAGATGATCGAACTCGAGCGCCTCGCGGCCTCGCCGGAGTGGGCGCAGATCCCGAAGAAGGAAGCGCTCCTCATGTCCCGTGAGCTGGCCAAGTTGCAGCGCAACCTGTCGGGCATCCGCAACATGGTGCGTCAGCCCGACGCGATCTTCGTGCTCGACACGCAGACCGAGCACCTCGCGGTGACCGAAGCGAACAAGCTCGGAATCCCCGTCATCGCAGTTGTCGACACCAACGTCAATCCCGATTTCGTGCAGTACCCGATTCCGGGCAACGACGACGCCATTCGTGCCAACGAACTGATGACCCGCGTGGTCGCCGAGGCGATCGTCGAGGGCCGCTACATCGCAGAGAAGGCCGGCGGCCAGGTGCAGAATCCGGCGACCGCCGCGGTCGACAACGCGGTGTTCGCAGCCGAGCAGGCCCGTGCACGCGCCGAAGCAAAGGCCGCCCAGGAGGCACGCGACGCCAAGCTCGCAGGAGACGTGAAGTAATGGCTATCAACGCAAAGGACGTTCAAGCCCTCCGCCAGGCAACCGGCGCGGGAATGATGGACTGCAAGAAGGCACTCGAGGAAGCCGGTGGCGACGTCGAGGCGGCGAAGAAGTGGTTGCGCGAGAAGGGTCTTGCGGCGAGCGCCAAGCGCTCCGACCGCGAGAACAACCAGGGCGTCGTGGCGTTGTCGATCGACTGCCCGCAGGCGGCGATCGTCAAGCTCAAGTGCGAGACCGACTTCGTCGCGTCGAGCGAGCAGTTCATCGCCGAAGCACAGGTGCTCGCCGACCTCGTCCGCACGAAGGGCGAGTCGGCGGTTGCCGATCGAGCCAAGCAACTCGACGACCTGAAGATCGTCCTCAAGGAGAAGATCGAGCTCGGCGAGGTCGTCCGATTCGAGGCGGCGGCCGGCAACATCATGGATTCGTACGTGCACGTTCAGGGCGGCCGCGGTGTCAACGTCGTCGTGGTCGAGATGAGCGGCGCGAGCGAGGAGCTGGCACACGACGTTGCGGTGCACGTCGCCTTCGCCCGTCCGAAGTACCTCACGCGTGACGAGGTCCCCGCCGACGTGGTGGCCGCCGAGCGCGCCACCCTGGAGACCGCCACCCGCAACGAGGGCAAGCCGGAGGCCGCCATCGCCAAGATCGTCGACGGCAAGCTCAACGGCTTCTTCAAGGACCTTTGCCTGCTCGAGCAGCCCTACGCAAAGGACGACAAGCAGTCGGTCAAGCAGATCATCGGCTCGGCGTCCATCGTGCGGTTCGCACAAATCGAAATCGGGTAATCTCGAGGATGGCATGACACCACGCACCCAGCCCCGCTGGAATCGCGTGGTCCTGAAATTGTCGGGCGAGGCGCTCGCCGAGAAATCGGGATTCGGTCTCGACAACGACGTGCTGGCCCAGTTGGCCGGCGAGTTGAAGGATGCCCGCGAGGAGTTCGGCGTCGATATCGCCGTCGTCGTCGGTGGCGGCAACTTCTGGCGTGGAACCAAGGGCAGCGGTCGTGGCATGGACCAGGCACAGGCCGACTACATGGGGATGATCGCCACGGTCATCAACGGCCTCGCCCTGCAGGATGCACTCGAGCGCTCGGGTCAGCACTCGCGTGTGATGACGGCCGTCGAGATGCCGAAGGTTGCCGAGCCGTACATCCGTCGTCGCTGTGAACGGCACCTGGAGAAGGGCCGCATCGTCATCCTCGCCGGTGGAACCGGCAATCCGTTCTTCACCACCGACACCGCCGCTGCACTCCGGGCGGCGGAGATCGACGCGCAGGCGATCCTGAAGGGAACGCACTCGGGCGTGGACGGCATCTACTCGGCCGACCCGAAGATCGACAAGAACGCCACCCGGTATTCCCGCTTGTCGCACCTCGACGTGATCAACAAGGGCCTGCGGGTCATGGACTCCACGGCCATCACCTTTTGCATGGACAACAACCTGCCGATCGTGGTCTTCGATCTGTTGCAGCCGGGCAATTTGCGGGCGATTCTCAAGGGCGAAGAAATCGGTACGCTGGTCGAGTGATCGACGACACATTGCTCGAGTCGCTCGACAAGATGCAGAAGGCAGTCGAGCACGTTCAACACCAGTTCGTCTCGGTGCGCACGGGTCGGGCCTCCCCGGCGTTGATCGAGAAGCTGAACGTCGACTACTACGGGGCCCCGGTGCCCCTCCAGCAGCTCGCCAGCTTCCAGGTTCCCGAGGCGCGAATGCTCGTCGTCAAGCCGCACGATCGCGGAGCCATCGCCGCTATCGAGAAGACGCTCAGCGCCGCCAACCTCGGGGTGAATCCGAGCAACGACGGTCAAGTCATCCGGCTCGCCTTCCCGGCGCTCACCGAGGATCGACGCAAGGAGTACGTGAAGGTCGTGAAGAACATCGCCGAGGAGGGTCGAGTCGCCGTGCGCAACGCCCGACGCGATGCCCGCAAGGTGCTCGAGACGTCGGAGAAGGACGGGGACATCTCCAAGGATGAGCTCGAGCGGGCGGAGAAGGACCTCGACAAGATGACACAGGAGCACGTCGACCTCATCGACAAGGCGACCGCCCGCAAGGAACAAGAAGTGATGGAGGTCTGAACGTGTCCGACGACCGACGCGACTTCACGGGATCCGACGAGACCACGGGCGAGCTTCGCGACGCCACCATCGATTTCGGTGAGGAATTCGGGGTCGTGAAGTTCGCCGACTCGGATGACTCTGCCTCCGTCGTGCGTATCGACTCCACCGACACCGCGGATTTGCCGCAGTGGAACAAGCCGCCGACGAGCGAAACACCCCGCTTCGGTGTCCAGCCGCGCGACTCCGGTGGTCCGACCCGCGATGGTTCCCGCGGAACCGGGGACACTGGTCGCTCGAGGACGACGCCGCCTCCCGTGAGTCGCCGTGCGCCCGAGGGGCGCATCAACATCGGCGGCGACATGTCCAATCCGGTTGCGCGCCGCCCTTCGGATACCCACCCCACGATGCGTGGGTCCACCGGCGAACGTCGCCGTCCGACTGCGGGCGACCGTTCGCCGCGCCGGCCCGCTCCCGTTCGACCCGCGCAGGTGCGGCGAGATCGACCGCAGCGCAGCGACTCCGGCACGCAGCCGCGTCCGGTCGGTTCGGATCGCAATCTCAGCTCGGCCGTGCTCGTTGGACTCGTACTCGTCGGGCTCTTCATTGCCACGTCGTTGATCAGTCCCGCGGCGGTCATGGCCCTGGTGGTCGTGGTGCTCGGTCTGGCATCACTCGAGTTCTTCACCCAAACCGCGGCCCGCAACATCCCCGCACCGATGGTCATCGGCGTGGTTGCCTGCATCGCCCTACCGATCGGCACCTATTACATGGCGCACAACGCAATCGTCATGATCGTTGCGTTCGCTCTCGTTGCCGGCGCAATCACCATGGTTGGTTCCGGAAACGACGCATCGTCGGCCTTCTCGGGTATCGGCGCGCTGATGCTCGGTGTGTCGTACGTCGGACTACTCGGAAGTTTTGCCGCCTTGATCCTGCGGATCTCCACGCTCAATGAAACGTTGGTGAACGTCGGCACCGACACGCTGTTCCTCGCCGTGGTCGGAATCGCCGCCAACGACATCGGTGCCTACTTCGTCGGCTCGGCCATCGGCCGAACCCCGATGCGGGCGTCGATCAGTCCGAACAAGACGATCGAGGGCCTGATCGGGGGCACCATCGCCACGTTCGCCGTGGTCGTCGTATTCGGCATGCGCAGCGGCACGTGGAACCAGATGAGCGAGTGGATCCTCCTTGCCGCGGTCATCGCCGTGATGGCACCGCTCGGTGACTTGTTCGAGTCGTCGTTGAAGCGGTCGCTCGGAGTCAAGGACTTCGGCACGCTGTTGAAGGGACACGGGGGAGTGCTCGACCGGTTCGACGGGGTGCTCTTCGCGCTCCCGGCCGTCTACTTCCTCACGGTCACGCTCACGCCCTGGGCAAGCTGATTCCGGCCGGTCGTGGCGGTCAGGATCGCGCTCGCCGGTAGCACCGGTTCAATCGGACGACAGACCCTCGACGTCGTCGGTGCATCGCAGGGCCGGTACGAGGTCGTCGCCCTGGCTGCGTCGTCGAACGAGTCGGTCCTTCGCGAGCAGATTCGAACCCATCATCCCCGTCACGTCGCCGTGGTGGATGCGAACGTACGAACCCGGTTGGCCGCGGAGTTCCCGGGAATCGACTTCTCGGACGACGTCGCCAGCGTCACCGTCGATGCCGACGTCGTGGTGAACGCCGTTGTCGGCTTCGCCGGCTTACCCGTGACGCTCGAGACGTTGCGCCGCGGAAAGCGTCTGGCGCTCGCCAACAAGGAGAGCCTGATCGCGGCCGGCCCCGTGGTGCGGCCACTGCGCGACACGCCCGGAGCGTCGATCGTCCCGGTCGACAGCGAGCACTGCGCCGTCCACCAGTGTCTCCGCTCGGGCGCGGCGGCCGGACGCGAGCTTGCCGAAGTGGTGCTCACCGCGAGCGGCGGGCCGTTCCGCGGGAGGACACGTGCCGAACTGGCCGAGGTCGACACCGCGGCGGCGTTGGTGCACCCCACGTGGTCGATGGGCCCGAAAATCACCGTCGACTCCTCGACCTTGATGAACAAGGGTCTCGAGGTCATCGAAGCGCACGAGTTGTTCGACGTCGACTACGACCGCATCAACGTCGTGGTACATCCGCAGTCGATCGTGCACTCGATGGTGACGTTCCGCGACGGCGCAACGATCGCCCAGCTGTCACTGCCCGACATGCGGTTGCCGATCGCCTATGCAATCGGCTGGCCGGAGCGTTTCGACGTGCCGTTCGGCGCCATCGATTGGAGCCGACTGGCCCGCCTCGACTTCGAGGCACCCGACCGCACCACGTTCCGGTGCCTGGACCTCGCCTATGCCGCCGGTCGCACCGGAGGCTCGGCACCCGCATGGCTGAGTGCGGCCAACGAGATCGCAGTAGAGGCCTTCCTCGCCGGGCGAGTCTCCTGGTTGCAGATCGCCGACGTGAACGATGCCACCCTGCAACGCCATGACGGACATCCCCTTCGCAGTACCGACGACGTGCTCGCCGCCGATGCCGAGGCGCGACGGATTGCACGGGACATCGTCGAATCTTCCGTACGGGCGCCAGGTACCGTGAGCGCGTGACCAACTTCTACGCGCGAGTTCGGGAAGATCTCGTGGGTGGCGGGGGAGACCCGACACCCGGTTCGCAGGACAAGGTTCCAACGTCCACCTCGATCGTCGGGGTCGGTGTCATCGCCGCACTCCTCGTCTGGCTCGGGATCAACAACGTCTGGACGCTCGTCTTCGTCGTCGGTTTGATCGTCTCGGTGTTCCTGCACGAGGTCGGGCACTTCTCCACCGCCCGGCTCACCGGCATGAAGGTCACGCAGTTCTCGATGGGTTTCGGTCCGCGCATCCTGTCGTGGCGTCGGGGCGAGGTGGAATACGGTCTTCGTGCCCTGCCGATCGGTGCGTACGTTCGCATCATCGGAATGAACAACCTCGACGAGACGGATCCGGCGGACGAGGGCCGCACCTACCGGTCGAAGTCGTTCCCACGGCGCCTGCTCGTCATCACGGCGGGCTCCCTCATGCACGCGCTGATTGCCTTCATACTCTTTGCGGGGGTGTACGCAACCGCCGGACGCTACGGGGAGACGGGTCGCGTTGAGGTTACGGAGTCGCCGTATGCGGGCAGTGCGGCCGAGGCGGTTGGTGTTCGAGCCGGTGACGTCATCGTCTCGTTCGACGGGTTGCCGTTGCGTACGTCCGACGACTTCGTCGCAGCGGTGAAGGCGCAGCGTCCGGGCGACACCGTCACGGTCGTGCTGGAACGCGGTGGCGAGATCATCACCGTCACGCCGACACTCACCGTCTTCCCGGGTGCCGACGACACCGCCGAGGCGCGGGCATTCTTCGGCGTGGCCAGTTGGTCGCGCGACTACGTGCGGATCGGTTCGGGCGAATCGGTGTGGCGAGCCGCCCAGGACGTCGTCGGCACCGCCGCCGACTCGGTTCGGGGTGTCTTCACCGTGCTCAACCCCGTGAACATCGTCGACAACCTGTCGCGCGAGGTGGCCGACCCGCGCACCCGTCCGAGCACGGTGGTCGGTGCCAGTCAGATCGGTGGCGAGATCGGTCGGGAAGAGGGTCTGAAGGGCGTGCTGCTCCTCCTCGCATCGGTCAACGTGTTCGTCGGGGTCTTCAACATGCTCCCGTTGCTGCCATTCGACGGCGGTCACGCGGCGGTGGCCATCTACGAGCGGTTGCGTTCGACCCGTACGCGTCGTTACCACGCCGACGTACGGAAGCTCGCCCCCGTCGCCACGGCGGTGGTGGCGCTGTTCGTCCTGCTACTCGTGGCAGGCTTGTACCTCGACCTCACCCAGCCGCTCTTCTGACCCATGATCCCCGACGTGAACTTCCCCCGGAAGCGGACCCGCCAGATTCACGTCGGCAAGGTTGCCGTGGGTGGCGACGCACCGATCAGCGTGCAGTCGATGACCATCACGAAGACCGCCGACGTCGAGGGAACGTTGCAGCAGATCTATGCGCTCGCCGCCGCCGGCTGCGACATCGTGCGCTGCACGTGCAACGAGATCGAGGCCGCCGAGGGGCTGGCCCAGATCGTGCCGCGTTCGCCGATTCCGATCATCGCCGACATCCACCACCAGTACAAGATGGCGCTCGCCGCACTCGAGGCCGGTGTGCACGGTCTCCGGTTGAACCCCGGCAACATCCGCAAGCCCGAGCACATCAAGGCCGTGGCCAGCGAGGCGCGCGACCGCAAGGTGCCGATCCGAATCGGTGTCAACGGTGGCTCGCTCGACCCGTCGCTCTACGAGAAGTACGGCGGGCTCACCGCCGACGCGATGGTCGAGTCCGCACAGATCGAACTGCGGTACTTCGAGGAGGTCGACTTCGACCAGATCAAGATCTCCGTCAAGGCATCGAACGTCCCGCTGATGGTGGAGGCCTACCGGAAACTGAGCGCGGTCACCGATCATCCACTGCACCTCGGTGTCACCGAGGCGGGTCCGTTGCCCGGCGGACTGCTGAAGGCCACGGCAGGCATCGCCGCGCTCCTCCTGGAGGGGATCGGCGACACCATCCGCTACAGCCTCACCGCCGACCCGGTCGAGGAGGCACGCGCCGGTCGGCAGTTGCTCGAGTCGCTCGGCCTGCGCGAGCGCAAGAACGTCGACCTCATCGCCTGCCCGAGTTGCGGGCGTGCAGAAATCGACGTCATCGAGGTTGCCAAGCGCGCGCAGGATGCCTTCGCCGACAAGCAGTTGCCGTTGCAGATCGCGGTGATGGGGTGCGTGGTCAACGGCCCGGGCGAGGCCCGCGAGGCCGATCTCGGAATCGCCGCCGGCAACAAGCGCGGTCATCTCTTCGTGAAGGGCCGCAACGTGGCCGTCGTTCCCGAATCGGAGATGGTGGAGGCACTGGTCGATTGGGCCTCCTACATCAACGAGCACGGAGTCGATGCGGCACTGAAGCGCGTCGACACCACGATCGCCGAGCGCGAGGCGGCCCGCGATCGCTCGGCCCTGCTCGACGAGAAGGGCTCCGACGCCAACCGTTCCTCGGAGAAGATCGTCGAGATTCGCCGTACCGTCGACGGCTGAGTCGTCGAGCGACTACGGAACGACGGTGGTCGGTGCCGGCACCGTGGTGATGGTGGTCTCGGACACGCGCAGCGCCAGCGTTCCGGCGATCTCGAGGTACGCCATCGTGCGGAGTTCGTATCCTGACGCCGACTGATGGATCTTGTCGGCGGCCATGAATCGCGGTCCGCTCGTCGCCAGGCTCACCCAGTCGTAGGGGGTGGCGCGCGGATACTCGGCGAGCACCCGCTGCAGGGTGGTGTTGAAGAGCTGCGAGCGGCGCGCGGTGGTCGCGGATTCCACACGATGCACGTTCATCCAGACCACGGGTACGTCGCCGATCGTGTTCATCAGCTCACGAATGAGCGTCTCGTAGACGGCGCGTTTGCCGGAGAAGAACACGTCGTTGGTCCCGAGTGCAACCAGGACGGCGGAGGGCCGTACTCCGCCGGCGACCAACTGCTTGTAGGTGTTGACACCCGAGTACTTCGTGGACGCGATGCCACCGATTCGTCGGGACCACCATCCGTCGTATACGACGGTTTCGAATTCGCCCGTTTCCCGTAGGCGCGACTGGGCCCGCGCGAAGTAGTTCGCACCCCAGGTGAGGCTGTCGCCGAGCACGAGCAGTGTCGAACCCGGGGCCGGGGTTTGCGGCACGCTCCGCGCATCGACGGATCCCCAGGTCGTGGCGGCGACGAGCGTGGCGGCGAGGGCGACGACGATGACGCGCCGGGTGGCAGTCATCGCCGCCTTCATGCGCTCACGGAGTAGATGGTTGCGGTGCCGTCGAGCGTGACCGTCTCGCCCCGGGAAACGTAGGCCGCGGCACCGGTGGTGAGCGGTCCGGCGTGACCGGACGCGCAGACGACGATGGTGTGCGATCGGTTCGCCGTCAGGGCGAACGCACCGTTCAGCTCGTGGCGCAGCACTTCGAACGGCGCGGCGCACCGGTAGGCGGACGTCTCGGTGGTCAGCCGTTCGGGCATCACGCGCGGATCGCGGATCGCCTCGAATCGTGCGACGGCGAGGAATTCGTCGAGGTCGATGTGCTTGTCGGTGAAGGCGGCCCGCACCACGTTGTCGGAGTTGCCCTGCACCTCGAGAGCCGCGCCGTACAGGTAGGTGTGCACGTTGCCGGCGTCGAGGTACAGCGCCTCGCCGGGCTGCAGTCGCACGTGGTGCATGAGCAGTGCAATCAACGACCGCCGGTCGTTGTAGTGATCGTCGAGCGTGCGCATCGCGTCGGAGCGTCGTGGCGGCTCGGCGAACGGCTCGCCACGAAGGATCGCCCGCGCGGCACCGGCGACACCCTCGCTCCGCACTCGGGCGGCCAGGTCGGTGGCGCCGGCCCCTTCGCATGCGCTGATCGCGCCCTCGTCGTCGACGAAGCCGCAGAGTGCCTCGAAGGCGCTGAGGGCAACGATCATCTCCGGCTTGGCCCGATCGTCGGGATACACGCGTCGCCTGTCGTCCGCAGCGATGCCCGCCCGTTGTTCGCGGGCGAATCCGGCCACTGCCTGCTCGCCGGAGGGATGCGTCTGGAGCGAGAGCGGCTTGGCGGCCGCCAGGAGTTTGACGATGAACGGCAGCTCACCTACCTCGTCGGCGAGGTAGGTGGGTGCCGGAAGATGGAGGCTCCCGTCGATTTGTGCCGGCCCGCGCGGGTGCGTGCCGTACCAGACCTCGGCCCACGGTCGTCCGTCGGCGGTGATGTCGAGCAACGTCGGCAGGGCGAACCGGTCGCCCCAGGAATAGTGCTGCGTGACGCCCTTCAGCCGGAGCATTCGCGACCTACCTGGAGTGTTGGATGACGTGGGCTGCAACTTGCTCGATCGGAAGCTCCGCCGTGGTGCCTGCGATTCGGTCGCGAACCTCGAGCACGCCGTTGGCCACACCACGACCGGCGATGACGATCATCGGCATTCCGAGCAGTTCGGCGTCCTTGAAGCGCACGCCGGGTGAAACCCCCGCCCGGTCGTCGAGGAGCACGTCGAGTCCGGCTGCCGAGAGTTCGGCGGCCAGACGCTCGGCGGTGGTCGCCGTCTCGTCTCCCGGCTTGCCCGCAATCACCACGTGCACGTCCATCGGTGCGACACTGCGCGGCCACCGTAGCCCGAGTTGATCGTGCGATGCTTCCGCGATCGCCGCCACTGCGCGCGACACGCCGATGCCGTACGAGCCCATCGTCACCGTTCGCTGCTTGCCCTTGTCGTCGAGCACGGAAAGTCCCAGCACCTCGGCGTACTTGCGTCCGAGCTGGAACACGTGTCCCATCTCGATACCGCGCTCGATCCGCATGTTGGCACCGCAGTCCGGGCACGGATCCTGGTCGCGCACCTCGGCAACGTCGGCCACACCGTCGGCCACGAAGTCCCGGCCGCATACGAGGTTGACCACGTGCCGGCCGGGATCGTTGGCGCCGGTCACCCAGGCGCTGCCGTTCACGATCCGCGGGTCGAGGAGGTAGCGCACGCCCGACGGCTTCGCCGTACCGAGCACGCCGGGGCCCACGTATCCCTTGACCAGGTCCGGTCGCGCCGCGAAGTCACCCTCGCCGAACGATTCCACCTCGGCAGGAATCACGAGTGCCTCGAGTCGCTTCATGTCGACGTCGCGATCACCCGGCACGCCGATCGCCAGCGCCTCGCGTCGACCGTCGGGATGCCGGAGGGTGACGATGACGTTCTTCAGGGTGTCGCCGGCAGTCCATGGCCGGTCGGCGCGTTGCAGGTCGGCCCGCGAGTTGAGGAGGTCGACGAGCGTCTCGATCGTCGGAGTGCCGGGTGTATCGACCACCCTCGCCTCCGGCACGTTCGACGGGTTGCCGGCATGCGGCACACCGATGCGCACGGCCTCGGTGTTTGCCCGGTAATCGCAACTCGTGCACCGCACGAAGGTGTCCTCACCCGACGCACACGGTGCCAGGAACTCCTCGGATGCCGAACCACCCATCGCGCCGGACATCGCCTTCACGATCACGACGTCGAGACCGAGTCGTTCGAACACCCGCACGTATGCGGCGCGGTGCGCGTCGTAGCTGCGCTGCAAGCCCTCGTCGTCGAGATCGAAACTGTACGAGTCCTTCATCACGAATTCGCGACCGCGCAACAGTCCGGCACGGGGGCGGGCCTCGTCGCGGTACTTCGTCTGGATCTGGTACAGCCAGACGGGGAGATCCTTGTAGCTGGCGTACAGATCCTTCACCAGCAGCGTGAACATCTCCTCGTGGGTCGGACCGAGGAGGTAGTCGACCCCGCGACGGTCCTGTAGGCGGAAGAGGTTCGGGCCATAGTCGGTCCAACGACCGGATGCGTCGTAGGGCTCGCGCGGCAACAGGGCGGGGAAGTGCACCTCTTGGGCCCCGATTGCGTCCATCTCCTCGCGTACGATCCGCTCCACCCGCTGCAAGACCCGCAACCCGAGCGGGAGCCAGGTGTAGCCACCCGGGGCAGCCCGACGGATGTAGCCGGCCCGCACGAGCAGACGGTGGCTGGGGACCTCGGCTTCGGCCGGATCATCGCGCAACGTGCGTACGAAGAGCGTCGACAGGCGATGAATCACGCAGAGAGAAGGTTACCCAGCGCGGTTAGGATGAAGCGGTCCTTTTACGTTCAGCATGAGTGCAGACCGCAAAGGCGTGGGTCACCACCCACGCCTTTTTTTGACTCATGTTTCGGACGTGGAGGGATGCGAGCCATACACCGAGTGAGCGACCAGACATACCGAGGAGAACGAGTAGCACGATGAGAGAGGACACCGTCGTCGAGCGCGTGCGCTCCCTTGCCGCACCGGTCGTCGCCGATCTCGGTCTCGAGGTGTACGACGTGGAGATGGTGTCGGGCGTCCTGCGGCTCAGCATCGATACCCCACCGGGACGGCCCGGGGGAGTCACCCTCGACAACATCGCCCTCGTCAGCCGGCTCGTCTCCCGCGAGCTCGACCACAACGACCCGATGCCCGGTCGGTACACGCTCGAAGTTACGAGCCCCGGTCTGGAGCGAAATCTCCGGACGCCGCAGCACTTCCAACGGGAGATCAACAAGGTGGTGGCGGTGCGCTTGCACCATGCGGTCGACGGGCGTCGCCGGCTCCAGGGGGCGCTGTTGCGCGCCGACGATCGCGGCATCGTCGTCTGCCTCGATGACACCGGAACCGAGATGAACGTTTCGTACGGCGACATCGAGCGTGCCCGCACCGTCTTCGTGTGGGGTGGCGCCGAGAAGCCGGGCAAGTCCAGGCATGGATCTTCCAACCGAACCACCGAGGAGGTTGCATCATGAACCAATCCGACATGAAGGAAGCCATCCGCATGATTGCGGCAGACCGTGGCCTCTCCGTCGACGCACTGTTGCAGGTGCTCGTCGAGGCCCTCGCGACTGCCTACAAGAAACGTCTGGGTTCTGCCGAGGAAGTCATCGTCGGGCTCAACCCCGAAACGATGGACATCACCTTCACTGCGTACGACGTGGACGTCGACGGCAACTGGGTGAACGAGCGCGACGACACACCGAGCCGGGACGAGCTCGGTCGTATTGCGGCGTCCACCTTCCGCACGGTGCTCAGCCAGCGCATCCGCGAGGTGGAGTACCAGGGCAAGTACGACCAGTTCAAGAACAAGGAAGGCGAGATCGTCGCCGGCCGTATCCGCCTGATGCCCGACCGTGGTGCCGACCGCAAGTACCTCATCATCGACATGAGCGGTGGCGAGGGCATCATGCCGCTCTCCGAACAGGTGCCCAACGAACTGCGCGGCTCGAGCGACG
>JBIJCI010000034.1:0-16959 GCA_044344715.1 Ilumatobacteraceae bacterium | reverse complement strand
GAACGTTCAAGGTGTTCATCGTCGAGGTTCGCCAGGACGACCGCGGCACACAGGTGGTGGTCAGTCGTAGTCACCCGGGTCTGGTCTTCAAGCTCTTCCAGATGGAGGTGCCCGAGATCGTCAACGGCCAGGTCAGCATCATGGCGATCGCCCGCGAGCCGGGACAGCGCTGCAAGATCGCGGTGGCGTCCAACGATCCGCGTATCGATCCGATCGGCGCCTGTGTCGGTGGCCGCGGCGACCGCGTCAAGCGCGTGGTCACCGAACTGCGCGGCGAGAAGATCGACATCGTCACCTTCAGCGAGGACAAGCGTTCGATGATCATCAACGCGATGTCGCCGGCCAGGGTGACCGACGTGGTCATCAGCGACGACGGCACCCAGGCCGACGTCATCGTGCCCGACTTCCAGTTGTCACTGGCCATCGGTCGCGCAGGTATCAATGCCAAGCTTGCCGCACAGTTGTGCGGCCTGCGACTCGACGTGAAGAGCGAGAGCGAAGCGGCGGGTCTCACGGTCGAGAGCACGCCAGCCCCGGTAGCCGACGGGGGTGCCACCGCTTGAGCGGCAAGAACGTACGCGTCTCCACGCTCGCCAAGGAGCTCGGGATGTCCTCGAAAGAGGTCGTCGACCTCTGCAACTCGATCGGCATCGGTGCGTCATCGCCGTCGTCGAGCATGGTCGAAGCACAGGCCGATCGCGTACGTCGTCACGCCGAAGAAAAGGGTTTGAAGCGCGAACCGGCGCCGGACAAGCCGAAGAAGACGAAGAAGGCTGCAGCCGAGGGTGACGCCGATGGCGAGCCCACGCCGAAGAAGACGCCGTCAAAGCCGCGCGCGAAGAAGCCAGCCGGTGACGAAGCCGCCGTCACGACGCCCGCCGAAGCCGCAGTTGCGCCTGCCGCCGTCGTCGCGCCCGTTACACCCGCGCCTGCCGCCGCACCCGTCGTCGCACCTGCTGCGTCGGCGACACCCGATGCGCCGGAAGTCCCCTCGCCGGTCTCCCCGACGCCTCCGGCACCTGCTGCCACGGCACCGCGTGTCGTATCGTCGCGACCCGGCGCGAGCATCACGTCTCGCCCGCCGGCGGCACGCCCCGGCGGAACCGCACCCGGAACACCCGTGCCGCCCCCCGGCACACCGCCGAGTGGTCCGCGCGTCGTACCGGCCGGGGGACGCACGATTCCGCCGCCACCGGGCGGCAACCGTATTCCGCCACCGCCGCCGCGTCGTCCTGTCGGCGACGCTCGCGGTCCGCGCCCGGGTGGTGGTGCACCGCGTTCTGGTCCGACGGGCCGAATGGGTCGCTTCTCATCCTCCAGCCTCGGTCGTTCCGCACCTCGCCCCGGTGGGGCAAGTCCGCGCCCGGGTGCGCCGAGCGCACGTCCCGGCGGCGGCCGTGGTTCCGGTCTCGGTCGACAAATTGGCGGTCCGCAGGGTCGCGGCCCCGGAGCGCGAGCCGGTGGGCAGCGTCGCGGGCCGCGCAAGAAGACTCGCGAGCAACGTCGCAAGGACATGGAGCAGCTGCAGTCGCTGCAGCCGACACAGTACGTTCCGAGTTCCGCACCGGTTCCCGAGGGTCCGATCGTCGTCGAGCGTGGCTCGTCGGCCCAGGAGTTCGCGCCGAAGCTGAACCGCGGCGCGGCCGACGTCGTGCGTTTCCTGCTCGAACAGGGCGAGATGGTCACGGCAACGATGTCGCTCGCCGACGAACAGATGGAACTGTTCGCCATGGAGGTCGGCGCCGAACTGATCCTCGTCGATCCGGGTCAACAGGAAGAGATGGAGCTGCAGGCGCTGTTCGACGACTCCGACGACGCCGACGAAGCCCAGCAGGCGACGCGTCCGCCGATCGTCACCATCATGGGTCACGTCGACCACGGCAAGACCACGCTGCTCGACAAGATCCGCTCGGCGAACGTGGTTGCCGGTGAGGCGGGTGGCATCACCCAGCACATCGGTGCGTACCAGGTGACCAAGAACGACAGGCTCATCACATTCATCGACACACCGGGTCACGCCGCGTTCAGCAAGATGCGCGCCCGCGGTGCAGGCGTCACCGACATCGTGGTGCTGGTGGTCGCGGCCGACGACGGTGTGATGCCCCAGACCGTCGAGGCCATCAGCCACGCCCGTGCCGCCGACGTTCCGATCGTGGTGGCAATCAACAAGATCGACAAGGAAAATGCCGACGTGCAACGCACGATGTCGGCAATCGCCGAGCAGAACCTCATTCCCGAGGCGTGGGGTGGCGACACGATCATCGTCGAGATGTCGGCCCAGCAGGGTTTGGGCATCGACGAGCTGCTCGAGCAGTTGCTCGTGGTGGCCGAAGTCGAGGAGCTCACCGCCAATCCGAATGGTCGGGCCAAGGGCTTCGTGCTCGAAGCGCGACTCGACGTCGGTCGTGGCCCGGTTGCCACCGTGCTCGTCGACAAGGGAACGCTGAAGGTCGGCGATCCGATGGTCGCCGGCGCGGCGTGGGGTCGCGTCCGCGCGATCCTCAACGATCGTGGCGAACAGGTCAAGGAAGCCGGCCCGTCATCACCCGTCCAGGTGCTCGGTTTGTCGGCCGTGCCCCAGGCCGGCGACGAGTTCCGGATCGCACCAGATGACCGCACCGCCCGTACCGTCGCCGACTCGCGCGCCCAGCGCCTGCGACTCCTGGCCCAGCGCGGCGATGCCCGAGCGCAAAAGGGCGTCAAGTTGGAGGACATCTTCAGCCAGATCCAGGCCGGCGAAACCGCAACGCTCAACCTGCTGATCAAGGCCGACGTGCACGGTTCGCTCGAGGCGGTTACCGAGAGCCTCCGCAAGCTGGAGCGTGCCGAGGTGAGGGCGGCGTTCGTGCACCGCGGTGTGGGTTCCATCACCGAGAACGACATCACCCTGGCCGCCGCCACCAACGCCACGATCATCGGCTTCAACGTGCGTCCCGACCGCAAGGTGCGCGAGCTCGCCGAGGCCGAGCAGGTCGAGATCCGAACCTACGAAGTGATCTACAAGGTGATCGAGGACATCGAGAAGGCGATGAAGGGCCTCCTCGCACCCGAGTTCGAGGAGGTCGTCACCGGCGAAGCCGAGGTCCGCGAACTCTTCCGGGCCCCGAAGGTCGGTGCGGTGGCGGGCTGCTTCGTGCGCTCGGGCGTCATCGCCCGCGGCTCCAAGGTGCGCTTCCTGCGCGAGGGTGTGATCATCTGGAAGGGTGCCATCAACACGCTGCGACGCTTCAAGGACGACGTGAAGGAAGTTCGCGAGGGGTTCGAGTGTGGTATCTCGCTCACCGACTTCCAGGATCTGAAGCAGGGCGACGTGATCGAAACCTACGACCTGCGCGAAATCGAGCGAGAATAACGAGCACGAGGGGAGTCCGTACGTACCATGGCCGACCTGCAGTTCTATTTCGATCCGGTGTGCCCGTGGGCGTACATCACCTCGCGTTGGGTGGTCGAGGTGCAGCAACAGCGCAACTACGACGTGTCGTGGAAGTTCATCTCGTTGTTCATGATCAACGACGAGCGCGGCTACGGCGAGGGAAACAAGGCATGGCGCGACGCCCACTTCGCGGGTCTTCAGGCGCTCCGCGTTGCCAGTGCGGCACGGGCCTCGGCCGGTAACGACGCGGTCGCCGCCGTCTACACCGCCCTCGGCAAGGCCATCCACGCCGACAAGCGCCGCCCCGAAGAGTCGGGCGGTATGAAGAACCTGCTGCGCGGGGTGCTCACCGAGGCGGGTCTCAACCCGGACTGGTCCAACAGTGCCGACGACGAGCTGCACGACGAGGTGATCCGGTTCGAAACCAGGACGGCGCTCGAAGCGACCGGCAAGGACGTCGGTACGCCGATCATCATCTTCGACCCCGGTACGCCCGACCAAGCCAGTTTCTTCGGACCCGTCATCTCCAAGATTCCGCGCGGTACCGACGCCCTTCGACTGTGGGACGCCGTCTACACCATCGCCACCACCTCCGGAATGGCCGAACTCAAGCGCTCACTGCGCGCCGCACCCTCGTTCGACTGACGCTTCATGCACGTCGTCTACTCGCCCAAGCACCTGCTCCACGATCCGGCCACGGAGATCGAGTCCTCCACGACGCATTCGCCCTTCGAGCACACCGGGCGCGCCGAGACCATCAAGGCGACGCTGGCGGGCGACCCCCGCTTCTCGTTCCGCTCGCCGACCGAGCACGGGGCCGAGCCGATCACGCGCGTGCACGATGAGGGTCTCGTCAGGTTCCTCTCCGTTGCCTGGGCGGAGTACCAGACGGTGGTCGGGAATCGGCGCGAGGTAGTGCCCGACATGTTCTACCGGGACGACCTCCGCAACCAGATGGGCGCAACCAGTGAGCCCGAGTCGATCACCGGCCGCCTCGGCTGGTGGTGCTTCGAAACCACGACACCGCTGACGGAGGGTACCTACGAGGCGGCACGCGCCGCGGTGGACACCGCGCTCACCGCGACCGACATGGTGCTCGGCGGAGAACGCGTCGCCTACGGGCTGTGTCGACCGCCCGGACACCACGCAACGCGCGACCTTTACGGCGGCTACTGCTTCTTCAACAACGCGGCCATCGCAGCAAACGAGATCGTGCAACGAACCGGCGGCAAGGTCACGGTGCTCGACGTCGACTACCACCACGGCAACGGCACACAGGAAATCTTCTACGACCGTGACGACGTGCAGTACGTGTCGCTGCACGGCGATCCGCGCCGTGCGTACCCGTACTTCACGGGGCATGCCGACGAGACCGGCACCGGCCGCGGTCTCGGCAGCACGTACAACGTGCCGCTACCCGCGCGCACCGCCGACGATGCCTATCTCTCGGCGCTGTCGACCTGTGCCGAGAAGATCGGGTCGTTCAAACCGACGGCACTCATCGTCTCGCTCGGTCTCGACACGTTCATCACCGATCCGATCGCCGACCTGGCGGTGACCACCGAGGGCTTCACCCGTAGCGGTGCACTGCTCGCGCAGCTCGGTCTGCCGACCGTCGTGCTGCAGGAGGGCGGCTACGACGTCGATGCCCTCGGTCGCAACGTGCACGCCTGGCTCACCGGCTTCGGCGCCTGAGCCAACGACTGCGGCTCGCGGCCGACCAGATCGTCTCGACCGTCTCGACCGTCGAACCCGTCGAACCCGTCGAACCCATCTCGACCGTCGAACCCGTCTAGTCGCGTCGCTGATCGCGCAGGTATTCCTCGAACTGTGCCGCCAACTCCTCGCCCGACGGAATGTCGGCGGCACGTTCGTCGCGCTGGTGCGCCACGTCGTAGGCCGACTCGAGCTGGCTGAGCAGCTGGGCGTGGTCGGGGTTGGCCGCGACGAGTGCGTCGAGTCGTTCACGATGGGCGTTCGCCTCGGCCCGCACGTCGCTGACGTCGAGTGACAGCCCGCCCGTGTCGCACACCGCGGTGAGCAGGGCAGCGGTGGCGGGCGGATACGGCATGCTCGTTGCATAGTGCGGTACCTGGGCCCAGATACCGATGCTCGGGACGCCGCGACCGGTGAGCACGTGCTCGAGTACCGCCTCGATGCCTGCCGGCACGTCGACCGAGCTCCGCACGTAGGGCAGCCCGACGATGGCATCAGACGAGGGTGACGTGCACGAGAGGTTGACCGCCCGTGTGTGCGGAGTGGCGAACGGGTACGCACCGAGACCGATCATCTTCCGTACGCGCAGGCGTTCGGCGAGTTCCCCGACCACCGCCGAGAAGTGGTTCCACTTCGAGTCGGGCTCGTGCCCGGTGAGCAGCAGGACCTCCTTCTGGTTGATGTCGTGACCGAGCATGAGGTCGATCGACGGCCAATCGAGCCGGGTGTTGATGCCCTCGCGCAGCTCCATCGTCGGCCGCCGGGCCCGGAAATCCAGGAAGTCGTCGGCGTCGAACGTGACGAGGGTGGTGGCACCCGTTTCCTTCACCAATCGCTGCATCGCCGTCTGAGCCGCCGAACTGGCGTCGATCCAGCCCTGCAGCATCACCACGAGCAGCGGGGACGAGAGGTTCGGCATCTTGGCGTAACCCTCGTGCAGGCGGTACGACATCTGGCTGGTCAGTGTAGGCGCGAGAGGAATCGGTGTGCGCTCGTGACCGCCGAGTCCACCTGTGCGGCGAACGGCGCCAGCTCGGCCGCATTGCGGTCGCCGAGCGCACCGCCGAGGTACCGCGCGTACACGCCCTCGATGATGCACGCCAGCTTCCAGAAGGCGAACGCGGTGTAGAAGTCGAGCTGCGACACGTCACGCCCGGTGACGCGGGCGTACCGCTCGACGAGGTCGGCACGGTTGAGGAAGCCCTTCACACGGTTGGCCTGACCCTGCCATGCCGAACCTTCGTCGTCGGGTCCGGTGTAGTACGCCATCAGCAACCCGAGATCGGCCAACGGATCACCGAGCGTGCAAATCTCCCAGTCGAGCACCGCCACGATGCGGCCGTCGTCGTCGACGATGCAGTTGTCGAGCCGGTAGTCGCCGTGCACGATCGTGGCCGGGCCCTGTTCGGGAATCCGCTTCGACAACGCGTCGTGTACCTCGTCGATCAACGGCAACTCGCGGGTCTTCTGGGCGTTGAACTGCGTGTACCAACGCTTCAACTGGCGGGCGATGTAGCCCTCGTGGCGGGCCAGGTCGGAGAGCCCTACCGCGGAGAGGTCGACGGCGTGGATCGCAGCCATCGTGTCGATCAACGACTCGCTGGCGGTGCGCCGGGCCCGTTCGGTGAGCACGCGCTCGGCGATGACGGCATCACGAACCACGTGACCCTCGACGAACCCCATCACGTAGAACGGTGCCCCGTTCACGGACGGGTCGTTGCACATCGCCAGGGCAGGCGCCACAGGTACCGGGGTACCGCGCAATGCGTGGATGATGCGGTGCTCGCGAGCCATGTCGTGGGCGCTCGCCAACGTGTGCGAGAGGGGTGGCCGGCGCAACACGTACCTGGCACCCTCGGCGTCGGTGAGTCGGAAGGTGAGGTTGGAATGCCCCCCGGCGATGACCTCGGCCGTGAATGGGGGCACGAAACCGGGCACGTGCGCCGCCAGCCACGGAGTGACCGTGGCCGTGTTGATGCCGTCGCGCGCCGCATCGACCATGCGATGAAACTACTCGCTGACCCCAGCGGTATCGTGGGCACGTGAGTTCGGTGGTCAACGTCATCGACGTCACCGATGCGACGTTCCAGAAGGACGTCATCGATCGTTCCAAGACCACGCCGGTCGTCGTCGACCTGTGGGCCACGTGGTGCGGTCCGTGCAAGACGCTCGGTCCGATCCTCGAGAAGGTCGTCGGTGCCACTGCCGGCAAGGTGGTGCTCGCCAAGATCGACGTCGACAAGAACCCGGGCGTGGCACGTGCATTCCAGGTGCAGTCGATCCCCGCGGTCTATGCATTGAAGGACGGCCAGGTCGTCGACGGTTTCATGGGGGCCCTGCCCGAGCACGCCGTGCGCGAGTTCGTCGGCAAGCTCGCCCCGGGTGCCGCACCGGTCGACGTGGCGACGCTGCTCGCCCAGGGCGACGAGGCCAGCCTCCGTGAAGCGTTGAAGCTCGAGCCGAACAACGAGGACGTCGTGCTCGCACTGGGCATCCTGCTCCTACAGAAGAACGAAGTCACTGCGGCACTCGAGATCCTGCAGAAGGTTCCGCAGTCCCCGCGGGTGGCCGCACTCGTCGAGCGGGCCAAAGCCATGTTCGTTCCCGACGACAACTTCGCCACGCAGCTCGACGCCCTCCTGCCGCTCGTGAAGAACGATGAGGAGGCCCGCAAGCGGTTCCTCGAGATCCTCGAGACCATGGGGTCCGGCGATCCTCGCACGGCCACGTACCGCCGCCGGCTGACCGGCGTGCTCTACGCCTGACGTTCCCCGCATCCGCCGTCGGCACACAGCCAGAGCGTGGAACGCCTTCGCGGCTGGATGTTGTGGATCGGCTGGCGCCGTGCCGTCGTCTCGCTGACGTCGGCACCGCTACTGGCCTTCGTGGCGTGGTGGCTGGTGCGACTTCCGCCGCCACCCGTCGAGTCGATGATTCCGGTCGCCCCGACGAGCCCCGCGACCAGCAACCCCGGTGAACCGTCGAACAACGTCTGGTTGGCACCCCTCGACACCCTTGCACCAGCGCGGGTGGCGGTGCACGTGGTGGGGGCGGTCGTGCAGCCGGGTGTGTACCACCTGAGCGCCGGTGCACGGGCCGACGATGCGCTGCGAGCCGCTGGTGGTGCCAGTGCCAACGCCGACCTACGGCGCGTGAATCTCGCGGCCGTCGTACTCGACGGCGAGCAACTGGTGATCCCGCGAGTCGGCGAGCGGGTCACCGCATCCATTGCGGCCCCGGTCGGCGCCAACCCGCGAGCCTCGCAGTCGTCCGCTACCACGGTGCCGCTCGTGGTGGACCTCAACCGCGCCACCGTCGACGACCTCGACCGGCTGCCGGGCGTCGGACCCGCGACGGCGCGGGCGATCATCGACCATCGCACCCGCAACGGACCGTTCGCGTCGGTGGACGACCTCCTCGCCGTGCGCGGAATCGGCCCGGCGAAACTCGCGGAGATCAGACCGTGGGTTGCCGTGTGACGACGCGACGCGTCGCACCGGTCGGTTACAGCACCGTCACGGCGAACAACACGAAACCGGCCGCACCGCCGAGCACCATCGAGAGGGCGAGCGGCCACAGCACCGACCACCAGTCGCGCCAATCGGCGACGGTTCGCTGCGTGGCTCGATGGGCGGCCCACTGACCCACGCCGAACCACAGCACGAGGCTCGCGGTAACCCCGAGGGCCACCGAGGTCACGTTCACTACGAGCGGAACACCGAACGCCACCAACAGTGGACAGGCGGCGATCACCAGGCCGAACCCGGCGAGGCCGGTCACCCGACCGGGCAGCGCAATCATTGCGACCCCGACGGCGGCGACGACGATCGCACACACGACGGCGTAGACGCCACCGCGGCGCCGGAGATCGCGACGGTAGGCAACCACACCACCCGGAACCGCCACGCGCGCCATGTTATTGGCTTCGCTTCGTGGGTCGTTGCACCGCATCGTGCACTCGTCGCGGTGGCGCTGGTAGCCGCGCTTTCGGCGCGTATCGGGAGCGAGGCGGCGGCACGTTCGCACGACGTCATCGCGGGGGTTGGCTGGTTGCGGATCGTCGTTCCGTCCGCTGGTGGGCCGATCGCGTGGTGGCTCGTCTGCGCGCTCACGGTGCTGGAGTTCGTCCGGAGTTCGCAACGCCGGGTGGTGACTCCGCGCGTCGTCGGCTGGACCGTGGCGATCGTTGTGTCGTTCGCCGGCCATGGCGCGGTGCAATGGGATCGTCTCGCTACGCCACGAACCGGCGACTTCTCGGGCATCGTGCATGCACGGTCCGATGCGGTGGTGCGCAATGGTGCCGTAACGCTCGTCGTGGAGGTGGCGGGGGAGAACTTCCGCCTCACCGCCCGGGGTCGCGATCGTGCCGCGGTGCGGCGGGTGCGCATGGGCGACGTGCTGCTGGTCGATGCCGAACGGGTAGCCCACGACGACCGAACGTTGCGGTTCTCGGCGGGCCGCCACGTGCAGGGCGACCTGCGCAACGTCGTCGTTCACGCCACCGCCCCGTCGCCCGCGCCGTGGCACCGCGCCGCCAATCGCATCCACGGGCTGATCGACCGCGGTTCGCGCACGATGCAATCGGCCGATGCCGCGTTGGTGCGCGGGCTCGTGCTCGGCGACGAGTCGCGCCAGCCGGCACGGATGACCGGCGCGTTCCGCGCCGCGGGTCTCGGACACCTGCTCGCGGTGTCGGGTCAGAACGTGGCGTTGCTCCTCGCCGCCCTGACGCCAGCCCTCCGTCGTTTGTCGCGCTGGCCCCGGCTCGTCTCCGCGCTCGGCATCGTGGCGATGTTCGCGCTCATCACCCGGCTCGAGTCGAGCGTCGTGCGCGCCGCCGTTATGGCAGCCGTCGTACAGGTGGGATACGCGATCGGTCGCGACGTACTGCCGCTCCGCGCGCTGGCAATCACCGTGATCACGATCATCACCCTCGACCCGCTGGCCACATGGTCGATCGGGTTCGTGCTCTCCGTCGCCGCCACCACCGGACTAGTGGTGATCACACCGCTCCTCGGCCGGTCGGTATTCGCCGCCACCACGGCCGCCCAACTCGGCGTTGCACCGTTCTCGATGTGGTGGTTCGGCTCGATGCCCATCATCGCGCTCGTCACCAACGTGCTGGCGGTACCCGTTGCATCGGCGGTGATGATGGTGGGCCCGGTACTGCTGGGCGTGGCCGCGTTCGTGCCCGACGTTGCTGCCGGGTGGTGTGTGGCGGTCGTCGTGGCGGCGGTGCGGTGGGTGTGGTGGTTGGCCGAGTTGTCGAACCGGCTGGCGGTGCCCGGTTGGCTCAACGCCGTCGGGTGGTTGGGGGTACTCGCCGTTGTGGTTCGGCGAATCGTTGCAGTGGTTCGTGGTCGCATCCACCCGCATGCGAGGCTGTAGGGGTGCCGCTCTACCTCATCACCGGCGACGACGAGCGACTCGTGTCCGCCCAGCTGGGCGAACTGGTCGACCGGCTCGTCGGCGACGCCGACCGCTCCACGGTGTACGAGTCGCACGATCTCGCCGCCGTGCAGGCCGACGATCGAGCCGCGGCGATGGGGCAGGTAGTTGGAGCCGCACAAACCCAGTCGCTCTTCTCCGACTTCCGTGTGGTGGTGGCCCGCCACGTCGACGTCACACCACTCGACGTTGCGCCGCTCGTCGGCTACGTGAAGGCTCCGGTCGACCATTGCCACCTCGTGCTCACCGCCACGGGCCGCGTGCCGAAGGCGCTCAACGATGCGCTGAAGAAGGCGGGTGCAACGACGCTCGAAACCACCCCGCCCTCCAAGCGTCGCGAACTCACCGAGTGGTACAAAACCAAGTTCGTCGAAGCCGGGCTCAAGATCGACGTGGTCGCCCTCGAAGAAGTGGTGGAGTGGATCGGGCAGGATTCCGCGCGACTACCGGGGCTGCTCGAGGTGCTCGCGTCCACGTACGGCCTGAAGCAGCGCCTCACGTACGACGACGTGAGCCCGTTCCTCGGGCAGGCGGGCAGCGTGCAGCCGTGGGACCTCACCGATGCAATCGACGGCGGCGACACCGCAAAGGCGCTGTTCATGTTGCGCCGCATGCTCGCCAGCGGGGAGTTCCACCCGTTCCAGGTCATGTCGATCCTGCACAACCACTACACCAAGGTGTTGCGCCTCGACGGTTCGGGTGTGTCCACGCCGCCCGAAGCGATGGAGCTCATAGGGTCGCGCAGCGAGTTCCAGGGGCGCAAGTACCTCGATTTGTCGCGCTCGCTCGGCTCGAAGAAGGCGTTCGACGCGATTCAGCTGTTGGCGCGGGCCGACCGTGGGCTACGCGGGGCGACGGGGCTCGACAACGAACTCGTGCTCGAGGTATTGGTGGCGCGACTCAGTCGGTTGCTGCCGACACGAAATGCTCGAACCCCGCAACGCAGGGGAGCGGGAACTACTTCGCGGCGTTGAGCTGGCGCATCAGGCGGCTCTTGCGTCGAGCAGCCTGCTTGGGGTGAATGATCCGCTTGGCAGCGGCCATATCGAGGCGCTTTACGGCGAGGCGCAGGGCTTCGGCATTGTCGGCGGTTCCCTTGGTCTCGCGGACGGCCTTCACGCGGGTGCGCAACTCGCTCTTCACGGCCTTGTTGCGCTCGGTGCGCTTGGCGTTGGTGAGGATGCGCTTTTTCTGACTCTTGATGTTTGCCATGGCTCGCTCACGCTACCAGCAAGTCGGGAGCATCACCCGGGTCACCACCGACACGACGAGTAGAATTTGACGCAGTTTGGCGCCCGTTTTTCGGGCTGCCGCGACCCCCTCATGGAACAATCCCGCATCCGCAACTTCTCGATCATTGCGCACATCGACCACGGGAAGTCGACACTCAGCGATCGCATCCTCGAACTCACCAAGGCGGTGGATGCCCGCGAGATGCGCGAGCAGTACCTCGACTCGATGGACCTCGAGCGCGAACGCGGCATCACCATCAAGGCCCAGAACGTGCGGGTGGAGTGGAAGGGCCACACCCTGCACCTCATCGACACCCCGGGCCACGTGGACTTCGGTTATGAAGTCAGCCGTTCGCTCGCCGCCTGCGAAGGCGTGGTGCTCGTGGTCGACGCCGCGCAAGGCATCGAGGCCCAGACCCTTGCCAACTGTTACCTCGCGCTGGAGAACGACCTCGAGATCGTCGCGGCGCTCAACAAGATCGATCTTCCCGCCGCAGATCCGGATCGCTTCGCCATGGAGATCGAAAAGGTGCTCGGCATTCCCGCCGAGGACATCCTGCGCATCTCCGCCAAGACCGGTGATGGCGTGCCCGAGTTGCTCGACGCCATCTGTGCCCGGATTCCCGCCCCCGAGGGCGATCCCGACGCGCCGCTGCAGGCGCTGATCTTCGACAGTCAGTACGACCAGTTCCGCGGCGTGGTGTCGAGTGTGCGGGTGATGAATGGCCGCATGCGTAAGCGGGACAAGTTGCTCTTCATGCAGGCCGGTGCCGAGCACGAGGCGCTCGAGATCGGCGCCCGTCGACCCAACCCGCAGGAGGTCGCCGAACTCGGCACCGGCGAGGTGGGTTACCTCATCGCGGGAGTGAAGGACGTCGGCGAGGCGCGCTCCGGCGAGACCGTGACCCACGTTGCGCGGCCGGCAGCCTCGGCACTGGCGGGGTACCGCGACCCCAAAGCGATGGTGTTCTGCGGACTCTTCCCGATCGATGCCGACGACTTCGAGGTGCTGCGCGACAGCCTGCAGAAACTCAAGCTGAACGACGCCTCGATCTCGTACCTGCCCGAGTCGTCCGGCGCGCTCGGCTTCGGTTTTCGTTGCGGCTTCCTCGGCCTGTTGCACATGGAGATCGTGAAGGAGCGACTGGAGCGCGAGTTCAACCTGGCGCTCATCGCCACGGCTCCGTCGGTGCAGTACCGCGTGTTGCGCACCGACGGCGAGGTCGAGGTGGTCGAGAACCCCAGCGATCTCCCGCCGACGGTCAACATCGACTCGATCGAGGAACCGTTCTTCAAGGTGAGCATCATCACCCCGAAGGCCTACACCGGTGCGCTCATGGAGCTGTGCCAGTCGCGCCGCGGCGAGATGACCAAGCTGGAGTACCTGTCGCCCGAGCGCGTGGAGATGCAGTACTTCGTGCCGCTCGCCGAGGTGGTCGTGGACTTCTTCGACCAACTGAAGAGCAAGTCGCAGGGCTACGCCAGCCTCGACTACGAGCTGCACGGCTACCGCACGAGCGACCTCGTGCGCGTCGACATCCTGCTCAACGGCATCCCGGCCGACGCGTTCAGCACCATCGTGCACCGCGAGAAGGCCTACGCCTACGGCAACCGGATGTGCGAGAAGCTGAAGGAACTCATCCCGCGCCAGATGTTCGACATCCCGATCCAGGCGGCCATCGGCGGCAAGGTCATCTCGCGCGAAACGGTGAAGGCCAAGCGCAAGGACGTGCTCGCCAAGTGCTACGGCGGCGACATCTCCCGCAAGCGCAAGCTGCTCGAGAAGCAGAAGGAAGGCAAGAAGAAGATGAAGGCGATCGGCCGCGTCGAGGTGCCCGGCGACGTGTTCATCTCGGCGTTGAAGCTCGATGACTGAGGCGGCCGCCACGCCCGACGTGCTGGCTGCTCCGACGGGAATCTTCCGCTCGCTCGCGCACTTCAACGCCCGCCTGTACTTCGCAGCGCTCCTGCTGTCCACCATCGGCTCGTGGCTGCAGCTCACCGCCACGTCGTACCTGGTGTACCGGCTGACGGGTAGCGCCGCCGACCTCGGCTACAACGTGGCGTTCCAGTTCCTCCCGATGCTCGTGTTCGGCACCTGGGCCGGCTCGTTCGCCGACCGCTACGACCGTCGCACGATCATGCTCTGCACGCAGATCCTCCTCGCGGTGCAAGCGCTGGTGCTCGGTGTGCTCGACCTCACCGGCCACGTCACCCTGCCGATCGTGTGGGCATTGTCGCTCACGCTCGGCATCATCGGTGCCATCGACAACCCGGCCCGACGCGGGTTGATCACCGAACTGGTGCCCCAGTCGCAGCTCAGCAATGCGATGTCGATGAACACCACGGTGATGACCGGTTCGCGGGTGTTCGGGGCGGCGCTCGCGGCCGTGCTGGTCGGGCCGCTCGGTACCGGTTGGTTGTTCGTGCTGAACGGTGTCTCGTACGCGGCGATGATCTACGGCATCGTCGGACTCCGAACGTCGGAGATGGTGCCCGCCGTCAAGCGACCGGCCGGCGGCTCGCCCGTGCGCGACGTGTTCCGCTTCGTTCGTTCCAATCGTCGGCTCTCGTCGATGTTCTTCGTGTACGTGGTGGTCAGCACGTTCGCCTTCAACTACAGCGTCGTGTTCCCCAAGCTCGCCGACGTCAACTGGGGCAGCGAGGATGCGTTCGGCTGGCTCATGACGGTGACGGGCATCGGCAGCGTGCTCGGAGCGCTCGTAACCGCACGGTTCCCGCGCGTCTCATTGCGCTGGCTGGTGGTCAACGTGGCGGTGCTCGGCGCGAGCAACGTGTCGGTTGCATTCGCCCCCAATCTCTGGGCGGCCTACCTACTGTGCCTGCCGCTCGGGTTCGGCGGAGCAGCCATGATCGCCGCCGGCAATGCAATCAGCCAGCAGGAGTCGCCGCCCGACATGCGCGGACGCTTGTTGGCCCTCACGGCCGTGGCGTTCCTCGGCAGCACGCCGATCGGCGGTCCGATCACCGGTCTGATCGCCGACCACGTATCGCTGGAGTGGTCGATGGCCTACGGCGGTGTTACGTGTCTCGCCTGCGTGGCCCTCCTCGCCTGGTGGTGGCGGTAGTAGGTTCGCGGTGATGGGTGCGGCGATCGTCTGGTTCCGCCGCGACCTGCGTTTGGCCGATCATCCCGCCCTGCAGGCGGCGCTCGCGCACGGCACCACCACGCCGCTGTTCGTGCTCGATCCGATGTTCGTGCAGCGCTCGGGTGCGC
This sequence comes from Ilumatobacteraceae bacterium, assembly GCA_044344715.1. Lineage (GTDB taxonomy): Bacteria > Actinomycetota > Acidimicrobiia > Acidimicrobiales > Ilumatobacteraceae > F1-60-MAGs027. Next base: position 1,952 of record JBIJCI010000034.1, on the reverse strand, counting down.
CGCGGTTGGCGTTCCTCTACCGCAACATCCGTGCGCTCGACGCATCGATGAACCGTGCGATCGTGGTGCGCCACGGCGACCCGCTCGACATCGTGCCGAGGTTCGCCAAGGAAGTCGGTGCCGACAAGGTGTTCGTCAGCGCCGACTTCGCACCGTACGGCGCGCGGCGCGACGCCGAGGTGGCGCAACGGCTCGCCGCGCAAGGGGTGGAGCTCGTGCGTGCGGGTTCGCCGTACGCGGTGAACCCCGGCACCGTCCGCAAGCCCGACGGCACGCCGTATGCCGTGTTCACGCCGTTCTCCCGCGGGTGGATGGCGCACGGTTGGGACAAGCCGCTCCCGGCGCCGACATCGATGAACCTCCGCGGTGCCCCCGACGTGAAGTGCGACGGAATCCCGGCCGAACCGGAGTGTGGTGCCGAACTGCCGGCGGGCGGTGAAGAAGCGGCGTGGGCACGCTGGGAACGCTTCGCTGCCGATGCGCTCGCTCGCTACAAGGAGGAACGCAACAATCCCGATCGCGACGGTTGCAGCATGCTCTCTCCGTACCTACGGTTCGGGGTGCTGCACCCGCGCCAGCTGTTGGCTGAGTTGCAGCCTGACAAGAACCACGACCACTACCGAAGCGAACTCGGTTGGCGCGAGTTCTACGCCGACGTTCTCCACCACCAGCCGCACACCACGTGGAAGAACCTGCAGCCGAAGATGGATGCGATGCCCGTCGACACCGATGCACGGGCCAGGGAGCGATTCGCGGCGTGGTGCGCGGGACGCACCGGGTATCCGATCGTCGACGCGGGAATGCGCCAGTTGCTGGCCACCGGCTGGATGCACAATCGCGTCCGCATGATCGTGGCGAGTTTCCTCGTGAAGGACCTCCACCTCCCGTGGCAGTGGGGCGCCAGGTACTTCATGCAGCACCTCGTGGATGGTGATATCGCCTCCAACAACCACGGATGGCAGTGGACCGCCGGTACGGGAACCGACGCCGCGCCGTACTTCCGGATCTTCAACCCCGCGATGCAGGCCGAGAAGTTCGACCCGAACGGCATCTACGTGCGAACGTGGCTGCCCGAGTTGGGTGGCGTCCCCGACAAGTTCGTGCACGTGCCGAGCGAGAACCCGGCCGGTGTGCCCGACGGCTACGTGGCGCCGATCGTGAACCACGGCGAGGAGCGCGACGAGGCGTTGCGCCGCTACAAGGTCGTCACCGGCAAGTAGCACGCGTCACGAACGCGCCCGGCACCCCCGGCACCCCGTGTCTCAGTAGCCTGACAACCACGAACATGCCTACGAGTGGTGTCGACGACCGCAAGATTGCCGTCCTGCGTGCGGTGATCGAGACCTACGTGTCGACCGGTCAGCCCGTCGGCTCGGGCCAGGTGGCGGCGATGCCCGGCATCTCGGTGTCGGCGGCCACCATCCGCAACGACATGGCGGCCCTCGAGGCCGATGGCTACCTCGCCCAGCCCCACACCTCGGCCGGCCGAGTACCGACCGACCGTGGGTACCGCCTCTACGTGGACCACCTCACCTCGACCGACGTTGCCCAGGCCGGCAAGTTGAACGCCGTCAGCCGCCAACGCCTCGGCGACTTCTTCGACACCGCCCACTTCCGGCTCGAAGAGACGCTGCACCGCACCTCGCTGCTCCTGGCCCAGCTCACCAACTACACCGCGGTCGTCACCGGCCCCAGCGTGTCGGAGGCCGTCGTGCGTTCGGCGCAGATCGTGCCGTTGAGCGACCACATCGGCACCGTGGTGGCGGTGCTCTCCAACGGAGACATCGAGAGCCAGCAGATCGAGTTCGCACACAGGCCCGACGACATGCAGCTCGCGCTCGCCAACGCCCGCATCAACGAGCTCCTCGTCGGCAAGGCACTGAGCTCGGTGTCGTTCACCGCCGCCAGCGGTTCGGGTGTCGATGCCGACGTCGAGGCGCTCGTCGGCAAGG
>JBIJCI010000019.1:0-29606 GCA_044344715.1 Ilumatobacteraceae bacterium | reverse complement strand
GCCGCCTCAAGACCCCGTTCCCACTCACCCACGCTGCGCCTCCAACGACTCAAGGTGGAGTCTCCACCCGCCTGCCGTCTGCAACCGACGCTAGACGCGACCCTCGGCCGCACTCCGATGATTCCGATCCCCCGCAACGACCCTGCGGTTAGCGTGGCGCCGTGCCGACGCAGCCGACCCAACCCCAACCGGAAACCACCGCGGTGACCGCCGGTCGGGACGGTTCCTCCGCACTCACACCGCCCCTGTGGGCCGCCACCACGTGGGACACCTCGGACCTCGACGGTACGCATAGCGGTGCCAAGGGTGTCCACAAGACCGGCTTTTATTCCAGGTATGCGAATCCCACGACCGAAGCATTCGAACGAGCCATCGCAGAACTCGAGGGCACCGAGTCGGCACTCGCATTCGCGTCGGGCATGGGTGCGATCTCTGCGACCGTGTTCGCACTGTGTTCCAGTGGTGATCACATCGTCGCCCAGCGGAACATGTATGCCGGCACCTTGGGGTTGCTCGACGGACCGTGCAAGCGGATGGGTATCGACGTCACCTACGTGGACGGGCGTGAGGCCTCGGAGTTCGCCGCCGCCGTACAGCCCGGACGAACGATGCTCGTCATGGCGGAGACACCGACCAATCCGCACCTCGACGTTGTCGATCTCGACGCTCTGGGATCGATCAAGGGACCGCTCACGCTCGTCGACTCCACCCTGGCCACACCACTCGGCCAGAACCCCTGCAGACACGGCGTTTCGATCACCCTGCACTCCGCCACGAAAGGAATCGCCGGACACAACGACGCAACGCTGGGTGTGATTGCAGCGGAGAAGGAGATCATCGACACGATCTGGGGATACGCCGTGCTTCACGGCGCCACCGCATCCCCGTTCGATGCCCTGAACGGTCTACGTGGCGTACGCACGCTCGGTGTTCGACTACGTCAACAGTGCGAGACCGCGCAGGCTCTCGCCGAGTTCCTCGAAACCCACCCGGCCGTAAAGCGGGTCAACTACCCCGGACTTGCTTCCCATCCGCAGCACGAGCTCGCCAAGCGACAGATGCGCTTGTTCGGATCGGTGATGTCGGTCGAGCTCTGCGGTGGAATCGAGCCGGCGCGACGGCTGCTTTCCCGACTGCAACTGGTACGCAGTGCCGTCACGCTCGGCGGTCCCGACACGCTGATCTCGCACTCGGCAACCAGCACGCACCTGTCCGTCGACCCGACCGTAAAGCAAGCCACCGGCATCACCGATGGCTTGGTTCGGATCTCCGTCGGTCTCGAATCAATCGTCGATCTGCGTGACGACTTCCTCGCAGCACTCGGCTGAGCGGCGCTCAAGGCGCCGGAAATTCAGCGCTCTTCTTTGAAGATGACGTGCTTGCGCGCGATGGGGTCGTACTTCTTCAGCTCGAGGCGCTCGCGCGAGTTGATCTTGTTCTTGCGCGTCACGTAGGTGTACCCCGTGTCGGCGGTGGAACGAAGCTTGATGATCGGTCGACGGTCCTTGCTCTTTGCTGCCATGACTGGTTACCTCTCAAACCTTCTTGCCGTTGCGACGCATCTCGGCCACGACCGACTCGATGCCCCGCTTATCGATGGTGCGAATCCCCTTGGCCGACACGAACAGGGTGACCCAGCGCTTCTCCGAGGGCAACCAGAAGCGGCGCTTGTGGGTGTTGACACGCCAGGAGCGCTTTGACTTGATGTTCGAGTGCGACACGGAATGGCCGCGCGACGGCTTCTTGTCGAGCACATCACAACGATTGGGCATCCCGACAGTCTATGGGGTGGCGCCCTTCCGCCGCTACGCTGGGCGAGCCATGAAGAAGGACATCCACCCCAACTATCAGTTCGTCGTGTTCGAGGACTCCGGTGCCAATTACCGCTTCCTCACCCGCTCCACGGTGAGGACCGATGCCTCCAAGACCATCGAGTGGACCGATGGCAACACCTACCCGCTCGTACAGCTCGACATCTCCAATGCGAGCCACCCCTTCTACACCGGTCAGATGAAGATCATCGACTCCGCCGGTCGCGTCGAGCGCTTCAACAAGCGCTACGGCACCCGCAAGAAGGCGGTCAAGAAGGTCGAGCCGAAGACCACGGGTCGCGCCAAGAAGTAGTGGCTCGGCCCCGCAACTCTGCGAGGCTCGTTGCGCCAATCAGTGCCATGGTTCGCCGGACACCGGCATTGAAGTAGTCGATCACCCATTCGACACCCGCTTCCCCGGCGGCACCGAGGCCGTACAAGTACGGTCGACCGAACATCACGCCACGGGCACCGAGGGCACACGCCTTCACCACGTCGGAACCGCGGCGAACACCGCCGTCGACCAGCACTTCGACGCCGTCGCCCACCGCATCCATGACCGCGGGCAGGAGAACGACGGGAGCCGGTGAACCGTCGAGCTGACGCCCACCGTGATTGGAAAGGGCGATCGCGTCGACACCCTCGGAGGCGGCACGCACAGCGTCACCCACCGACTGGATCCCTTTCAGCATGATCGGCAGACCCGACTCACTGCGAACCCAGTCGAGATCCCGCCACGAGAGCGACGGATCGAACTGGCTGTTCACGTAATCGGAGAGCGTGATGGCCGTCGAACCATCGACATCGCTCCGTCCCGAGACCGCAGAGAACGTGATCGGATCGTGCGTGAGAAAATCAAGCGTCCATCCCGGATGCCGGATGCCGTCGAGGATCGTGTCGAACCCGATCTTGGGTGGCAGGGTGAATCCGCGCCGTACGTCGCGCTCACGCCTACCGAACACCGCGGTATCGACGGTGACCATGATCGCCTTGTACCCGGCAGCCTTGGCCCGTTGGACCAATTCGCGCGACAGGCCGCGGTCCTTCCAGACGTACAGCTGGTACCAGAGGGGCCCGTTCGAAACGCCGGCAACTTCCTCGATGCTTCGTGTGCCGAGCGTTGACAGCGTGTAGGGAACTCCGAACCGCGCCGCCACGCGAGCCACGGCGAGTTCGCCCGCCGACGTCGCAATCCGCGTGAATCCGGTCGGTGAGAACGCGAATGCCGACGGAAGGACCTGACCCATGACGGACGATGACGTGTCGATGCTCGAAACGTCGGACAGCACACGCGGCTCGAGATGCACCCCGTCGAACGCCGCCGAATTGCCGGCCATCGACACTTCGGCCTCGGCCGCCCCGTCGAAATAGTCGAACACGCCGCCGGGCAGGGCCCGCTTTGCGAGCCGCCGCAGGTCGGAGACGTTCGCGCATGTGGCTAGGCGCCGACGGCGGCCATTGAACTCGAACTTGCGGAATGAGACGACCGAACGGAAGCTCTTCAACATCAGGAGCCTCCGAGCATCGAGTCGAAGAGCATCTGCATCTGCGACGGATCGGTGCGAGGGTTGACGAGGCACATACGCAGCACCGTCTCTCCCTTGTGGGTGGTTGGAACGACGAAGGCAATCCCGGCGCGGAGCATTCGATCGCTCCAACGAGCGTAGTCGTCCGGGTTCCACCCCTTCCGGCGAATGACGATGATCGAGAGCGAGGGCTCGACGACGAGTTCGAGGTGCGCGGATGCACGGACCATCTCGACTGCATCACGGGTGACCTGGAGGGTGATCTCCATCGCTTCCTCGTATGCCTCGGTGCCGTGGGTGGCGAGGCTGAACCAGAACGGCAGCCCCCGAACGCGTCGCGTGAGGTGGTGGGCAAGGTCGGCCGGGTTGTACGCCTCGTCGAGGTGCGCGGCGTCGTTCTGGATCAGGACGTCGAGGTACTCCGCCTTCTGAGTATGGGCGGCCCTGGCCACTCGGACGTCACGGTAGACGAGCGCACAACAGTCGTACGGACCGAACAACCACTTGTGCGGATCGACGATGAAGCTGTCCACCTTCTCGATTCCGGCGAACAGGTGACGCACGCTCTTGGCGCAGAGCGCCGCGGCACCGTACGCCCCGTCGACGTGGTACCAGATTCCGTGCTCCCTGGCGAAGTCCCCGATGCCGTCGAGGTCGTCGATAGCGCCGATGTTGGTGGTACCCGACGTTGCGACGACTGCCGCCACACGTTGGCGGTCGGATTCTCCGAGTCCCGCATACACGGACCGCACGGCCTCGGCGGTGAGCCGACCCGCGTCATCCACGACGACCGTGACGAGGTCGGCGTCCATCGCGTGAACTGCGAGCCCCACCGATGAATGCGCACCACCCGAAGCGATGACGATCGGACGTTCGCGCGATCTCGACTCGTGTCCCTTTCGTCGCCAGGACCAGCGTGCGGCAATGAGCGCCGAGAGGTTGCCCGCCGTCCCGCCGGCCACGAAGACTCCGCCGGCAGTTGCGGGAAGTTCAGCGAGATCGATGAGCCATTGCAGCGCCTGGTTCTCCGCGAAGACCGCTCCGGCACCCTCCAGCCAGGAACCGCCGTAGATGTTCGACGCTGCCACGACCAGGTCGAAGAGCACCGACGATTCGGTCGGCGCACCCGGAACGAACGACAGGAAGAGCGGGTGGTCGACGCTGATGCACGATGGGGCCAGTTGCTCGGTGAAGATCTCGAGCACCTTCATGGCGCCGAGACCATCGGCAGTGATGGTTTGCCCCACCTCATTGTTCAGCACGCTGAGAGGTTTCGGAGCGTCGAGCGGTGGCGGGTCCATGCGCACACGGTCGACTGCGTACTTGATGATCGCATCGGCGAGCTTCTGGCTGTTCTCGTCGTGGTAGTGCATCCAGTAGCCGTCGGACTCGTCCGGATAAGGGGACGGCGACTTCGTCATCCCGCAAACACTAGGAGCCCCGCTAGGCGAGATTCACGATGTCGAGCCACGACTCGCTGAAGTAGTCGACTTGCCCGTCGGGCATGACCAGCACCTTCGTCGGCGCGAGTTGGGCCACGAAGTCGGTGTCGTGGCTGACGAGCACGATGGCGCCGTTCCATTCGGCGAGTGCGGTCGCGACGGCGTCGCGACTGGATGGATCGAGGTTGTTGGTCGGTTCGTCGAGGAGGAGCAGGTTGTTCCGCCCGACCATCAGCATCGCCAACGCGAGCTTGGTCTTCTCACCACCCGAGAGCGTCGCCGATTCCTGGAACACCTTGTCGCCGGAGAGACCGAACGACCCGAGCATGCCGCGCAACTGCGTCTCCGTGAGACCTAGACGACTCGGCGCCATCTCGCGCATGTGGTCGATGAGCGACTGGTCGGCCACCAGATTGTCGTGCTCCTGCGCGTAGTAGCCGGCTTGGACCTGGTAACCGAACTCGAACGAACCGTCGTCCGCCCGGGACTCTCCGGCGAGGATCCGCAGTAGCGACGTCTTCCCCGCACCGTTGAGTCCGAGCACCAAGAGCCGCTCGCCACGACCGAGGTCGAAGCTCACGTCGTGGAACACGTCCGGTCCGCCGTAGGTCTTACGTAAACCACTGGCGGTGAGCACCGTCTCGCCGCAGCTCGGCGCCCCGGGGAACTTCACCGCCAGCGTGCGCTTCGCACGGGGTGCATGGACGCGCTGGGCGTCGAGACGGTCGATTCGCTTCTCGATGCTGCGTGCCATTGCCGCCTTGGACGCTTTGGCGCCGAAGCGGTCGACCACCCGCTGAAGACGGTCGATCTCCTTGGCCTGCTGCGTCGCCATCTTCGCTGCCCGAGCCTCGTCGGCCTCGCGTGCCCGCAGGTACTGCGAATAGGTGCCTCGATACTCGATGACGGTTCCGACGTCGGCTTCGTCCGGGCGGTCGAGGTGCAGGACGCGAGTGATCGCCTCGTCGAGCAGCTCAAGGTCGTGACTGATGACGAGGAGGGCCCCCTTGTAGGTGCGCAGAAAGTCGAGCATCCACGTCTTTGCATCGATATCGAGGTGATTCGTCGGCTCGTCGAGGAGCAGCGTCTCACTGCCTCCGTAGAGGATGCGCGCCAGCTCGACGCGACGTCGCTCGCCTCCGGAGAGAACACCGAGTTGCAGATCGAGACGGTCGGCCTTGAGTCCGAGTCCGGCAGCGATGGCCCGAGCCTCGCTGTTTGCCGCATAACCGCCCTTCAGCTCGAAGGCTTCCTGTGCACGTGCGAAGCGGTCGATGTTCCTCTCATCGGGCCGCTCCTCCATCGCGATCCGCAGCTTCTCCAGCCGCACAACGTCGTCGTCGATACCCCTCGACGAGAGGATGTGCGACACCGCGGTTCGACCGTCGAATGCGCCGGCAATCCGGGGATCCTGCGGCAGGTAGCCGAACGCTCCCCCGCGGTTGATCGTGCCCGCCTTGGGCTCGGCGGCTCCGCCGAGCACCTTGAACAGGCTGGTCTTCCCCGCGCCGTTACGCCCGACGAGACCAACCTTGTCCCGTGCCATGACCGTGAAGCTGGCATCGTTCACGACGAGTCGGGCCCCGACCTCAACACTGAGATTCCTCACCTGGAGCACCGCCCAAGGCTCGCAGCACTTTGGCTGCTCCACAACGTGCGATGCGGTGACGGTCATCCACGCAGCTCCCCCCGCGTCGCACCTAACCTCGGAACGTGACCGCCGCCTCAACCGTGCTCATCGCCGCATTCGCCACGATCGCTTGTTTGATGCTGGCGACCTGGTCGGTATCGCTGTTGCGCCGCGACGCCTCGATCGTCGACATCGTCTGGGGACTCGGATTCGTGGCGGCCGCATGGGCGGCGCGGTTCGTCAGCGGGGCTGCAGGTTCGGGCAACTGGTTGCTCGTCGCGATGGTCACCGTGTGGGGACTGCGACTCAGCGCGTATCTGGCGCGACGGAATCTCGGCAAGGGCGAGGACTTCCGGTACCAGGCGATGCGCAGGAAGCACGGTGAACGATTCCCGGTCGTGAGCCTCTACACCGTGTTCGGACTGCAAGGTGCACTCATGTTCGTCGTCGCGCTTCCCGTCACGCTGGGTCAACGCGAGACCGACGCCGAAGCGGGATTCGTCGCACTCCTCGGCGTTGCGGTGTGGGCAGTCGGCATGTACTTCGAGGCAGTCGGCGATGCGCAGTTGGCGCGCTTCAAGCGCAATCCGGCGAACCAGGGCAAGATCATGGACCAAGGACTCTGGGCACTCACCCGGCACCCCAACTACTTCGGTGACAGCCTCGTGTGGTGGGGCCTGGCCATCACCGGTTCGGTGCAAGGCGCGGGTCCATGGGCCTTCCTGGGAGCGGCCGTGATGACCACCCTGTTGGTTCGGGTTTCGGGCGTGGCGATGCTCGACCGTCTGCTTGCCAAGCGGAAACCCGGGTATGCCGAGTACATGGCACGAACGAGCGGATTCATTCCGATGCCGAGACGGTCCGCCCGGGTTCGTAGCGAACGATCCGATCGGCGAGGGCGTCCACGTCCGCTCGATCGTGGGTGACGACGAGCGCGATGATACGTCGCTCGGTCACGAGCGTTCGAACCAAATGACGCATATCCGTGCGCGACTGCGCATCGAGTGAACTGAACGGTTCGTCCAACAGCAACAGCCGCGGATTGCCCGCCAGTGCACGTGCCAGGGCCACCCGCTGGCGTTCCCCGCCACTCAGAGCGCGGGTTCGCGCCTGTGCGAGCCCACCCGCGCCGACACGCTGCAGGAGAGCGACGGCCGTCGCGCGTCGGGACGTCGAATCACCACCCCGAACCGCCAGCCCCACGTTGTCGATCGGCGACCGATGTTCGAGCAGCGCGGCGTGCTGGTACACCAGCCCCACCCCGCGATCCTGCGACCGCACATGGATGCCACCGTCCACGTCCGCCAAGATCCGATCGTCACACTCGATCCTCCCCCACGCCGGGCGAATCGTCCCGGCTATCGCCGCGAGGGTGAGGCTCTTTCCCGAACCCGATGGGCCGGACAGCACCGTGATGCCCTCGTCCGCTTGGAAACGGGCATCGACCGTGAAGCCCGGAACCGCAACCCGAACGTCGATGACGAGTGCGCTCATCGTCGCCTCGAGAAGATCTGTGTGACGATCACCAATACGACCACCGCGACGCCTCCCAGGACGAGCGAGCCCACCCGTGCCGTCGCCTCGTCACCCGCCTGAACCGCGTCGTACACGGCAACCGGGAGGGTCTGGGTCTGACCCGGGATGTTGCCGGCAACCATGACGGTCGCCCCGAAATCCCCGAGCGCCCGGGCGAAGCCGAGCGCCAGACCGGCCCCGATACCGCGTGCCGCAAGCGGCAGCGTGACGACACGCGCCACCTGCCACTCCGGCATTCCCATGACGCGGGCGGACTCCTCCACACGCGAATCCACATTGCCGATGGCCGCCCGTGCCGCCCGAACGACGAACGGAAGGGCCGACACGGTGGCGGCGATGATTGCAGCACCCTGGGTGAAGACGAGCGGCGAACCCGTCAACCGCTCCCACGCTTCACCGAGCGGCGACCGTGTGCCGAGGAGGGTGAGCAGGTAGTAACCGAGCACCGTCGGCGGGAGGACGATCGGGATTGTTACCGCCGCCTCCACCACCGACGACCAGCGCGACCGCCACTTCGCGAGTGCGTATGCAACTGCCACGCCGATGACGGCGGCGAGCAGGGTGGCGACGACCGACACCCGCACCGACAACCACAACGGAAACCAATCGCTCATGGCGCCTCGAACGTGAACCCGTACCGAGCCAGGACTCGACGCCCCTCGGGCGACTCGAGCACGTCAACGAATCGTCGTGCAGCGGCGTTGTTCGAGCCATGGTCGGTGATGACGAGGCTCTGTCGTATCGGTTGGTGGAGCGATGGCGGTACGTCAACGTGCGGCTCGTCGATGACGAGTGCCAGTGCCACGATTCCGACATCCGCCTCGCCGGCCTCCACGATCCGCACGGCATCCGCCACGTTGTCGGCCAGGACGAGCCGTGGCTGCAATGCGTCGTAGAGACCGAGCGAACCCAACGCTTCCTTGGCCGCAACCCCGTACGGAGCATGTGCGGGGTTTGCAATGACGATGCGCTCGTAGTCGGAAACGGCGGCAAGGTCGGCCGGGAGCCGCACCCCGGACGCGGCAACGATCGCCAGTCGACCGACGGCGAAGGCACGCTTGGTGGCGGCATCACCCGCCCCAGCATCGATCACCTCGTCAACGAAGGCAAGGTTCGCCGACACGAAGACGTCGTAAGGGGCACCGTTCAGCACCTGCTCCCGGAGCATCCCCGAGGAACCAAAGACGAAATCGATGGTGATGCCGTCCTCGGTGTTCAGGATGCGAGCCACCTCCTCGAACGCGTTCCGCGTGTCGGACGCTGCCGCCACGACTACGTCCGCGCGGGGCTCCGTGGAGCACGCAACGAGTCCCGACGCCGGGAACATGAGTGCTCCGAGCAGGCCCGCCGCGCGAAGGGCGCGACGAGTCACCGACTCTCTGGAGCGGACGACGGGATTCGAACCCGCGACCCTCACCTTGGCAAGGTGATGCTCTACCAACTGAGCCACGTCCGCGTTAGGGATTTGAGTTTAGCAACGGGTCGGCCGTCCCCACCGTGTCACTCTTCGTCGCGCGGGCCGAGGTAGTGCTGACGATAACCCCTCCCAATCCGAGCAATACAACGACGCCGCCGATGACCTGCGCCAGGGCGATCGACTGACCGAGGAAGACGAAGGCCAGCGCGGTCGAGATGACCGGCCCCCCGAGCGTGATGAGCGAGGAGACCGTCGTGTCGAGGTACCGCTGCGCCCAGGTCATGAGATAATGCCCCATCGTCCCGGGAATGAGCATCATCAGCACGAGAAACAGCCAGTCCTTCGGCTGCACATCCAGCATGTCGTCTCCGGCAATCAACGCCCACGGAAGGGCCATGATCGCATTGGTGAGGCACACCCCGGTGAGGAACGACCAAGTGTTCATCCCTTCGTCACGGGCCCGCTTGGCAGCGACGAAGTAGATCGTCCAGAGTGCCATGTTCCCGAACGCGAGTGCATCACCCAGGAGACCGTGCTCGCCCGAACTCCCGGTGGTATCGGCCCCGATGACCACCGCGACGACGCCGACGAAGCTGACGAGCGAAAATGCAACCCGTTGGGGGGTGATCTTCTCGCCGAGGATCCGCGGTGCGATGAACAACAGGACCGCCGGGGTCAGACTGCCGATCAGCGTTGCGTTGGCGATTGTCGTCTCCCTGAACGAACCGAAGCTGAGCGCAACGGAGAGTGCGAAGAAGATGCCGGGCTTCCAGGCCACCGCCATGTGATGGCGGGTGAAGCCGTCTCCTGCGACGTGGGCCAGCGTGAACAGCAGCGGCAGCCAGATCAACTGTCGGTAGAACACCGTGGTCGGCAGCGACAGGGAGAGGCTCGAGACGAAGATCGGACCGATCGCCCACGCCACCACGGCCACCACGACGGCGACGAGCGCCAGCGTGCGACGCTTCTCGGTATGCACCCTCTCCATTCGTGCCGCCGGAATCAGGAGCGCTTGTCGGCAGGACGAAGATCGATGCGCAGGGTCAGGATGCCATCCTCCAGCGAGGCCTGCGCATCGCCGATCATCGCAAAATCCTGGAAGTCGGTGTTCGCCTGGGCGATGAAGTGCTGGCGTTCCTCGCCGGCAACCGGCGGCAGCGGACGCTTGCGCACGGCCGCCGCACGTTCCCGGAATCGCTCGATCATCGGCAGTGGATCGAAACTCACGGCTCCACCGTAGTTCGCGCCCGACGAAGCATCTCTCTCCGGGTGGCGTCGTCGGACTCCTTGAACCGGCGTTCGCCCATGATTTCGAGTGGACCGAGGGCCGGATTGTCGGGTCTCGATTCGCGCCAGAACCACAGCGTCACCCCGGCGAGGAACGCCCCCGCTGCAATCAGCACCAAGCCAAGAATCACGCTGACAAACTAGTTCCGTGGGGAATCTTCTTTCGACCGTCGCGTTCATGTCGGTGATCGGGTTGTTGGCATGGGTCGGATGGGGCCTCGAGCCCCATTGGGCGTCACGGGACGGTCGTAAGTTCATGTGTCGAATGCAGCGATCGACGGACGACGTAAGCGGCCGACCCAGGTGGCAGGACGTGAAGGTCGCCGTGGATGACGGGGATCTCTTCGTCCTGGCGCGGTCGCGTCGCGCCCGCGATCTTCGTGGTCGATGGAGGGTCGTCGGTGCGGTCGATGACGGGCAACGCAAGCGACGGATCTACGAGGTGCGAAGTGACGACGGCGACGGGGCGAGCCTGCGCGTGCCCCGCACGAGTCGTTGCGTGCCGGTTCTCGACGAGATGATTCCCTAAACCGACTCCAGCCACGCCGCCAACGCGTCCGCCATCTGCGGCACATCGACCAGGAACGCGTCGTGGCCGTGCGGGGAGACGATCTCCGCGTATTCCGCCCGCACACCGTTGCGGGCAACGAGGTCGCGAACCTGGCGTTGCTGATAACTCGGATACAGGATGTCACTCGAGATTCCGACGGCGAGGGTGGGCGCGGTTATCCTCGCCGCCGCCGATTCGAGGCCCCCTCGGCCGCGTGCGACATCGTGCAGATCCATCGCCTTGCTGATGTACATGTAACTGTTCGCATCGAATCGCCTGATGAGCCGGTCGGCGTGATGATCCAGGTAGCGCTCCACTTCGAACGCGTCCCACAGTCCGATGCCGTGGTTCACTGCGTCCATGTCGGCGAGATCGCGCCCGAACCGGTCCGTGAACACGTTGTCGCTACGGAACGTGACCTGCGCAACCTTCCGAGCCACCGCCAAGCCCTGCCACGGTCCCTCACCCACCGACGCCTCGTAGTAGTCGCCACCACGCCAGGCGGGATCGAGCCGGATCGCCTGACGCCCGATAGCACCCCACGCAATCTGCTGGGCCGTCGACTGCATGCACGTCGCAATCGCCACGAGCGAGCCCACCCTCTGCGGGTAGGTAATCGCCCACTCGACGGCTTGCATGCCACCCATCGATCCGCCGATGACGGAATGCCATCGGCGTACCCCGAGTGCATCGGCGAGTCGGTGCTGGGCCCGCACCATGTCGCGAATGGTGATCACCGGAAACCGTGATCCGTAGGGCTTGCCGTCCAGCGGGTGCGGTGATGCGGGGCCGGTCGTGCCCTGGCAACCGCCGAGCACGTTCGTACACACCACGAACCAGCGCGATGTGTCGATCGCCAAGCCCGGCCCGACGATGCCCTCCCACCAGCCCGGTGTCGGATGGCCCTCACCAGCCGGGCCGGCAACGTGGCTGTCCCCCGTCCATGCGTGACAGACGAGGATCGCATTCGAAGCATCCGCGTTGGGGGTGCCCCACGTCTCGTAGGCGATCGTCGCCTCTCGCAACGTGGCTCCGCAGTCGAGCGCCACCTCCCGCGAGCCGAGCGACAGGAATCGTCGGCCACCGGCCGGTTGCAGCGCGCTCCACGCGCCGGTCGCCGGATAGTCGGTGCGTTGCATTGGTGAACGATCCCCTCGGTCCTGTCACCACACGATCCGTTGCCCCTTGCGGGGCCACATCGTCACCTTCGTGACTAGGCACCGTGGATTCCCGGTTGCCGGACCGTGTGGTCGCTCGTGATGTAGCGGTACGAAGGCTAGCGGCGTGCTACGCCGCGCAACTCCGTCGCTCGGCAACCCGCCGGTACACAAACGCTGCAACCCTACGAAACCCCGGCGCACCGATCATCGCGCCGAGGACGGTCCAGGGAAACCGCGCGTGTCGCAACGTTGCGCCGACTGCGAGGTGCCCCGACCGCACCGAATCGGTCGTCACCCACTGCACCGCCTCGACGCACTGCTCGCGCGTGAGCCCGAGCGATGGCAGGTCGGCGGACTGGTAGGGCACGGTGGTGAGCGGACGGCTGGTACGCCGGGCCACGAACCGCACGCACGCCTTGCAGAACTCGCACTCACCGTCGAAGACGAGCACGGGCCTGATTAGCGTTGACCCTGTCGTGTTGCGGACGTTTGTTTCACCCAAGATGCTGGCACTCCATGCACTCATGATCGTATTGGTCGTCGTCATGGTCAACCTCGGGTTCTGGCAGTTGCGTCGCCACGACGAGCGGGCCGCATTCAACGATGCCGTTCGGGCACGCTCGCTCGATGCACCCCGTCTCGTCGACGAGCTCCTGGCCATGGACCAGGACCCCAAGAATCTGGAGTGGTACCTGGCCTCTGCCGCAGGCACCTATCTCGACGGAGAGGACCTGCTGGTGGTCAACGTCTCCCAGGACGGGCGGGCCGGGGTCGACCCCGTAGCGGCGCTCCGTCTCGACGATGGGCGAATCCTGTTGGTCAATCGCGGATTCATCCCGCTCTCCGAGGCGGTGCCGCCGACACCCGAGGGACGCATCACCGTGGTCGGACGTGTTCGGGCACCCCAAGAGCGCCGTCGTGGCGAACTCACGGACAAGGAATCGGGCGACCTACGCGAGATCCAACGAATCGATCCCGCACGCCTGGCGACGCAACTCCCCGGACCGGTGCTACCCGTGTACATCGACTTGCTGCAGAGCACGCCGGGCGACTCGCCGACGCTCTCGCGAATTGCCGAGCCGGAGCTCACGCTCGGACCACACCTTTCCTACGTGGTGCAGTGGTTCATATTCTCCGGTTGCGCCATTGCGGCCTGGGGATTCATCGTGCGACGAGCGCTCGTAACAGCGCGGCGGGCGACGACATCAGCCTGAGCCGTGTCGGGGTATCGACACGACGGAACACCTCAAGCATCGCCGACCGCACCGTGGATGGGTCGCTGTCGACCCGCAGGTATGCCGCCGAGAGGCTGGGCGGCATGCCGAAGAACGCATCAAAGAACTTCGGGATCGTCGTAGTGGGCAGCGACCGAAGTACGGCGAGTCCGACGTCGTGCCACCGCCGTGTTCGCACGAGTGCCGGCGGCCAGACGGCCTCCCATGCCGCGCGCGACCGATCCGCAGCCGGATGTCGCGACGACAACGCCCCTGCAATTGCCTCGGCGACGCGGGGTGCGGCACGAAGCGACGCGGCGACCGAGTAACCGGTGACCGGGTGTACGTAACCTGCGGCGGCACCGAAACCCACCGTTCGGGTGGTGAGCATCGGTAGTGGCGCCCCCATCGGAATGTGCACGTGCTCCACCGACTGTGCTTCCCCGGTCGCATCGCTACCGAGACGCGAGGCCAGTCGCGCGCGCAGTTCCGCACGTTCATGGGGCGGTTCGGCGTACAGCGAGGTCTCTTCAACGAGAAAACGACCATCGGCGAAGCGTGCGGCGTACAGAAACGTAGGTGGCGAGCTCCAATCCATCAACGTGAACACGTCGTCGACCACACCGAGCCGTCCGGCCATTGCCTCGTCGATTCGTCCCAGCAAGAGGCCGTAGGCCGTCTGCGCTCCAGCGGCCGATTGCCTGCGGTTGAGGAACCTCCCACTTCCGGTGGCATCCACCACCAACCGAACCTCCAGATGCCGGCCGTCGGAGAGTTGGACCGTCGAGTACTCGGGCAAGTGCTCCACGTGCGTCACCGACGCTTCGACGTTCTCAACCCCCGCGCCGAGACTGGCCCGCAACCAGTGATTGTCGAACACGACGTAGGGACGGACAAGGAGGTGCTCCCGCGTTCCGACGACGCGTACCGTCGGCCAACTGCCGCGTACCACGGCGTCAATGGGTGCCCCGAGGTCACAATGTTCGACGTCATCGCGCCAGACGCCGTACGTGGCGCCCCATGCGAGATTCGGCGACACGACCACGGCGTCGACCCCGAGGCGAACGAGCGACCGGGCCAGCGCGAGTCCGGCCGGCCCGGCACCGATGACCGCAACGTCGCGCACCTCCTACCCCAGGTCGGCGAGGTGGGCGTGGTCGTTGTACCGCATCAACCGCCATACGTTCTCGCGCGGTCGGTACAACTCCGTGAGCGACGTGTTCTTCGTGAAGACCTCGAAGCGACCCGTCGACGGGGACTGCAGACAATGGCGAAGCAGCCCGTCGATCGTTCCACCGTGACATGCAACGAGCACCGTCTTGCCGCGGTAGTCCCGCTCCAGATCGCGGAGTGCGGCGATGACTCGGGCGTGGAACTGCGCGAGTGTCTCCCCGCCGGGGAATGTAACGGCATCGGGATCCCCGTTGAAGTCCGGCCGGCCGTAGCGGGCGACGAAATCATCGAAGGCGAGGCCGTCGCACTGCGGACCCGGATCGTGTTCACCGAACGCGGGACGCACGTCGATGTCGGCGTGCCCGAGGAAGGGTGCGATGATCTCCGCGGTCTGTAGCGCCCTCGGGAACGAACTCGAAACGATGGCGTCGGCCGCGACTTCGCGGGTTCGCCCGAGACGTTCGCCGAGGGCCTTGGCCTGTGCACGTCCGTGCTCGGTGAGCCCCTTGCAGGTTCGGACGCCGCCGATGTACCGCTCGACCGTTGCGAACGACTCGCCGTGGCGCACCAACACCACCCGGGTATCGGTCATACGAGCTTCTCGACGAATCCCTCGAGTTGCCGCAGGTTCCGGCACTCGTACACCCCGTCGGTGTGCGAGCCGTACTCGCCGACGATGGAGTCCCCGGTGTTCCAGTAGGAGCGCGGCTCGGGGTTCAACCAGTACACATGGCGGGCGTGCTTGCGCATCTCCTTCACGACCCAACTCTGTGATGCGTGGTAGTTGTTGCGGGCGTCGCCGAGCAGGAGGACCGTCGTCTTCGGATTGATGTCCTTGCCGTACCGCTCCCAGAACACCTCGAACGCGTGGCCGTAATCACTGTGTCCGTCGACCCAGACGACGTCGGCCTCGGTGTTCACCTTGTGGATCGCCTCCTGGATGTCCTCGGTCGCCCGGAAGTGCTTCGTTACCTCGTCGATGCCGTCGATGAACACGAACGAACGAACCTTGCTGAACTGACTCTGGATCGCGTACACCAGCATCAGGGTGAACCTGGCGAAGGCGGCGACGCTTCCCGAGATGTCGGCAACCACCATCAGTTCAGGCTTGGCGGGACGCGGGTACTTGAACTTCGGCTCCGCCGGCACGCCTCCGTAGCTGAGGGAGTGACGGACCGTGTTGCGGAAGTCGAGCGGTCCCCGACGTCCGTGGCGTCGCTTGCGGGCGAGCCGGGCGGCGAGCTTTCGCGTCAACGGGAAGAGTGCCTTCTTCAACGACTGCATCTCTTCGCGGCTCGCGTGCATGAACTCGACGTCCTCCGGCAACGGCTTGCGCAGCGTCTTCGCCATGGCTTCAGCCCCGCGATCCGCGACGAGCCGGCGGCGAATCTCCGCTTCGACCTCCTTCTTGAACTGCTCGATTCGTTGCTCGTATTCGTCCTTCACCAGCCGTTGTTCGAGGTTCGTCGCCTCGCGCTGTGCGAGATCCTTGTTGGCCTCGAGCAACTTCGCGAGCATGTTGTCGAGGTCGAGATTCCGCAGGGTCCGGTACAGGTAGTAGGTGCCCCCGACGGGACGGCCAGGCTCCATGCCCGCGAATCGTGCAACCGATTGACGGGCCAGGGCCCGCATCATCGCCTGGTCGCCCTGCATGAGCGCCCGCATGAGGAGGTTCGCCAACTCCTCGGGCGTGAGGGCCTCGAGGCCTCCCCCGCCGGCACCCTTTCCTTCCCCTTGACCGAGTTGCGCCTGATCCTGGTCGTCACGCCAGAATTCGTCGGCGG
This sequence comes from Ilumatobacteraceae bacterium, assembly GCA_044344715.1. Lineage (GTDB taxonomy): Bacteria > Actinomycetota > Acidimicrobiia > Acidimicrobiales > Ilumatobacteraceae > F1-60-MAGs027. Next base: position 13,076 of record JBIJCI010000019.1, on the reverse strand, counting down.
TGTCCTCACCCGGTGACGTGATGCTGTACTGCGAACCGCGCAGCGAGAAGTACACCTCGAAGATCGTCTCGAAGACGCGCCAGTGGGAGGAATTCTTCACCAACGTCGCCCCGAGCGCGTACTTGAACGCGTCACGATCCTCGATCGGGATCACCTTCACGGCCTCCATCGCATCGAGATTCTCGGTGAGGCTCACGGGGAGGCCGGCCCGTCGCAACTCGGCGACGAAGCCGGACATCAGGTCGATGACCGGCATGGGCGGATTACTCGTCGACCGAGAGTTCTTTGGCGGCCTTGGCGATGTCGGTCTGGTACTTGAGCAGCACGTGGAGGGTTTCCTTTGCCTGCTGAGCGTCGATGTGGTCGACACCGAGCAGGATGAGCGTGCGTGCCCAGTCGAGCGTCTCACTCACCGACGGCGCCTTCTTCAAGTCGAGCTGCCTGATGCTGCGCACGATTCGTGCGATCTGATCGGCGAGGTTCGCACCGACGTCGGGCACCTTGGCCAACACGATTTCCTTCGCGCGCTCCATGTCCGGGTAGTCGACGTGCAGGTAAAGACAGCGGCGCTTCAGGGCCTCGGACAGCTCTCGTGTGTTGTTCGACGTGAGGAACACCATCGGAATCTGCTTCGCGGTGATGGTGCCCAGTTCGGGAATCGACACCTGGTACTCACTCAGCACCTCGAGCAACAACGCCTCGGTCTCGACCTCCACGCGGTCGACCTCGTCGATGAGGAGAACGACGGGATCCGGGGCCGAGATGGCTTCGAGGAGTGGCCGGGTCAGGAGGAAGTCGCGGCTGAAGATGTCCTCGTGTACCTGCGACCACGAATCGCTGTTCTTGTCGGCCTGGATCCGCAACAACTGCTTCTTGTAGTTCCACTCGTAGAGGGCCTTCGACTCGTCGAGACCCTCGTAACACTGCAACCGAATCAGTCGCGCTCCGGTGAGCTCCGCGACGCTCTTGGCGAGCTGCGTCTTGCCGGTACCGGCAGGACCCTCGATGAGTACCGGCTTGCCGAGACGTTGTGCCAGGTAGACGACCCCGGCGATGCCATCATCGGCGAGGTAGTTGATCGACTTCAGGCCGTCACGGACCTGCGCAACGCTTTCGAAGGAACCAGACACCGGGTTGAGGCTACTCGCAGTGGCATCCCTTCTGCCGTTCGCACCTGGTGAGCACCTGGTGAGCACCTGGCGCGATCCGACGAATAGCCTTGCCCGCATGGCCGCCCCACGTGGTTCACGTAGCGCAAAGGGCTCACACGACGCCAAGAACCAGCCGAACCGGATCAGGAAGCGCGCCCCCAGACACACCCCGGACATCGACGAGATCATTGCCGTCACCATCGAACTGCTGGCCCGCCACGGCGAGAGCGGATTTCGGATCGAGGATCTCCAGAAGCGGACCGGGGTGAACAAGAGCTCGCTCTACCTGCGCTTCGGCGGCAGGGACGGACTCCTCGCTAGCGCCTACAGCGAGATCTTCAAGAGACACATTGAAGAGAGCCTCGATGGGCTCCGACCGATCCTTCAACGCGCGAGCACTCCGGCCGAACTGCGTGCCGGAGTCCACGCTGCGACGGCGTTCGTGATGAGCCCGCAACGACTCGACCAACGCCTTGAACGTGCAGCCATCATCGCCGGGGTTCGCGGGAGACCCGAGTATCGCAAGGCGCTCCGGCTCGCCCAGACGACGCTGACCACCGCCATGGACGAGCTCTTCGACACGGCAGCAGCCCGCGGACTCATCAACTTGAAGCATCCCTCCCGCGTTGCCGCCCAGTTCATCCAGGGCCTCACCTTCGGTCGTATCGTCGCGGAAATCGAGGACCCGGACGATCAAGAACTTCGTGACGACTGGATAGCACTCTCCGCCGAACTCTTGGACAGGATGCTGTTCGACGGTCTGCTCGATGCCTGAACGCTCGCTCCTGGCGCGCAACCTCACCGTGGCCTCGGGCACCCTCGTCTCACGCGTCACGGGACTTGCTCGGATGATCGTCTTTGCCGCGGTCATCGGACAAACGGCACTCGCCGATGCGTTCGACGTGGGCAACAATGCCCCGAACGTAATCTACGAACTGCTGATCGGCGGCACGCTCACCGCCGTCCTGGTGCCGCTGTTCACCGCACAACGCCAGCGCAACGAGGCCGATGGCACCGCGGCGGTGTTCGGCGCCGGAATCGCGGCGCTCCTCGCGATCACGCTCGCGGCAATGTTCGTTGCACCGTGGGTCTTCCGCGCCTATGCACTCGACCCGGCCGGCGACGCCGAGACGTTCTACGCGGTGGGCTCGGCGCTCACGCGCGTGTTCCTGGCACAGGTGTTCTTCTACGGACTCAATGCCCTGATCGCCGGAATGCTCAACGCGGCAGGGCGCTTCGCTGCTGCGGCCTGGGCACCAGTTGCCTCCAACCTCGCGGCAATCCTCGCACTGTTGGGCATCGCCGGGAACGTCGATAGCGGGGAGATCACATTGGATGGTGCCCGCGCCGGAACGGAGCTGTTCTGGTGGTTCTCCCTGGGGCCGACGTTCGGCATTGCGTGCATGGCGTTGGTGGTTCTTTTTGCCGGACTTCGCAGTGGGGTGATTCCGAAGCCGACGTTTCGACCACGCCATCCCGCGGTCCGCGAAATCACCCGGTTGTCCGGATGGGCGGTCGGATACATTGCAACGAACCAGGTTGCACTGATCGTGGTGAAGAACCTCGCCGAGCCCGGATCGGGTCGCCTCGACGCGTACGCCAAGGCAATGACCGTCTTCCAGTTGCCGCACGGACTACTGGCCGTCACGATTGCCACGACATTCGCCCCGTTGCTCGCGCGCTCCGTTGCCAAGCTTGATCCCGCCGAGTTTCGTGTACATTTCGAGCGCGGTGCCCGGATGACGCTGATGGTCACCGTAATCCCGAGCATCGCCCTCGCCGTTTTCTCACGTCCGATCATCGACGTGTTGCTCGGGTGGGGCGAGTTCGACTCGGCGGCGGTTCGCTCCACGTCCGAGGCACTCTCCGGGCTCGCAATCGGATTGGTCGGATTCTCCCTCTACCTCTTCGTGCTGCGCGGCTTCTACAGCCACGGAGACACGAGAACGCCCTTCTTCATCAACTGTGCGGAGAATGGCCTGAACATCCTGCTTGCCATCGTTCTCGTCGACCGATTCGGAGTGCGGGGACTCGGCCTTGCATTCGCAATCGCCTACCTGGTATCGGCGCTCATCGCACTGCTGGTACTGCGCCGACGCCACGGCACGGTCGGACCGCTGGGCCTGGTCGGCCTGGGGAGCTAGCCGCCGCGTCCGGCCGCGTCGCCCGGTGGACGATCAGTAGACGATCAGATCGTCCCGGTGCACCAGCTCCGTCGACACGTCGGGCGGCAACTCCGAACTCTTCATACCCGCGGCGGCGGCGGCGGCGCGCGAGTCCGCACGCACCAGGCCGCGTGCGACCAAATCGTCGTGTCGGGAGACGATGTTGACCACGTCGCCGATCGCAAAATCACCCTGCACTCCGGTCACCCCGGCATGAAGGAGGGAAACGCCACGACTGGTCAGCGCCTCTCGGGCACCGTCATCGACGGTGACGGAGCCGACCGGTTGTGCCGCGAAGGCAATCCATAGTTTCCGCGCCGTGAGACTGCGATCGTGTGCCGTGAACGTGGTTCCGACCCCCGCTTCGCCGACGAGCGCATCGCGCAGGACGTTCGGTCGATCGGCCTTGGCAATCACGGTGCGGACACCCGACCAACTCGCGATACGGGCCGCGGCGAGCTTCGAGGCCATCCCGCCACTTCCGACGCCACTGGAGGTGGTTCCCGCCCGCACCGACATCAACTCGTCGTCGGCTGCCACGAGTTCGACCAATCGTGCCTGCGGATCCTTCGCGGGATCGGCGGTGAAGAGTCCCGCGGTATCGGTCAGCAGAACGAGGAGGTCGGCTCCGACACTGTGCGCCACCAGGGCGGCGATGCGGTCGTTGTCACTGAACCGGATCTCGTCACTGGCAATTGCATCGTTCTCGTTGATGATCGGAACGCATCCGAGCTCGAGCAGCCGGATCATCGTCCGGCGGGCCTGCAGGTACTGGATCCGGTCGATGAAGTCGTTCGGCACGAGCAACACCTGTGCCCCGACGAGTCCGTGTGCATCGAGAGCCGAGTTGTAATGACCCATCAGCCGACTCTGACCGGCTGCCGAGAGCGCCTGCAGTGTCGCCGTGTCGCCCGGACGCTCGCGAAACCCGAGAGCGGCCACACCGCTGGCAACGGCACCGCTCGTCACGATCAGCACCTCGTGACCCGCCCCCCGCAGCCCTGCAACCTGGGAGCAGAGCGACTCCACCATCGCCACGCTGATGGAGCCCCCGCGATCGGTGATCGACGAGGTTCCGATCTTTGCAACGACCCTCATCGGCCGATCTCCGGGGTGTAGTCGAAACTGAACTCCTTGATGTGGATCGTGGCACCTTCCTTCGCACCGGCGCGCGCCAGCAGGCGGGGCACTCCGAGACCACTCAGACGATCGTCGATGTAGTTGAGGGCGTCCGGAGAATTGACGTCGCTCAGCGCCACCGCCCGCTCAACTGCCCGCCCGTGCAGACGGAACTCGTTGTCGCCCACCTTCTCGATCCTGGTTCCTTCCGGCTCCGGGCGCAGCGTGATCTCGGTGTCATCCACCACGGGCACACTGCGAGCCTCCTGCACGAGCCCTGCCAGGTCTCCGAGCACCTCCCGCACTCCCGCCCCGCTAACCGCGGACATGCTCCGGTTACCGGTGGCCTGCCACTCCGCCTTCGTGCCGGGATCGACGGAGTCGAGCTTCGTTCCGACGATCAGCCGCGGACGCTCGAGGAGCTCGGGTCGGTAGGCCGCAAGCTCCCTGAGCAACACGTCGATCTGGGTCTGCGGTGCGGTTCCCTCCATCGACACCAGGTCGACGAGGATGCACAAGACCCGTGCCCGCTCGATGTGGCGCAGGAACTGGTGCCCCAAACCACGGCCCTCGCTCGCACCCTCGATCAGTCCGGGAATGTCGGCGATGACGAACTCGGTTTCCGGTCCCATGCGAACCACCCCGAGATGCGGTTCCAACGTCGTGAACGGATAATTGGCGACCTTCGGCTTTGCTGCCGACACCGTGGAAATGAACGTGCTCTTGCCGGCATTGGGGAAGCCGACCAGCGCCACGTCGGCCATGAGTTTCAGTTCGAGCTTCAGCCACCGCTCGGGACCGTGCTCGCCCTGCTCTGCGAACTTCGGGGCGCGCCGCTTGTTGGTGAGGAAGCGGGCGTTCCCACGGCCGCCTTGACCGCCGGGGATCGCCCGCCAGCGCATGCCGTGCGTGCGCAGGTCGGCGAGGATTTCACCGCCGTAGAGATCGCGCACGATGGTTCCCTCCGGCACCTTCACCTCGAGATCGCGACCACGTCGGCCGTGCAGGTCCTTGCCCATTCCCGAGACACCGTCCTCACCGCGTCGGTGCGGGTGGTCACGGAACGCCACGAGCGATGCAACGTTCCGATCGGCAATCAGCCAGACCGAACCACCGTCACCACCGTCACCACCGTTGGGACCGCCGTAGACGACCGGCCCTTCACGACGGAAGCTCACACAACCGGCTCCGCCGTCGCCACCCCGAACGTTGAGTTGTGCCTCGTCGACGAATGCGCTCATGTTCGACGAACTCCCGGTGACGAATCGGCCAGATGTGGTGGGCTGTTCACGCTACAAGCAGGCACCCGCTGCGTATCGTTGTGGCGTGACTTCGCGCGCAGAATCGTGGGCCTCGACGATGCACGGTCACACCAGCGACGGCTCCGTTCGCTTCGCGCACGCCGACTCCTGGGCCGGCACGGGTCGGCTCGGAACCATTCCACGCGATGAACGGGAATCGAGCGAAGCGGCGCTGCTCGCACCGCTCGCCACCCGGTCGTTCGGTGCAGGACATCGTGCCGTCGAGGAGGCACCCGACCCTTTCCGAACCTGTTTCGAACGGGACCGCGACCGGATCCTGCATGCCTCGTCGTTCCGGCGACTGGCGGGAAAGACCCAAGTGTTCGTCTTTCCCGAGGACCACCAGCGCACGCGCCTCACCCACGCACTCGAGGTGGCCCAGGTTGCAGTAGCCGTGTCACGGGCGCTCGGGCTCAACGTTGCCCTCACCGAGGCGATCGCCCTCGGTCACGACTGCGGCCATGGTCCCGGCGGTCACGCCAGCGAGGATGCGCTCTCGCCGTACGTAGAGGGTGGATACGACCACGCGGTATGGGGGGCCGACGTTACCCTTGCGTCCTTGAACCTGTGCCGCGAGACACTCGACGGAATCCGAAACCACTCGTGGTCCCGGCCGGCTCCCGCAACACCGGAAGGTGAGGTGGTCTCGTGGGCCGACCGCATCGCCTACGTCTGCCACGACTTCGAGGATGCCGTCTCGACCGGGCTCGTCGATCCCGCGAACCTGCCGGACGACGTACGCATTCGTTGTGGCTCGTCCCGCAGCACCCAGCTACGCGCATTCATCCGGGCGATGATCGAGGCCAGCCACGCCACCGGACGAATCGGCATGGTCGGCGATACCGCCGATGCCCTCGCCGAATTTCGAAGGTTCAACTACGACAACATCTACATGCGCGACGCATCACGGACCCAGGCGACGTCGGTCATCGATCTCCTTCGTGCATTGGTCGAGCATTATCACGTCCATCCCGAGCACATGGCCGCTGCGTTCGAGAACGGAGTCGGACCTTCGCGGAGCGACGAGGCCCTCCGGCAAGCGGTTACCTACGTCGGCGGAATGACCGATCGATTCGCATGTCGCCAGGGCCTTGCCCTGCTCAACTACGACGCTGCTCGCTTGCCCCGCGGCATCGACGTCTAGACCCGCCGACCTCGGCATCCCACCGGACGCGCCGGGCCCTCCGCACGAATCGTCTAGCGTTGCCCCGCGTGAAGCGACGAATCTGGATCGACACCGACACGGCGAGCGACGACGTCGTCGCGCTCATCATCGCCCTCAAGCACCCGTCGGTGGAGGTCGTCGGGATGTCGATCGTCGCCGGAAACGTTCCTCTCGAGATGGCGGTACAGAATGCCCTCATCACCACCGAGAAGTGCGGAGTCGTGGTGCCGGTTCACGCCGGCGCAGCGGCGCCACTCACCCGACCGCTCGAATCGGCCCAGTACGTGCACGGCAAGGACGGTATGGGCGACATCGGCCTCGATCTCCACGGGCGCTCCCCCACGTCGCACGATGGCATCGGAGCCATGATCGAGGCGTTCCGCGCCGAACGAGGCTCACTCGAACTGGTAACCCTCGGGCCGCTCACCAACGTTGCGGTGGCACTTCGCAGCGAGCCCGGGTTCGCCGGATGGGTGAAGCGCTGCGTCGCCATGGCCGGAACCGGGGTGCTCCCCGGCAACGTCACCCCGCTATCGGAGTTCAACGTGTGGGCCGACCCGGAGGCGGCGCACGTGGTGTTCAACTCGGGACTACGCATCGAGATGGTCGGATGGGACGTCAGCTGGCAGGACGCGGTGGTGATGGACGATTTCGCCGCAGAGTTGCGCGCCCTTTCGCCACTCGGTCGGTTCGCCATCGACATTCAGCGACACGTCAGGGAGTTCTGCCACTCGGTCACGCAGATCAACGGCTTCGACCTGCCCGACCCGATCGCCATGTGCGTGGCGATCGACGATTCGATCGTCACCAAGGAAGAGCTCCGATACGTGGACGTCATCCTCGGCGAGGGTGACGCCCGCGGTCAGACGATGGTCGACTGGCTGGGCGTCACGAAGAAGCCGTACAACACACGCGTGGTGCTACGCGCCGATCAGCAGCGGTTCCGCGAGATGTTGCGTGAGGCGCTACGCGGATAACCGGTCAGGCCACCGGAAGAACGTCGACGACCTTGCGGCCACGTCGATGTCCGAACTTCACGGCCCCGTCCACGAGCGAGAACAGCGAATCGTCGCTGGCCCGACGGACGTTCTTGCCGGGATGAACCTTGGTGCCGCGCTGACGGACGATGATGCTGCCCGCCGTGATGCTCGTACCGTCGAACACCTTCACACCGAGGCGTTGCGCATTTGAATCGCGGCCGTTCTTTGTTGAGCCGCCACCCTTTGTCTTTGACATGGTTCAGCCTTTCGCGATGCTGGTGATCTTGACGACGCTGTAGCGCTGACGGTGACCGTAGCGGCGGCGCTGGTTGGTGCGACGCTTGTAGGTGAAGCCCTCGACCTTGACGCCGGCTTCCTCGCCGACGATGGTTCCCTTCACGGACGCCTTGGCGAGCTCACTCGGGGTGGAGAGGACGGTACCGCCGTCCACGAGCAGAACGGGGCGGAACGAGACCTCGGATCCGGTGGCGCCGTCAAGCAGCTCGACGCGCAGCGTTTGGCCGCTCGTCACTTTCTCCTGCTTGCCACCAGTGGCGATAACTGCGTACATAGCGACGTCGTACTCTATCGGCGATTTCCGGGAAGGTCGGCACCGACCGGAAGTGCCGGTTCGTCCTCCAGGAGCTTGGTGTCGACGATGACGCCACGCCCATGGCAGGGCTGGCACGTGTCGGTAAAGGCGGTCAGCAGGCCCTCCCCGATTCGTTTACGGGTCATTTGCACGAGCCCGAGCTCGGAAATGTCGAATACCTGGGTGCGGGTCTTGTCCCGGGCAAGGGCCCGGCGGAAGGCTTCCACCACCTTGCGGCGGTTCTCCTTGACCTCCATATCGATGAAGTCGATGACGATGATGCCCCCGATGTCCCGGAGTCGGAGCTGGTGGGCAATCTCTTCCGCGGCCTCGAGGTTGTTGCCGAGCACCGTCTCTTCGAGGTTCGTCTTTCCGACGTTCTTGCCGGTGTTCACGTCGATGACCGTCAGGGCCTCGGTGTGCTCGATGACGAGCGACCCGCCCGACGGCAGCCAGACCTTGCGGTCGAGCGCCTTGCGGAGCTGTTCCACCACCCGGTGCTGCTCGAACAGCGGGAATCCCTGATCCTTCTCGTCCCAGTGCTCGACACGGTCGACGAACTCCGGGTTGAAATCACCGATGTAATCGCGAACTTCCTCGTAGAGGGCCCGGTCGTCGATGACGATGCCCCGATAGTCACTGCTGAATTCCTCGCGAATCACCCGAACGGCCAGCGAAGGCTCGCGGTAGAGCAGGGTCGGCGAGGAGGCCTTGGCGGCCTGCTGCTTGATCCGCTCCCAACGTTCGACCAGCTGCTTCATGTCGGTGGAGAGCTCGTGTTCGGTGGCATTCTCGGCCGCCGTGCGAACGATCAGCCCGTGCTCTTCGGGCTTGATGCGATCGAGCACGGTACGGAGACGGCGCCGCTCACCCTCAGGCAAGCGCTTGGAAATCCCGTACGTTCGCGAGTCCGGAATGAGGACGACGAACCGACCGGGCAGTGACACCTCCTGGGTGAGTCGTGCACCCTTCTCGCCGATCGGGTTCTTGGTTACCTGGCACAGGATGAGCTGTCCGCGCTTCAGAACCTGTTCGATGCGCGGTTCGGGACCCTGCTCGACCACGTCCTCCTTGTCGAACTGCACGTCACCCCGGTACAACACGGCATTCTTCGGGGTGGCGATATCGACGAAGGCAGCCTCCATGCCCGGCAGAACGTTCTGTACCTTGCCGAGGTAGATGTTGCCGTGAATCTGGTACACGTCATCGGCCGGACGACTGACGTAGTGCTCGATGAGGCTGCGGCCCTCGAGCACGGCAACCTGCGTCAAGTCGTTTCGAACATGCACGCACATGAGGTAGCGGCCGAGCGGCCGACCATCCCGCTCCTTGCCACGACGACGCGCGATCAGTTCCGCGTCGACCTCTTCGGCACTGCGCTGGGGTCGACGGTCGCCACCGCGGTCCGATCGCCGACCCGAACTCCGCTCGCCCTGACGGCTGCCGCCACGACTTCGTCCGCGTCCGCCCCGACGGCGCCGCCGACTGCGCGGACGATCCCCGTCCGACTCGCCATCGCCGTTTCCGTCCCGTGCACCGCCGGATTGCTCGCGTGCGCCACGCGAGCCCTCGCCCGATGCACCGCCACGGGGACGACGGGTGTCGCCCTCGTCCGCGGTTGGGGAGGTACCGAAGGCCCGTCCTGGTGGAGGCGGAATGTTGGCTCGCCCTTCACGGGGCGGGTCGGGCAATTCCGCGGGCGTGCGCTCGCTCTCTCCGAATTCGTTCGTCATGTCAATGCCTTTCCTATGGGGCAGACTCGCGCCACGTGCGCCGAACTGCCGTGCCGTAGCGCGGTGCGCATCATTCCCCTTGCGCTCGCATGCTCGTGCGTTGTTCGAAATCCGTTGCCGGGTTACCCCGACTCCGCTCCTACCCTACCGACCAGTGGGCATCCCCACGCGGACCTCGACCGATTGACCCCCGTTCGCTCAGGCGGATCGACGCATTTCGACACTCTGCACGAGTCCGATCATGACGCCCCACGCGACGAGGTGAGAACCGCCGTAGGAAATGAACGGCAGCGGGAGCCCCGAAACGGGCGTGATTCCGAGCGTCATCCCGATGTTCTGGAACACCTGCCATGCCAGTGTGGCAAAGACCCCTGCGGCGATGAACTTCCCGAACGGCGAGTTGGCATTGCGCCCGACGAGCCACACCCGGAACAGCACGAATCCGAAGAGCGCAATCACGATGGCACATCCGACCAGCCCGAACTGCTCACCGATCGCCGAGAACGGGAAGTCGGTCGATTGCACCGGGATGAAACGGCCGTTGGTCAAGTCGCCCTGTAGGTATCCCTTGCCGAAGTACCCGCCCGCCGCAACCGCCCGCTTTGCGTAACGAACCTGGAGCACGAGACTCTGCAACGAGGCGTCGCTCGTATTGTTCTGGTTCCACAGCGCCGTGAATCGGTTCAGCTGATAGTCGCGAACCAGGCCCGACCAGATGGAGGCGAAGAAACTCAGCACCGTCAGAATGAAGATTCCGACGAAATGCCGGCGCTGGGTACCGGCCATCAGGAACACACCGAGTGCTCCGATGGCCAGGGTCATCGCAGAGCCGAGATCGGGCTGCAGGAGGATCAGGACGAAGGGAATACCCGTCAGGACCATCGCCCTGACGAACTCGTCGTACGGGAGGACGCGCCCGCCGGCCTCGGCGAACCAGGCCGCGAGGACGAGCCCGAGCACGGGCTTCATGATCTCGGCCGGCTGCACCGCGATGACCCCGAGATCGAAGGAGAGCTTCGTCTCACCGCTCGTGTAGCTCCATAGGAAGAGGATCAGCAGTGAGAATGTCGTCGGCACGTAGAGCCACATGGCCTTGCTGCGCATCCAGTCGTGGCCGACGAACATCACCGCGAACATCGCAAAGGCAGCCGCGATGAGGAAGATGACCTGACGCTGGGTGAAGTAGTACGCGTCCACGCCGCGCAGGACGAGCCTGGGACTCGTGGTGGAGAAGATGTTGAACACTCCGATGATCGTCAACATGAACGTGGTCAGGATCAGCGACCAGTCGATGTTTCGCCACGGGTCGAGCACGCTCGCCGAACCGCGTGGATCGGTCGGTCGCGGACGGACCCGGAAGCTGATTGACACGTCAGTCCCGGGCGTCCAGGGCGCTGCTCACCAGGCACAACGGATTACGGAGCTTGCTCGGCGCCGCCGCCACCGTGGAGGCGGTATCGAGGGGATCGGCAGGAATCACGTCGTCCATTCTCCATTTGCCGCTCAATGCGAGGAAGATGCACTTGGCAACAGGGGCCGCCGCCACGGCTCCGTAACCCGACTTCTCGAGGTACGCAAAGACGCTGTACGGCGTGCGTCCGTCGAGGCTGAATGCCCCGAACGCCGACGAGTCGTTCCACGGCAGGTTCTGGAAACCCTGGGCAGTTCCGGTCTTGCCGGCAATCGGCACACCCGTGTAGTTGCGGAACAGGTTCTCCCCCGTCGTCTTGTGGTAAAAGTCGAAATCGACGCCGGGCCCCGTGATGACACGTCGCAACCCGTCGATGAGCGGCTCGCGCACCTCGGGAGACATCGGGATCTTCCGGCGGTCGGCTTCCTGCGCCACGCGGCGCACGACGCTCGCCGTGCGTAGATCGGCCAAGCCCGATACTCGGTTACGGGTTCCGGGCGAGAGCACGGCGCGAACGACACGGGGCTCGAACACCGTGCCTCCATTGGCGATTGCGGCATAGGCATTCACCTGCTGAATCGGGGTCGCCGACAGTAGTCCCTGCCCGATCGAGAAGAGCACGTTGTCACCGACGTAGTAGGACCGGCCTGCATCCTCGGCGATGGCGCCGATGCTCGCCAGGTACTTCTTGTAGGCCGAATTGGGGATGGTCCCCGCGAACTCGAAGGGCAGGTCGATGTTCGTCGGCGAACCGAAGCCGAACCTACGAACCTCACGCTCCAACACCGGTTCGTATCCGCGCTCGGTAAGGATCTGCTCGCCGATCTTGTAGAAGAACGTGTCGCTCGAAACGGCGAGCGCCGATTCCATGTTGACCTTGCCGTACTGACACGGAGCCCCGGTCGAACGGCAGATCGCATTCCTGAACACGCACTTCACGCCCTGGTCGCACCGGTCCTTGGGAATGCTCACGAGTCGGTAGGTGCCCCGATCGTCGAAGGTGTAGTCGGCGCCACCTGGCAGTTGACCGGAATTCAAGGCTGCGTACCCGACGAACGGCTTGAACGACGAACCGAGGTTGTAGCGCCCCGAGATGGCGCGATTCACGAGGATCGAGCGGTCGGGATCGTCGGTCTGCGGGAACACCTGGGCGAACTTGTCGGAATCCACGTTCGCCGTGAACCATCGTGTATCGAACCGTGGATACGAGGCCATCGCCACGACTTCGCCGGTCCGGTGGTTCAACACCACCACCGAACCCGCCGGGGCCTTGTAATAGTTGACTTCCTCGTACTGCGGATCCGGAATGCCGCCCGGGAGCATCATCCGTGGCGCCTCGTTGCGCTGGCGGAGGAGCAACTGAGTCTCGAGCGCCTGCTCGGCGAATTGCTGCAGCTCGAGATCGATCGAGAGCTGCAGGTCCCTTCCGGGCTGCGATTCGACGCGCTCCAGCACACCC